>JAEZKW010000311.1 GCA_023415375.1 Bacillota bacterium
CAACAACTTTCATTTGAAAATTTTTATCTTCCCTTTGGAGGAAAACTTCGAAAAGATAATCGCTGGGTCCAATTAGCCCAAACTATTCCATGGGATCTTTTTGAAGCCAAGTATGCTGGAAAGTTCAACTCCACAGGAATGGGAGCTCCCGCCAAACCGATTCGTATGGCATTAGGAGCACTAATCATCAAAGAAAAGTGCGGTTATTCCGATGAAGAACTCGTCGAACAAATTCGCGAGAATCATTACCTCCAGTACTTCATTGGATTACCGGAATACCAGGATGAAATCCCCTTTGACCCTTCGATGATGGTTCATTTTCGGAAACGCTTCGACGCTAAAACATTGCAAGAGATTAATGAAATCATCTGCGGCGTTAAGCCAAAGAAAGGCTCCGATGATTCCGGTCCCCATGAACCGCCAAGTCATGGTGGGGGAAATAATCAAGGAATTTTGATAGTAGATGCTACCTGTGCCCCAGCGGACATCCGCTATCCGACTGATTGTTCCCTGCTTAATGAGGGCCGCGAAAAGCTAGAAAAGATGATTGATACCTTATATAAACCATTCAAAGGACAGTTTATCAAGCCGCGGACTTATCGGCAAAAGGCCCGAAAAGATTATTTAGATTTTGCCAAATCTAAGAAACCCAAGCCCAACAAAATTCGTAAAGCTGTGGGCAAGCAATTGCGTTATGTCAAACGGGACTTCAAAACGATAGCTTGGTTACTCGAAAAGAACTCGAAGGGATTATCGGATCAACAGCAAAACCAATTGACCGTAATCCAGCAATTGTACCAGCAGCAAAAAATGATGTATGACACCCGAAGCCATCGAGTGGCCGAGCGAATTGTCAGTATCAGCCAGCCTCATGTCCGGCCGATCGTCCGGGGGAAAGTCACCGCTGATACGGAATTTGGGGCTAAAGTAGCAGTAAGCCTGGTTAACGGATATGCCTTTGTTGATAAACTTAGTTGGGACAATTTCCATGAAGGTGTAGAACTCAAAGATTGCATAGAAAACTACTATCGTCGTTTTGGTTTTTATCCTAAGGTTATTGCCGCCGACAAACTTTATCGCAATCGTGACAATTTTGCCCTTTGCAAGCTGTACGGGATTGAGTTAAGCGGCCCGAAACTGGGTAGGCCAATCAAACAAGATAAAAAACAACGGCAACTGGGACGGCTTTATGAAAAAATTCGCAATTCCATTGAAGGTAAATTTGGCGAAGGCAAACGTTGTTACGGATTGAGTCGAATTATGGCTAAGTTAAAAGAGACTAGTGAGTCTGTGATTATGCTGCAATTCTTGGTCATGAACTTGGAGCAACGACTGCGGGTTCTTTTATCTTCATTTTTCAAGGTGCGATTTTTCGATAGCATTTTTATATTATTTTCAAATAAATGGGTAATACTGGAATTCTAATCGGAAACGATTACTTTTTCAGGAGCCCCTAGGTATTCTTTTATGTCGGTTATGCTTTGAAATAATTCCAATAGCTCTTAAGATATTACTCCGGATTGAATGACTGCTTAACCTGGAAGGAAACGATCCTGTTTAACCGGATACCGTAAGTAATTTGTAAGTTGATCCAATAATCGCCTCTATTATGATGCTATGCTTTATGATAAAATTTTTATGTCAACTATCGTTTGTGATTGCTTTGCTTATAAAAAGATAGCCGGCCACTCCGTAAACATTTTGCCGTACTTGTTTCGGTAGCTTTTAATAGCCGCGCAAATGCGCGCGAGGATAGGCGCCGGGTTTGTTGTTCGATTTTGGATTTAGGTTAAAAAGTATTTTTTTGTTTAAATCATAATATTTTAGGTTACATCAGCGTTTAAAAGTTAGGAGGAATATATTTGTGAAACGAATTAAAAATCTGCAAATTGGTTTAATCGTGCTGGCCTTTTTAGTGACTATCGGCGCACTTTTTGGCGGACAAGCCTTAACTGCTAAATTAAAAGTGGAGGACCCGTTACAAAGAGATTTACAGCGAATGAAAGCAATCCGCGATTATAAGGTTAAAGAGGACAAAGATGGGCTTACCGTCACGGTAAAGTTGCAAAAAGTTGATGATTTGCAACAAGTTTTGGATTATGTACAACAAAAAGTCGATAATTATTATAACCAACCGATAAGGAATTTTAAAATTGTTGACCGGCGAAATCATGATTTAGAAAGCCTTCGCTATCAATTATCGTTCAATCTCGAAGAGGCTATTGTATCAGGCCATTATATTCAACTTAAAACGGCCTTAGAATCATGCCCGGGAGTAAAAGCCAAAGTATATTTTAGTCAGAATAATATGTACTTGCAGCTTGAAAAAGGGCAGAATTATTTGTATGAAGTACTGCCCATTCATTTGCAAACAGAAAAAGGTAACAATCTAAGCGGGGGTGATGTATCATGAGGAAATATTTAGAGTGCCTTATTGGGGCTGGGGTTGGTATCTTGGTATTTTTATTTTGGCGCGGGGTTGACTTGACACCATTATTATTGATTGGATTGGCAATAGGAACTCTATACTTCTTTACTCAGGGAAGAATGGCCGGCAAAAGTCCGGAGATGGTTGGCGGCCATGTCAACAATAAATCATTTCTTGTTAGTTTTGATGATATTGGCGGCCAGCAAGTTGCCAAAAGAGAATTGCTCGAGGCTTTAGATTTTGTCCGCGGGGATCAGGAGGAATTAAATAAATTAGGGATTCGTCCTCTAAAAGGTATTTTACTCACAGGTCCTCCCGGTACGGGAAAAACTCTGATGGCAAAGGCTGCAGCCAGTTATACCGACTCGGCGTTCGTGGCTTTGGATGGTTCCAGTTTCGTTGAGATGTATGCCGGTGTAGGGGCCCAGCGGGTTCGACAGCTTTTTAGTAAAGCAAGGCAGCAAGCACAAAAGATCGGCAAGAAAAGCGCAATCATTTTTATTGACGAGATTGAAGTCATTGCCGGAAAAAGAGGTAATCACAGTTCTCATTTGGAATATGACCAAACCCTAAATCAGCTGTTGGTTGAAATGGATGGTCTAAAACAGAATGAAGCAGTAAGAATTGTTTTAATAGCAGCCACCAATCGGGCTGATTTATTAGATGCGGCTATTTTACGGCCTGGAAGGTTTGACCGACAGGTTAAGGTGGATTTACCTGATAAAGAGGGACGTATTCATATTTTAAACATCCATGCCAAAGGGAAGCCGTTAGCTTCTGAGGTAAGCCTGGAGGAGGTTGCTAAAGATACTTTTGGATTCTCTGGGGCTCATTTAGAATCGTTGTTGAATGAAGCAGCGATTCTGGCTTATCGTCGAAATCACCAGGAGATTATTATGGAGGATATACGGGAGGCCATTGATAAGGTTATGATGGGTGAAAAGTTGGACCGTCAGCCGGATGCTGCAGAATTAAAACGCGTAGCCATTCATGAAGTGGGCCATGCTTTAATCAGCGAATTACTTCGTCCTGAATCAGTGGCAACCCTGACAGTCATTCCACGAGGTAAAGCATTGGGATTTATGCGGCAAGCACAGCTTCAAGAACAGTATCTCTATACAAAAGAGTATTTGCAGGACCAAATTTGTATTTGTCTTGGTGGGGCTTTATCTGAAGAATTAATGTATGGAAACTGGAGTACCGGTGCTTCCAATGATTTTGAACAGGCTACTCATATTGCAAAGCAGATAATTCTTACCGGACTATCGCGGCTTGGTATCGTTCAGGAAGACTGTTTGGGAAAAGAACGGCTTTTTGAAGTGATGACTGAAATTCTTAATGAACAGAAAGAACGGGTTCGTGGAATCTTAAAAGAACGCGGACCGGTCGTCGACAAAGTCGTCCGAGATTTACTGCAGAAAGAAAAGATTTCAGGTAGCTGGCTAAGGGAACAATTAAAAGCGGCATAAATTGAAAAGCGTTGATGAATTAGGCTATCCAAAAGAAATTCTACGCGCATGCGCGTACAATAAAGATATACAATATTTAAACGTTTGCCTGTTTAATGGAGAAATATTGTATATCTTATTGATTTTAAAATTGGCTGGAAAGGTTTAGAATAATTTTAAAAAAATTTTAGTTAATTAAAAAGGGAAATAATGGATGACCAAGAAATTAGGTATTAAATAGAGTCAAAATAGGAGGCCCCTAAAAATATGGAAGTAGAAGATTTGCTGGAAGAAGCTGATCAATTATTTGAACAGGCCGAAGCAATGATTGTTAAAGAGCCCGGTGTGGGGTTACAGAAATTTCAGGTTGGAGTTAGTAATCTGTTGAAAGCGTTTTTAATCGTCCATGAAAAGATACCGGTGGGTGAACTTAAACAGCTCTTCTTGGAATGTTGTCGGATCGAACCCGAATTTGAAACAATCAGCGATGAACTTGATTATTTTTATATTCCCCAGTTAGCTGAAAGTGATTCAGAGCTGATTTGTGATGCCGCCAATGAAGTATGGGATTTAGTGATAAGCCTAATGCCGGAGTGATTGTCTATCCTCTTTTAAATATACGTGTACAATGTAAGAGACAAATATAAGCATATTTAAATTTCTATAACATATAATGAAGTATCGATGAGTTGGTTGGTCTAAGAAATCGAGGTGCGAAATTCTTTCGTGCCTCGATTTCTTTTTCTTTGAATAAAATTCGTTGCTTTCCATCGATTGAATCATCTTGTACTTTCATGTTATTTCTGGAGTCAAGATAATCCGTCTGTTACTAGAAAAAGAGCTCTAGTTTGAATCCTCACGGTCTCTTTTGATGTCATATTACCCTTCCCGTTGACCACATTTTAATTCCAAAAAACAAGGTAAAAATCTTAAGATTTTCCAAACTTAAGGCCATCGCTTGCAAATTTTTTATAAAATTCTAACTAAAATTATTTTATTGAATAAAAGGATATTTGGAACAAATATCTAAATTATTACACGAAATAGAAAATATTAGGAGAACGGTATGAAAACTATAATTTCAGTGATAGCCGGAATCGGTATGCTATTTTTTATTACTTTTACATCGACAGCATCGGGGCTTGAATTAAATAAAGTCAGTGTTTCCCAGGAAAGAGCTGAAGGTGAGCCTGGTGAGACTATACTTCGATTGAATGGCGATGCAGGGTGGGATTGGTTGCATTTGGGCTTAACAGGTAAATTCTTTTTGGTGCCGATTGAGGATAAATATTCATCATGCAACGTAAAGTTTACTTTCCCTGAATTTTGTAAAAAATTAGTATTCAAAGCAGGCTATGATTGGGATGACAAATATAAAATCTATAACGGGAAAATAAACTACAGTTTTTCCCTTTTGAAGACGATTCGAATGGAAATAGGTTATCAAAATGAAGAACGAAACCCGGAATTGGATACGGGATGTCCTTATCGCTTGAATAATGAATCAATCGCTTTAACCTGGCGGCAAAAACCCTGGGAGTATAGTTTTAATTTAAAACGTAATGACAAAGACTACTATGAAGATGCTCAATATACATCATTGAAATATCAATTGGGAGAGGCGCTAACCTGGCATCCTCAAACCAATATGCAGTTACAGATTGGATATGAAGAAAGTACCGGTGATTATAAGACCTCCGGCTATAAAGATTATTGGAAGGAAGAGTGGATTGCTGAGGGTAAATATCAAAGTAAAGCCAAATGGCGCTATGAATTTAAATATCAGAAGCTATTTTGGGAGAGGGGCTATGAACCCTATCGATCCAGTTATAAACTACAGCTTAAAATGGGGAGGAATATAAATCCAACTGCCAAACTTACCTTCAGTACGAGCTACCAAGATTTGAATTATTATTCGGCTTCCCAAGATTATGGCGAGCCAGGGATTTATTACAAAGTCGAGCGTGATTTAAAGAGCAGGATAGAAAGTAGAACAGGTATGGAATTACAATTTGATTATTCAGAGTTAACTTGGAAGATTGGACCTTTTTGGGGACATACGGAGTATGATTCCTCTTTGGTTAAGGAAATTGATCGGCTTGGCATTTATGCCATTGTAACCTGGAGTTATCGCAATTTGGAGCTTTCATTAAAAATGGCTCCTAGGGGAGATCTTTCAACTCAAGACGATTATTACCAGATGGAAATTGTGTATAAACCAAGGGAAAAAGAAGCAATTAACAATTGAGAATGAGTGAATGGAAGGGGAAAATTGTTCTATGTTTCAAATGATTGGAACTTAAAATGTGAAATATGTTAAGATTAATTAGCAACCTTTAAAGAATGAGAATTTTATTTAATGGAATAAGGAGTGACTTTTAATGATTAATTTAGGAGCTTTAGTACCACATCCTCCAATTATTGTACCTGGAATCGGAAATAATTCCGATCTGGAGCAGGTATCCAATACAATTCAGTCGATGAAGGAAATCAATAATTTGTTGGCACAAGACCCTCCCGAGACATTGGTGGTTTTTACTCCACATGGCACTATTTTTTCAGACGCCATCGTGATTTACGGTGATGAGATATTAAAGGGTGATTTAAGTCGGTTTGGACTCTCTAAAACTTGGGAATGGCGTAATGATTTGGAGCTTGCCCGAAAAATAATTAATTTAAGCCAAGAAGTGAATCTGCCGGTTTTAGAGTTTGATCAAAATATGGCCAAACGCTACAGACATCAGGGTGCCCTTGATCACGGAGTATTGGTGCCGCTTTCCTTTTTCTCGCCTGAGTGGGCAGAGAAAGTAAAGTTGGTAATCATTCCATTAAGTTATTTACCCCTTGAGGAATTATATCAGTTTGGTACGATGATTCCAAAAGCAGCCGCAGAGTTAGGACGGAAAGTAGCGATTATTGCCAGCGGGGATCTTTCTCATTGTTTGAAGCCGGGGGCACCTGCAGGCTACGACCCCAGAGGGGCCGAGTTTGACCAAAAATTGATGGATATACTGAGAAATAGCCAATTCTCAGAACTGTTTCGTATCGATCCGGTGCTACTTGAAAAGGCAGCAGAGTGTGGCTTCCGCAGCGTGATCATGTTAATGGGGGCTTTAGACAAAATCGATGTTCAAGTGAAAATCCATAGTTACCAAGGAACCTTTGGAGTCGGTTATGGAGTGGCCTCATTGAAACCAACCGGGCGCAGCAGCCGGAGCATGGTTGAGGAAATTTTTAAAAACCGGGATCAATCCGTTATTGACAGGCGCAAAAAAGAAAGCCCCATTGTTAGGTATGCCAGACAAATTGTTGAGGATTATGTTCAGGGACACCCTTTTCAGGAACCGGAGGGTTTAGAAGAGTTTAGAAACCAAAAAGCCGGAGTGTTTGTTTCGATCAAAAAACATGGGCAACTACGGGGGTGCATCGGTACTACCGAACCCACTCAAAAAAATATCGTGGCAGAGACAGAACAAAATGCGATCTCGGCCTCCACCAAAGACCCGCGTTTTGAGCCGATAACCAGGGATGAACTGGGAGACTTGGTATACAGTGTGGACGTTTTAAAACCGGCTGAACCAATTGGAGATTTGGGGGAACTCGATCCGGAGCGATATGGGGTGATTGTCACCCAAGGTTATCGCCGTGGACTTTTATTACCTAATCTGGAAGGGGTCGAGACAGCCGAAGAACAAGTGTCTATCGCAAAAAGAAAAGCAGGTATCCCGGAGGATGGGAAAGTTGAATTGGAGCGGTTTGAAGTCGTGCGGTATCATTAACCAGGATTTTCAGGATTTGAAGGATTATTGGATTAATCGAATCGAGATTAAAATTCCTTAGAATTTTGAAGAATAGATAGCGAGTTGAAGAAAAAGTGCTCAAAGCAAGTTATTATCAGGCAGAAGCAGATTCAAAGATTCATTGCCTTTTATGTCCGCAAAGCTGTAAACTATCCCCTGGAAAAACGGGCTTTTGTAAAGTCCGGCAAAACGAAGCCGGTGAGTTGATCTCTAATAATTATGGCAAGATCTCCAGCATTTCGTTGGATCCAATTGAAAAAAAGCCGTTATACCATTTTTACCCGGGAAAACCGATTCTTTCGGTTGGAACAGTGGGTTGCAATCTGGGATGTGAGTTTTGTCAGAATTGGCAAATCTCTAGGGAAGAGGCTCCTTGTAAAATTGTAAAACCCAAGGAATTGGCTGATTTGGCTCAAGAGACCCATCAAACAGACGGTAATATCGGACTGGCATATACTTATTCCGAACCAGGGGTGTGGTTCGAATTCTTGATAGAGACCATGCCGATTGTTCACGAATACGGGCTTAAAAACGTATTGGTTACCAACGCCTTTTTAAATCCGGAGCCATGGCTTGACCTGCTACAATGGACAGATGCAGCGAACATTGATTTAAAGGGGTTTGATGAAGGGTATTATCGTAAACTTTGTCACGGGAAGTTACAACCTGTGTTGGATAATATCAAAGCTGCTGTTGGAAAGGTTCACCTGGAGCTTACTACTTTAATCATTCCCGGTGAAAATGACCATCCGGAGCAAATCGGCGCTATGGCAGAATGGATTGCCGGGCTCAATCCGGAGATCCCGCTGCATCTTTCACGCTATTTTCCGAATTATAAACTTTCTATTCCTCCCACTCCGGAAAAAACCATGCAACAGGCCGCAGAAACCGCCCGGAAATATTTAAAATTTGTATATTTGGGAAATGTGGGTGGCCTGGGCAACACAGTTTGTCCTGATTGCGGGGCTCTTTTAATAACCAGGAATGGGTATCAAACCCGGGTTATAGCAGATGAGGAATGCCCAAAATGCGGGCGACATTTGGAGGGGATCATCGAGACCGCCTAATCCCCAACTCCAGGAGCGCATCTAAAGCGCGACCTTGACCTTAAGGATGGAAAATCGGAGAGAAGGGCCTATCTTTTTGTGCCTTGAGATGGATGTTTTTTTAGGTTGGGAGTTTTAAGTAAAAAAATTAACATAACCGTGGAGGAAACAATTCAATTGGGGTGGTATAATTAAGAAAAATTGTAAGGTAAGCCAGGAGGATTTATCCTATGAAAGTAACAATTGCCCAATTGAATCCGGTTGTCGGCGATATTGACGGTAATATTGAAAAAGTAAAAACAGCCTTGGCCAAAAGTAGTGATGATAAAACTGATTTAATAGTTTTTCCGGAACTTTTTGTAGTAGGTTATCCACCAAAAGATTTACTCGAAAAAGATTGGTTTATCCAAAAAGTGGACCAAGCTATCAGTCGACTGGCTCAAATATCCGTTGAATATCCAGAAACAGGTTTGATAATTGGGGCGCCATTACCGACAGGTCAGGATATTGGGAAAGGTTTAGCCAATACTGCGGTCTTGATTTATCAGGGAGAAGTTCTTTTGGTACAACAAAAATCATTGTTACCCACCTACGATGTATTTGATGAAGCCCGGCATTTTGATCCGGCCGTCGAAACAGAGGTTATATCTTTCAAAGGAGAACAGTTAGGGATCTCCATCTGCGAAGATGCCTGGAATGACCCGGATTTCTGGCCCGATCACCTACTTTACGATGAAGACCCGATACAGAAATTGGTTGATGGGGGCGCCACCTTGCTGATTAATATCTCAGCTTCCCCATTTCATCTGGGCAAAGACGAGCTTCGCTACAATCTCATTCGTAATCATGCCCAAAAACACCAAATCCCTTTTGTCTTTGTCAACCAGATCGGAGGAAATGATGATCTCATATTTGATGGAGGCAGCATGTGTTTTGACGGCCAGGGTAATCCAATTTTCGTTGCGCCTTTTTTTCAAGAATATTTGCGGACAGTTGATATGAAAGAACTGGGAGTTGCAGATTTTTATAAACCTTATGAGAAAATTGACTCTATATATCAGGCATTGCTGCTGGGTCTAGGTGATTATTTAAAAAAATGCGGATTTAAAGGAGCTGTGATTGGTCTGTCGGGAGGGATAGACTCGGCCCTTACGGCTACCTTGGCGGTAGCCGCACTAGGCAAGGAGAATGTATTGGGAATTACCATGCCATCCCAATTCTCCTCGGGTGGTAGTGTGGAGGACTCACGGAAACTTGCTGAGAATCTAGGAATTCAGTTTAAAACGATTCCAATTGCTCCGGTTTATGAGGCCTATTTGCAGTCACTAAAGCAGCATTTTGAGGGTAAAGAGGCAGATGCCACCGAGGAAAACATTCAGGCCCGGATACGTGGCAATATCCTAATGGCCTTTTCCAATAAATTTGGATATTTGCTATTATCCACCGGGAATAAGAGCGAGCTGGCAGTTGGATACTGCACCCTATACGGGGATATGAGCGGAGGATTAAGTGTAATCTCCGATGTACCCAAGACTATGGTTTACGAGTTGGCTGAGTATGTGAACAGACAAAAAGAGATTATCCCCAAGAATATAATTGAAAAAGCGCCATCGGCTGAATTACGGCCGGATCAGACCGATCAGGATACTCTACCCCCTTACCCGGTATTGGACAAGATCCTGTATTACTATATCGAGGAAGGATATTCTGTGGACGAAATTGTCGAACTCGGTATGGATCGGGAAACGGTGCTTTGGGTTGTCCGGACGGTGGATCGGAATGAATATAAACGTAAGCAGGCGGCGCCAGGGTTAAAGGTGACTTCCAAGGCTTTTGGTGTCGGCCGCAGAATGCCGGTAGCCAAAAAATTAACATACTAACTTTGATGAAAGCCGCTCAAACCGGCTTTCAGAAAAATTCAGTGAAAAATCAACAAGCCCAAGTATTCGCCTCCTATGGGAGGCGCACCCTAAACGGGCGCAGTTGTTTTTTCACACTAAACTTTTTTCCGGAAATCTTGAGAGTAACAGAGTTGTAAAAACGAGCTTCTGACTTAGGTCAGAGGCTCGTTTTAATGTTTGGAATCGGTGGTCCATTAAGTTCCCGGTGAAGTAGGTTTTTTGAGCTATCATGGAGAAATTTATGATGAAGAATAAAGAAACATTAAAAAATATTTGAAGGTTTATTGATTCCTGTTTATGGGCAAATCGGGTCTGCTCTCTGTGATCAAATTCTTCTCAATTATTTATATGAAATTCATGAAATAGTTTTTTAGAATCTATAAAAATTCATAGCGGTTCAAGTTGGTTCATTTTTTATCTTTTCAACTTTAGAAGCATCGTAAAAGTTAATCTTTGATTTCCGGATAAAGGTTGGGGATTAGGCGACTGCCAAATAGGTTTGAAAATGTTCATTTAAAATGCTATAATTTTTGATGACAGGGAGAGATATTATGTTTTCAGTTCAACGACTGGAGGAAATCACCCGGATACTCGAAAAAGAAGGGACTGTCGATGTAAATTCCCTTTGCGGGAGGTTTAATGTAACCGGCAAGACAATTCGTCAGGATTTGGCCAAATTAGAAGAGTTAGGATTGGTGGAAAGGTTTCATGGTGGTGCCGCTTTAAAACAGAATGGTAATAATATCTTTCCGATTATGCAGCGAAAGCGACAAAATGTACCGGAGAAAAAACGAATTGCTGCAGCTGCTCAAAAGTACATTGAAGAGCGGGATATTGTTATTATCGATGGCGGGAGTACCAATTTTGAGATTGCCAAAGGGCTAGGCGATAAAGAACTGATTGTCATTACCAATGATTTAATGATTGCCGGGGAACTTATATCGAAGGAAAACATAACCCTTTATGTGGTTGGCGGTAAACTCAGGCGCGAAGGAGTTTTTACTTTACTGGGTAATGACGCCGAAAAGATGATCCAAAGGTATAATGCAAATAAACTATTCTTAGGTACCAGTGCTTTGGATTTTAAACAAGGTTTGACCGCATTTTCTGCAGAAGAAGTTGAGGTAAAACGGGCGATGATCCACTCGGCGCGTGAGATTATTTGTTTGGCGGATTACAGTAAATTTCACCAGTTGGCCTTCGTTTCATTTGCTTCTTTGGACGATGTTGATATCTTAATCACCGATAATCGGATCACCAATGAGGATCAGGCATTTTTAAGCCAGAAAAACATAAAATTAGAAGTCGTTTAATATAACATTTCATTGTTTATTATATATTAACCTTTTCCCGGGAAAGGAGATTAACAGTGATTGTTGAAAATTTAAAAGTAACACCAACCTCAATAGGACCAGGGGTGGAAAGAAGAATATTGGCATCTGGTGGGAGCCTTATGTCGGTGGAAGTAAAATTTAAAAAGGGAGCCGTCGGAACGGTTCATACCCACCCTCATGAACAGGTGAGTTATGTGGTTCAAGGTAGTATTGAGTTTGAACTTAATGGAAAAAAAACAAAAATTAAAGCTGGGGACAGCTATTACGTAAATCCAGGTGCGCCGCATGGTGTGGTTGCCTTGGAAGACTCCACTATTCTAGATATCTTTACTCCATGGCGGGAAGATTTTTTGAAATAGTTTTTTTCTTCTATTCATTTACCTTCAACCTAATTACCTAGAAATAAACTTCCACATTTCAATAAACATCAAAATTTTCCGGAAAAGTCTTGCGCTTTCCCTATAAACTTAGACTTATAGCCCCATTTTCTATCGGACGTTGACGCGGGTGAGTTATTGTATTATAATAAACTTTAAACTATAAATGTTTTGAAAAGCTGTGATGGGGAAGAGTAGCGCTATAAGCTTGCTGCAGAGAGCCGGGTCAGGTGAAAGCCGGCGCAGAGTGAAAGCGGGAAAATCACCCCGGAGTTGCGTTCTGAAAAAATTTCCCGAAAAAGCCCATAATGGCTTCTGCGGGACCAGTAAGAAACGCCGGTGCTCACCGTTACCGATATCGAGACGAAAAAGCAAATGCTTGAAAAGCAGCGCCTTTTAAAGCTGGGTGGTATCGCGGGTTATTCAACTCGTCCCTAAAAAATAATAGGGACGGGTTTTTTTATTGACGGTAAAATGAAAAATGTTAAAGCCTCAAAGTATTCTCACGATGTGGTCAGCCTCACCTTCGCCTCAGTTAGAGCTGAATTTGGGGCAGGTATTCGGGAATATGGCAGTTGAAGAAGTGGAGGACCATAACGGTGAGGGGAAAGCAATTATAGCCTATATTTATATTTGTCAATCAGATCATTAAAGAAGTAATCATAGTTAATTCAGGAAGGGGAAAGAATTGATGCATCAGTTTAAAGAGGTCGATACGAAGACACCGATCAAACAAAAGGAAGAAACGATTCTAAATTATTGGCTGACTGAGAAAGTCCCGGATCGCAGCGTTACCGCCCGGGAAGGTTCACCACGCTATATTTTCTATGAGGGACCACCCACCGCAAATGGTAAGCCGGGCATTCACCATGTACTGGCCCGTACTTTGAAGGATACCATTTGCCGTTATAAGACCATGCAAGGGTATCAAGTTCACCGCAAGGCCGGATGGGATACTCATGGATTACCGGTGGAGATTGAAGTTGAGAAGCAACTGGGCATCTCCTCGAAACCTGAGATTGAAGCCTATGGCATCGAACCTTTTAATCAAAAATGCCGGGAATCGGTTTTTACCTATGAAAAAGAATGGCGGCGGATGACCGAACGGATTGGCTACTGGATCGATATGGATCATCCTTATATCACCTTGGACAATAACTATATCGAGACCGCCTGGTGGATTTTGAAACAATATTTCGATCAGGGCCTTATTTATGAAGGCCATAAAATTATGCCTTATTGTGCCCGCTGTGGAACCCCGCTCGCTTCCCATGAGGTTTCGCTCGGATACAAGGATGAGACGATTGACTCCATTTATGTACGAATGAAAGTCAGCGGTAAAGAGGGCGAATATTTTCTGGTTTGGACCACAACTCCCTGGACACTTCCTTCAAACGTGGCACTGGCGGTAAACCCGGAGTTCACTTATGTAAAGGCGCGCAAGGCCGGGGATGAAGCGGTATATATTTTAGTAAAAGACCGGCTTCTAGCCGCTCTGGGTAAAGACAGCGAAATCCTGGAAGAGCTTAAAGGTTCCGATTTAGTCGGAATGCACTACGAACAATTGCTGCCGTTCCTAAAAGCCGGGGATAATGCATTTCAGGTTTATCCAGCCGATTTTGTATCTACGGAAGACGGGTCCGGTATTGTTCATATTGCACCGGCTTTCGGAGAAGATGACTACCAACTTGGCAAAAAATACAATCTGCCCATACTGCAGCCTGTCGATAAACAAGGTAAATTCACTTCGGAAGTTACCCTTTGGGCGGGCCGTTTTGTAAGGGAGACGGACCTTGATATAACCCGCTATTTAAAAGCGGAAGGCAAGTTGTTTTCCAAAGAACGGTTGACTCACTCCTATCCCTATTGCTGGCGTTGCGATACGCCGCTGTTGTATTATGCACGGAAGTCATGGTATATTGCGACCACGAAATATAAGGATCGGATGATTGAGTGCAATAAACAAATTAATTGGTTCCCGGAACACGTTGGTAAAGGCCGTTTTGGAAACTGGCTGGAGAATATGATTGACTGGTCGTTATCCCGGGACCGTTATTGGGGAACACCGCTCAATATCTGGAAATGCGAGTCCTGTTCCAAACTGGCCTCTGTCGGTTCCAGGCAGGAACTGGCGGAACGGGCCATTGAAAAGGTTGATCCGAATACCATTGAACTGCACCGGCCGTATATTGACGCCATTCATCTAAAATGTGAATGCGGCGGCAGGATGACGCGGACGACCGAGGTTATTGACTGTTGGTTTGATTCTGGCGCCATGCCTTATGCCCAACAACATTATCCTTTTGAAAATAAGGATAATTTCGAACAATTGTTCCCGGCCGATTTCATTTGTGAAGGAATCGATCAAACGCGGGGATGGTTTTATTCTTTACTTGCGATTTCCTCGTTTCTTTCCGGCCGTCCGGCTTATAAAAATGTGATGGTCAACGATTTGGTGCTGGATAAAAACGGTCAAAAAATGTCAAAGACCAGAGGAAATGCAGTTCAGCCCTGGGGATTGCTTGAAAAATACGGAGCTGACGCCACCCGCTGGTATCTGCTGGCGGTTTCGCCCCCATGGACGCCCACCCGGTTTGACGAAGATGGGGTCAAAGACGTTTACGCCAAATTTTTCGGCACGCTGCAAAATGTTTATTCATTCTTTACTTTATATGCCAATATTGATGGCGCCGACCCGGCTTCTTACGATATACCCGTAAAGGACCGGCCGGAGATCGATCGTTGGGTGATTTCCCGTATGAACTCGCTCATCAAAGGAGTCCGGACCGATATGGAAACCTTTGAACTGACCAGGGTGGTGCGGGCAATTCAAGCATTTGTCATTGATGATGTCTCCAATTGGTATGTACGGCGGACCCGTGACCGTTTCTGGGCCTCTGAAATGAATCAGGACAAAAAAGCCGTTTACCGGACTCTTTGGGAAGTGTTGCTGGCTGCCGCCAAACTGATAGCTCCTTTTGCGCCGTTCATGGCTGAGGAGATTTATCAAAATCTGGAATCCCGTGATAAAAAGCTCTTTACGGTTCACGTAGAAAGTTATCCCGAAACCGATGAGACTTTAATCAATCGGGAGTTAGAGGAACATATGGGCCTCGTAATCGATTTGGTCTCCTTAGGCCGGGCAGCCCGGAATAAGGTGCAGATCAAAGTCAGACAACCGTTGTCCCAGATCATGGTGGACCTGAAAAAGCAAAAGGTCCTGGCACCAATGGAGGGACTGGTTAAGGAAGAATTGAACGTAAAAGCGATTCAATATGTAGAGAATCCTGACCAATATGTATCCTATACCATCAAGCCGAATTTCCCGGTTTTAGGGCCAAAATACGGTAAATTCTTAAAAGGAATTGAAGCCGAACTTTCTAAAGGGAATGCCGGAGAGCTTGTGAAAACCCTGCGGAACAACGGTGAGTTGAACTTCACCATCAACGGCAATCCGGTTACTTTGAAGGAAGAAGATGTTGAGATCCGGACCAGTGAAGAACAAGGCTATGTAGTGGAAATGAGCAAAGAAAACTATGTAATTCTGAACACCGCTTTGACAATGGAGTTGGTCCAGGAAGGTTTAGCGCGGGAGGTTGTTTCCAAGGTCCAGAATATGCGTAAAAATGCCGGATTTGAATTAACGGATCGCATTGAACTGAAATTCGTCAGTGACGATGAAGTGGCGGCAGCTATCGATGCTTTCGGCAAGTATGTGGCTGAGGAAACTTTGGCAGTGTCTGTTCAAAGAGAGAAATTAGCCGGAACCGGGTTTGAAAAGTGGGATATCAATGGGCATGAGGCTGCAATTCAGGTGGTCAAAACGGGAAAAGCCTGACCAGGAAAGAAAAGGACAGTAGGTGATCATAAATGAAAGTATATGAGGCGGCAACACAGAGAAGAACAATACGGAAGTTTAAACAGCAACCGATTGAAAGAACTCTGCTTGAAAAATATGTTGATGCAGCCAGGCTAGCTCCTTCTGCATCCAATATGCAGCCCCTTAAATATGTAATTGTTGATGAACCGGTCAAAGTGAAGCAGGTTTTTGAAAATGTGAAATGGGCTGCCTATATCGCACCGGAGGGCACCCACTGGATGGTGAAAGGCCGGTGGCCTTTATTGTAATCCTGGCGGATACCGAAATTAAAAAGGCCGGTTATGAACTTGATGCGGGAGCTGCCGCCCAGAATATTTTTCTAACCGCCTGGGAAGACGGAGTCGGTACCTGTTGGATGGGGGCCATCGACAGAGAAAGAATCAAGGAATTGTTGAAGATACCAGATAAATATATCATCAATACCGTAATCGCTCTTGGGTATATGGCGGAACATCCGGTCGTTGAAAATTTGGCGGATTCGGTAAAATATTTTAAGGATTCTCGCGGTGTGCTCCATGTACCGAAGCGGATGCTAGAAGAAGTTTTGATTAAAAACTTCGAATAAGAAG
>JAEZKW010000350.1 GCA_023415375.1 Bacillota bacterium
AAGTAAGAACATCCTTTTTCACAAGTGAAGGGGTATGGCATTGGGCGCAGACAATTCCAATTAAATTATGGTTATGGTTGATAACATGATGTAGGGTATCGGTTTCACAGTGGGGACATAGATAAATGTGATCAAATTCTTGGTATTCCATAAAAGATTTCCACCTTATCACTGTTAATAATTTATCGAAAACAGTTAACACCATTAAACTGTTCTTTCTGTTTAATCATCCCTTATTGTATCCGTCATTTTCAAAAAATCTCTGGCAACTAATACTAAGTTCTTATATGCCCGATTCCAAAATATCAGGATTGAAATTTTCGCAACCAAATCTGGCAATTTTTAAATAATTCTATATTTTTTGATAACGGAAGGAATGTTAATAATTCCCCCGAATTATAGATTTAGGGGGGTGCAATCATGGATAGTGAAGAATTAAAATACTGGTTATGGTGGAACCGGGTACCTGGTGTAGGACCTGCCCGATTTTATAAACTCCTTAAAGAGTTTGGCACCATGAAAGAGGCTTGGTCTGCTCCTGCTCAAAATTTACAGTCATTGATCGGTGAAAAAGTCTGGCTAGACTTGCAAACAGTACAAAAAACATGGGATCCGGAAAAAGAAATTCTTCAGGCCCATTATTTGGGAATCCGTTTTTACTTATACTCTGAAGCCGATTACCCGCAACCTTTAAAAAAAATAACAAATCCGCCACCGGTTCTTTATGCACTTGGCGGCTTCGAATATGGGGACGATATAGCTGTAGCAATAGTTGGCACAAGGAACCCTACCCCTTCGGGGATTTTTACTGCCAGAGAGTTATCGGTTCAGTTGACCAGGCAGGGATTGACAATTATCAGCGGGATGGCGAGGGGAATTGATTCGGAAGCTCATAAAGGGGCGCTAGAGGCAAGTGGGCGAACAGTGGCAGTTTTAGGCTGCGGTATTGATATTCCATACCCGCGAGAAAATGAAAATTTAATGCAGCAAATATCCCGCCACGGAGCAGTTATTTCCGAATTTCCCCTTGGAACCAAACCACTTGCCGGTAATTTTCCTGCCCGTAATCGTATTATCAGCGGATTAAGTTTAGGTGTTGTTGTGGTTGAAGCAGCAGAGGACAGTGGTTCTTTAATTACGGCTGGTTTTGCTTTAGAACAAGGCCGGGAAGTATTTGCAGTACCGGGTAATATTGGAAACGAAGGAAGCAAAGGACCCCATCGCCTGATCCGGCAAGGAGCCAAATTAGTTGAAAATCATCAGGATATTTTGGAGGAATTAGCCATTCCTCAATTATCCTCTAGCGAAATGATAGACGGGGATTTTGTTGCCGGGACTGAACTTGAGCAAAAAATAATTTCAGTGATGAGTCGTGAGCCGTTACATATTGATCAAATTGTACGCGGGGCAAAACTAACATCAGCACAAGTGAATTCAGTATTGGTTCAGTTGGAGTTGAGGGGGTTTGTGAAAAGGTTTCCTGGTCAGATGTATCTTCGTGTTAAATAACATTTACTTTACAACTGTTATATTTATGATATATACTTCTTGCTGAGGGATAATCGCTCAATTTGAAATTAAATAAAAATTGTTTATCAGCTTCCTTATTTGGAAACTATTTTTAATTAAGCATAACCGCCATCCTGCCGAAATATTTATTAACAGCCAGAACAGAGGTGAAAATATGGATCGTGTTATTGAGATTGTCAGTTTTATCATGAAACAGGTACTTTTCCAAGGAGATAACTTATGTTCTGAACGTATTCTTGTTGATGCTTTGGTACAACAGGGTTTTCATCATGAGGAAATCGAGCAGGCCTTTAAGCTTTTACATTCGCTTCCAAGTGCTCTGAAAGCGAATATTGAGGAACTTGAGGAATTAAAAGGTTTAGAGGATGGACATCGTATTTTTAGTCCCACCGAACAAAAAAAGATAACAGTAACTTGTCAGGGAGAAATTCTGCGCCTCCTTAACAGTTCTTTATTAACCCTTAATGAATTGGAAAAAGTTTTAGCAGAAGCATTACAAATGGAAACCAATGAGGTCGGGCTTAAAGAATTGGAACAGATATTGTATAAAGTGATTGCGGATGAGGAACGATTATTAATGATTATACCTCACCCGGTGGAAATGGGCCCATCTTTCTTATTAAACTGACAAAATTCACTTGCAACTTCGGGTTATTTGATAACCCTTTTTTTATGGGTCAATTTGGTTTTGTAAAGGTAATGGGGGTATCATTTAGTGAAAACACTGGTTATCGTTGAATCGCCGGCAAAGGCGAAGACTATTGAAAAGTATTTGGGAAAAAAATTCATGGTCAAAGCTTCTATGGGACATGTTGTTGATTTGCCTAAAAGTCAGTTTGGGGTGGATATTCCGAACGGTTTTAAACCTAAGTACATTACGATCCGGGGTAAAGGCAAAATCATTCAAGACTTAAAAGACTCGGTCAAAAAAGCGGAAACTGTTTTACTGGCAACCGACCCTGACCGCGAAGGCGAGGCAATTTCCTGGCATTTAGCTAACAGTTTGGATTTAAAGCCGGGTCAGTTGAATCGAATTGAATTCCATGAAATAACCAAAAAAGCGATTGAAAGCTCCATCAAAAATCCCCGCAAAATTGATTTGGACCGGGTCAATGCCCAACAAGCCAGACGGATTTTAGACAGAATTGTAGGTTATGAATTAAGCCCTTTACTTTGGAAAAAAGTTAGGCGGGGACTTAGCGCCGGCCGGGTTCAATCGGTAGCTGTTCGCTTGGTTTGCGAGCGTGAACAGGAAATCCAGGATTTTAAACCGGAAGAGTATTGGAGTATAACCGGTAATTTTAGTACCGCTAAAAAAGAGACTTTTACTGCCAAACTGGCTACAATTGGCAAAAAGAAGTTAAATGTAACGGGCGCCAAGGATGCCAAACAAATTGAAGCCGATATTAAAAAGAACCAATTCGAGGTTGCCGAAGTTAAGAAGAAGGAACGATTGCGATTTCCGGCGCCGCCTTTTACCACCAGCAGTTTGCAACAGGAAGCAGCCCGAAAACACGGCTTTGGCCCGAGAAAAACCATGATGATTGCCCAACAACTATATGAAGGATTGGAAATCGGTGAAGCTGGAGTCGAAGGATTAATAACCTATATGCGTACCGATTCCGTTCGAGTGGCCGAAGAGGCTCAGGTTCTTGCCAGAGAAGTCATTAAAGAACGTTATGGCGCCAATTTTCTGCCGGAAACAGCACCAGCTTATAAAACTAAAACGGCAGGAGCGCAGGAAGCCCACGAAGCGATCCGGCCGACGAATGCCGCGCGTAACCCTGAATCGTTGAAAGCTTTTCTCAATAAAGACCAATTTCGCATTTATCAACTTATTTGGGGCCGCTTTATAGCCAGTCAAATGAAACCAGCGCTGTTTGATACGGTTGCTGCCGATATTCGCGGCGGGGATTATGTATTTCGGGCCAACGGCAATATACTTAAGTTTCCGGGCTTTCTCGGAGTGTACCAGGAGGGTAAGGATGATGAAGCCCCCGAGGAAGAAGCCCAATTACCGGAATTGAATGAACATGATATTGTTCAATTGGTCAAGGTTGAACCAAAACAACATTTTACACAACCACCGCCAAGGTATACTGAGACAACATTAATCAAAACGCTTGAGGAGAAAGGTATCGGCAGGCCGAGTACGTATGCCCCGACAATAGACACCATAAAGCGTAATTATGTTTTAGTGGAAGAGAAACGATTAAAACCGACTGATTTGGGGCAAGTGGTGGTCGATTTACTAAAGCAAAAATTTCCCGAAGTCGTAGATTATGATTTTACGGCTGATATGGAAGAAAAATTAGATAAAATTGCCGAAGGCGATATCGACTGGGTTAAGGTATTGGCTGAATTTTACGATCCCTTCAGTGAGGAACTAAAAACAGCTTTACAAGATGTGGAGCGAATTGAATTACCCCAGGAAGAAAGCGATGTGGTTTGTGAAAAATGTGGCCGAACCATGGTTTATAAATACGGCCGTTTTGGGAAGTTTTTAGCCTGTCCCGGATATCCGGAATGCAAGAATACCAAAGCTATCCGGAAAGAAATGGGTGTTAGTTGTCCCAAATGTGGAACCGGTCAAATCACCGAGCGCAAATCTAAGAAAGGCCGTTTTTTTTACGGCTGCAATCAATATCCTGGGTGTGACTTTGTTAGTTGGGAGCGCCCCTTTAAAACCCCTTGCCCTAAATGTGGTAGTATGTGCGTTTTAAAAGGAAGTAAAGATAATAAAACCATCGTTTGCCTGAAAGAAGGTTGCGGTTATACCGCTAAATTTGAGGAACAAGGTGAGGATGATTGAATCCTGTTAAAGTAATCGGTGCAGGTTTAGCGGGTGCAGAAGCAACCTGGCAGTTGGCAAATAGAGGGATACCGGTCAAACTATGGGAGATGCGACCGGAGCAATTAACACCGGCTCATAAAACTGGGCAATTTGCAGAATTAGTTTGCAGTAATTCTTTGCGCGGGGCCTCTTTAGAAAATGCTGTCGGTCTTTTAAAGGAGGAAATGCGGCTTTTAAATTCCTTAATTATGAAGGCGGCTTTGGAAACTGAAGTTCCAGCCGGTGGTGCCCTGGCTGTGGATCGTGAGCGCTTTGCCGAATATGTAACCAATACCCTTTCTAATCATCCATTCGTTGAAATTATTCGTTCTGAAATCGGGGATATTCCAGAGGGTGTGACCATTATCGCCACAGGACCCTTAACTTCGCCTAGATTGTCAAATGCTATCCGGGATTTGATTGGACAAGATTATTTTTATTTTTATGATGCTGCAGCCCCAATTGTCACTGCGGAGTCTTTGGATTCCGAAACCGTCTTTGCCGCATCACGGTACGATAAAGGTGAAGGCGTTTATTTGAATTGCCCTTTTACCAAGGAAGAATACCAACAATTTTGGAATGAGCTCGTTTCGGCCCAGGTTGCCGAGGGACATTTGCCCTCTGAAAAGAAGATTTTTTTTGAAGGCTGTATGCCGATTGAAGTCTTGGCTTCCCGTGGAATCGAAACCATGCGTTATGGCCCGATGAAACCAGTCGGGATCACCGACCCCAAGACTGGTAAATGGCCGTATGCTGTTGTTCAACTCCGGCCTGAAGATCAAGAAAACCGTTTATATAATTTGGTAGGTTTTCAAACTCATCTGCAATGGGGTGAACAACAAAGGGTTTTTCGTAAAATTCCCGGATTAGGAAATGCCGAGTTTGTAAGATACGGGGTCATGCATCGTAATACTTATTTAAACGCACCGGTTGTTTTGCATACAACTTTGCAGTCAAAAGTTAGAAATGACCTTTTCTTCGCCGGTCAAATGACAGGCGTAGAGGGTTATGTAGAGTCAAGCGCTTCCGGTTTGCTCGCCGGCATCAATTGCGCCCAATTGATAATGGGAAAACCGCTCATCGAATTTCCCCCTGAAACAGCCATCGGAGCTTTAATGAACTACATTTGTAATGCTGATCCTAAATATTTTCAACCGATGAATGTTAACTACGGCCTATTTCCACCATTACAAGATTCCATGAAGGGTAAAAAAGAAAGAAGACTGGCTTTAGCAAACCGATCTTTAACAAAGATCCATCAATTCAATTCGATTTAGTAAAAGATTTCCAAAATTAAAGGCCTTTTGTTAAATTTCGGTTTTTGTTGTCATTTTTCGTCAATTGTGTTATGATTGAGGCGAGAATAAAATGCTTAAATTGGAAACTCTAATCGATGAATTCTTGATTTACCTTCGAGTTAACAAAAATTATTCGATACGAACTTTGGAAAGTTATGGGCTTGATTTACGACAATTTTTGACTTTTTTCGACAATGAATCGATTTTAACCCTGGAACATATTGATCATTTATTATTAAGAAAATATTTGGCCACATTAAAAGAAGAGCAATTAGCCCGTAGGTCTATTGCTCGAAAAATTTCTTGTTTACGATCATTTTTTAAATTTCTTTGCCGGCAAGGTTACTTAACCGATAACCCAATTGTAGGCGTTTCAACGCCCAAACTTGAAAAACGCTTGCCAGAATTTTTATATCCCGAAGAACTTGAAAGTTTATTGAAACTTCCAGATATATCTGGCGTTTTAGGGATTAGGGACCAAGCCATATTAGAAGTATTTTATTCCAGTGGTCTCCGTTTACAAGAATTGGTTGGCTTAACAATGGTTGACCTTGATTTGGACGGAGGTTACTTGAGGGTTTACGGGAAGGGATCCAAAGAACGCCTTGTCCCACTTGGCGGTTGCGCGAAACGGGCTTTAATAAAATATTTGAAAGAGGTGAGACCACAGTTAGTTTCGAAGGGGAATAGCTCTAAACAACCGATGAATGTCTTTTTAAATTATCGGGGCACACGTTTGAGTGGCCGAAGTATTCAACGACTCATGGACAAATATCTACAACAGCTGGCCCTCCATCGTAAAATAAGTCCACATACTCTCCGGCATACCTTTGCGACTCATCTATTGGAAAACGGCGCCGATTTAAGAGTGGTGCAGGAATTATTAGGCCATGTAGATATATCGAGCACCCAAATTTATACCCATCTGACAAAAGAAAGAATTCGCGCAGTTTATCTTAAAAGTCATCCTAGAGCGTAGATCATAGCTTTGCAAAATTTAAGAAATACTAAAGTAAATATTAAAATTGAGAAACCACGAGGAGAGATGTGTTATGTCTTTGTTACAAAAGATACAAGATCTGGAGAATTTACTAAAAAAAGAACAACTGGTTGTAAGCGACTTGGTCTCGGCTATTTCAAGCGAAGTCGCGTGTAATTCTTATCTGGTTAATGCCGAAGGTAAAATACTGAGTTATTCCTTACTAGAGGGTAAGGGGGAGAAGAATCCTTCGCTCGCCCTAAAGCTAGAATTTAAACAGCGGGTGGGATTTGTTTTTCAAACAGTCGCTAATTTACCACTGGAAAGTAATTTTTTGGAGAATGATAGTAATTTTGCACCGAATACGTTTATGACAATTGTACCGATTCGTCTTCTATCATCTACTGCCGGCCATCTTTTGCTAACGAAAATAGGTCAGCAATTTACCGAAGAAGAATTGATATTGGCTGAGACATCGTCATTATTATCTGGAATCTACCTCTTAGAAAAAGGCGGCACCGCCGAGTCCGATTCGAAACAACATAATAATATCGAAATGGTTTTGGAATCTCTGTCCTTTTCTGAAATCAAGGCTATTAGTAGCGTATTTGCTGAATTAAATGGTTTGGAAGGTTTTTTGGTCGCCAGTAAAATTGCGGACCGGATCGGAATCTCCCGTTCAGTGATTGTGAATGCCATGCGTAAACTGGAAAGCGCCGGGATCGTTAGTTCTCGCTCTCTTGGAATTAAGGGAACCTATATTAAAATTAAAAATAGTACCTTTCTTGAAGCTTTAAAAGCACGAGTCCGTTAATAAAATTGAACTTTGTTATCCCCAAACTTGGTAGAAAATTCAATGCATTTTCCTATAGAAAAGCACTACTTATCTTAGAACCTAAAAAGTAGTGCTTTTTTATTTTTCGTTCGCCATTTGAAGGAAAGCATTTAAATTCGTAGAATTCTATTTTTTATGCATTCCCGTCAGTTCGGATGAAAATGTGGCGATTGGCTATTTCGATAAAGTTTTAAGAAAGACCAGATTTGAGTTGCTATTTTTTTTGAGCTTTTAAAACGCATACAATTTCACGACCGTTGCTTTGATTCCAATTTGGATATGTCACGCGCGCGGGCAAATTATGAGTAGGTGAAGGATTGGTAGATTCAGGCCGTTTATTGCCAAAGTATTCGCAGCTGAAAGAATACTTAAAAAAACAAATCCGCCAGGGAGAAATTGCCTACGGGCAGCAATTAGCCTCAGAGAATATTTTGGCGAAGCAGTTTCAGATGAGCCGCCAAACAGTACGCCAGGCTTTTGGGGATTTAGAAAACGAAGGTTGGATAGCGCGTGAACAAGGAAGAGGTACTTTTTGCATCTATCGGGAAAAAGTGGCCCGAGGGAATATTGCGGTTTTAGCCACCTATATTTCAGAATACATATTTCCAACACTCATCCGTGGAATTGAGGAAATATTAAGCACTGCCGGTTATACGTTGATATTAGCCAATACCAATAACAACAAGAATAAAGAAGCCCAATGCCTTGAAAATATCCTGAATCAGGATATTGCCGGAGTGATCATTGAACCGACCAAAAGTTCTCAGCCGAATATGAATATCGATTATTTTCGCGAATTTGAAAAGCGGCGGATTCCTTATTTAATGTTACATGCTTATTTTAATGATTTAGATCCTGCCTATATCATGATCGACGATTATCAGGGCGGTTATTTGGCCACCCAGTATTTAATTGAGTTGGGGCACAAAAATATCGCCGCTATATTTAAAACTGATGATTTACAGGGAGTTAACAGGCAATCTGGATTTTTAGAGGCAATGAATAACTTTCACATTGCCGTGAACCCTAAATTTTTGGGTAATTATCAAACCGAACAGCAATTAATCTATCCTTATCAATTCACAAAAACAATATTGCAAAAAAAATCGCCGCCAACGGCTATCATTTGTTATAATGATCAAATTGCTTTGAAAGTTATGGAAGCCATCCGGGATCAGGGTCTCAAAATACCGGAGGATATTTCAATTATTGGCTATGATGATTCCAGTTTGGCAACTGCCTCGGAAGTAAAGTTAACTACGATTAAACATCCAAAAGCAGAAATGGGCCGTCAGGCAGCAAAATTTATAATTGATATGGTTGAAGGAAGAGAATCGAAACCACGGTTTATTTATCAGCCGGAAATTGTCATCAGAAACTCTTGCCGTTCTTTATAGATTGCGCGCACGTGTGAACTATAAAAAAATTCTATAAAAATAAAAATTACTTTAGAGGAATCTTGACTCTATAGGTTGAACTTTTGATATAAGTTGTACGTACATGTTGTTTCTAGAGTGTAGGTTAATATTTTTAGTAAAAAGCGAGGGGGATTAGAATGGGTCAGGAATTAAACAAGACTAAAAATGCCATTATTAACGGCCAAACTGCTATCGGGATTGAATTGGGTTCGACCCGAATCAAAACGGTTCTGATCGATGGGGATAATATGCCGATCGCTTCCGGCAGCTATGACTGGGAAAACAGTTATGTTAATAATATTTGGACTTATAGTTTAGAGGATATCTGGAAGGGCGTACAAGGCAGTTACCGTGATATGGCGATTAATGTAAAGGATCAATACGGAGTAACCATCCAAAAGACGGGTGCAATTGGTTTCAGCGGCATGATGCATGGCTATATGGTTTTCGACAAAGACGATAATCTCTTGACGCCCTTTAGAACCTGGCGCAATAATATAACCGGGCAGGCTTCCGAGGCCCTGACCAAGTTGTTCAACTATCCTATCCCGCAAAGATGGAGTATTGCCCATCTATACCAAGCCATCCTCAATCAGGAAGAGCATATCTCCCGCATTAGCTTTTTGACAACATTAGCAGGTTATATCCATTGGA
Source organism: Bacillota bacterium (assembly GCA_023415375.1). Classification (GTDB taxonomy): domain Bacteria; phylum Bacillota; class UBA4882; order UBA8346; family UBA8346; genus UBA8346. The sequence continues at coordinate 9,548 of JAEZKW010000350.1, forward strand.
AATTAACCGGACAAAAAGTTCTTGGAATTGGCGAGGCATCGGGTGTTTTCCCCATAGACTTGAAGACGAACGATTTCAATAAGCAAATGATTGGGCAGTTTAATGAACAGATTAGTGGGCGGCATCTCCCGTGGCGTCTGGAGAACATTCTGCCGACCGTTCTGCTGGCCGGTGAAAAAGCCGGCGAACTTACGGCGACCGGGGCAAAACTGTTGGATGTTACCGGTCAGCTGCAGCCGGGGGTTCCGCTTTGTCCGCCGGAAGGCGATGCGGGAACGGGCATGGTCGCGACAAACAGTGTTGCAGTCCGTACCGGGAATGTCTCCGCCGGAACATCCGTCTTCGCGATGATTGTGCTTGAGAAGGAATTATCCAGAGTATATCCCGAGATTGACCTGGTGACGACACCGGCAGGTAAACTGGTAGCCATGGCGCATTCCAACAACTGTTCATCGGATTATGACGCTTGGATCGGCTTATTCGCTGAATTTTCCAAAACGCTTGGTGTGGATATCGATAAAACGAAACTCTATGGAATATTATTCAATATGGCGCTTCAAGGAGATCCGGACTGTGGCGGTTTACTGGCTTACGGTTACATATCCGGCGAACATATCACCCATTTTGAAGAAGGCCGTCCCTTGTTTGTGCGTTCGTCAAACAGCAACTTCACTCTGGCCAATTTTATGCGGGTCAATTTGTTTACAGCCCTGGGCGCGCTTCGAACCGGTCTGAATATTCTTTTTGAAAAAGAGTCGGTTAAGGTTGATGAAATCTTGGGCCATGGCGGTTTTTTTAAGACCAGGGGAGTGGGGCAAAAGATCATGGCTGCCGCTGTGAATGGCCCCGTTTCAGTTATGGAAACCGCCGGAGAAGGTGGGGCCTGGGGTATCGCTTTACTCGCCTCCTATATGATCCACCGGAAAGAAAACGAGTCTCTGGAGGATTTCCTTAAACAGAAGGTTTTCGCCGGAAAACAGGGGAGCACTGTCGCTCCCGACCCATCAGATGTCGCCGGTTTCAACGAATTTATGAAACGCTACACTAAAGGGTTGGCTATCGAAAGAGCTGCGGTCGAGAATTTGAAATAGATAAAAGGAGTGTAAACGGTGCTTGAGAAATTAAAGGAAGAAGTTTTAAGGGCCAATTTAGAATTAAATGAACGGAAATTAGTCGTTTATACTTGGGGCAATGTCAGCGGAATTGACCGGGAACAGG
>JAEZKW010000377.1 GCA_023415375.1 Bacillota bacterium
CCCATTGTACCAAAGATCCGTTTTTACAGTATTGAATTAATGATTTACTTTTTAAATACCAAACCGAAATGATATGGCTGTAATTCAACTTGTTTTTGTAAAGTAAAACCGGTTTTTAAGGCCCAGTCGATTATCATTTCAGGCTTAGGACGGATTTCCATTGATGGGCCTCGTGGTGTTTTTTCGAACTTCCAATGAATGATCCCAACTTTACCTTGGTCGTCTAAAAGGTCATAAACTCTTTTCAGTAAGCCAATCGGATCTTCGCAATGGAGCATATTAAATAAAGTAATATAATCTATTTCTGCTTTAATCTTTTCTAAGGATTTTATTGTATCACTTGAGGATATATCGTCATGAATCAGCTCGATATTAGTAATGTTAGCACTATTTGCTTTTTGGCGGCAGGTATTAATCATTTCTTGTTCTATATCGATTCCAAATACTTTAGAGCTAACAATCCCGGCTGCAGGTAATAAGAATGTGCCGAATCCACATCCAATATCTATTAAATTCCGTACCTGGTCATCTATTTCCATCTGTCTTAAAACCTCAGCCGGATTGAAAAAACTATTCCACATCTCTTCATTCGGCATACCCGATTCTCTATACTTCAATTTCTATTTTCTCCTCTTGGCGATGTTAATGCTGTAAATAAAATCTTTCTAGCTTTTCAATAGATACTCCAATATGATAACCGATAATCATCGCCTGATTAATCAGCAAGGTTCTCAGATACCCTAATTTATCCCATCTTCTCCCGGATGTCTTTACGGCTTTAGATGATATGGCGATCCGGCCCAGTTTTTTTAGGTGCAGAACCAGGGCGTAATCCTCCATGATGGGGATATCCGGAAAACCGCCCATGCGCTGAAACTGGTCTTTTTGAATAAAGATAGCCTGATCACCATAGGGAAGCTGAAATAAAACACTACGCAAATTTGTAAAGAAGGATACTATCCCCAGCGCCCAATTCTTTCCGGTAATACTAAGCCGAAAAGCTCCGGCAACGGTATTGGGTTTTGCCAATGTGGTTATCACTTCCGAAACAAATCCTTCGGGTAGGATGGTATCAGCATGCAGAAAAATAATGATTCTTCCGGAGGCATAAAGAGTCCCTTTATTTAATTGCCTGCCGCGCCCGTGAGGACATTGAATGACTTTTGCCCCGGCTTCAGACGCAAGTTCCCGGGTTTCATCCGTACTACCGCCATCTGCCACAATGATTTCAATATTATCTATTTTAGAAGCTTCAATTGTCCGGAGGATCAATGGAGCTTCATTTAAAACTGGTATGACGATGGATATCACCGGCTGCTGCATCTCTTGCAATAACGACGTATGCCAGATTCTGAGTATATCTTGCGGTACATCCACATCAGCCAGTTCGGGAAGGAGAAATACAGAAAGGTTTAGTTTTTTAGTAATTTGAAGGGTTTTTTTAAGTACGAATCTGGTACCCCAAGGCATATTTTCGGGGAAAATACCACAAACGAGCTGTTTCATGCCTATTAGATAATAACCGCCGTCCAATGCCGGCCCTAGCGCCAAATCATACTGCTCTAAGTGATTAAATGCCTTTTCTAAAAGTTCCGCGGAAATATCCGGACAATCGCTTCCGATAATGATAACCGAATGAAAACCTTCCTGAAAAGCATTATCCAGTGCTTGAAACATTCTCCTTCCGAGGTTTCCTTCCGACTGGGGCTGATAATGGGCTTTGCCAAAGGTTTCGGTCATTAATTCATTTGTGCCTCCGTTAAACCTTATCTCAAGGTCACAGTCAGGCTCTTTTGTGGTATACTCCTTGGCTATGTCAATCGTCCTAGCTGTCATACGTCTTTGTAAATCCGCAGCGCCTTCAGCACCCAAAATAGGTATTAGTCGTGTTTTACATTTTCCGGCTTCCGGAAAACGGGTAAAAATGATGATGCGTTTATGTTTCATTGATCCGAATCCCGAAATCGATATACAAAATTATTAAATGAAATATTATCAACTTCCTCGATAATGTAGTTGATCGCTTCAATAAATAGCGATTTGCTTTGTGCCATATTTCTGTTTAGTATCTCAATAGGTGTATTTGTTTCCATGACTCCATTAGCATAATCAACACCAAACCCAAGAAGGATGTATGGTAATTCCATTTCGTTGGCCAAAATTGTTTCAGGTCCGCATGTCTGGCTGATTGCATCGCAATAATTCTTTAAAAAACTAATTTCTTTTTTGGAATTAAATCTTGGTCCGTTTACATAGCCGTATGTTACATCAGTGATATAATCTCCAAGCTTAACAAGACCGCTAACTTCAAAAAACGGATTGGCGAACATTAAATGGCCCCGGTTTTCCTGCCCCTTTTCTGTAAAAAAACTGCATATTTCACCCGAAGGAAGCCGGTTATCAATATAAAAAAGATCATTAAATATCAATAGCTTCCCTAAAGGCAGCTTTTGGTTAACAATTCCACAAATCGTCGTAGCGACGATTGCTTTGGGATTCAAATATTTAAGCGCTGCAATATTAGCCTTAAAGTTGATCATATTCGGTAAAAGTTTATGTCCTTGCTGATGCCTGGCTAAAAAGGCAATGGTCTTTCCCCGGTAAACTCCGGTAACCAAATTCACCTTGCCGTATTGAGTTTCAATTAATACATCCGCTATGTCGGAAACATCCGGGAAGTCATAAAATCCGCTTCCTGAAATGATACATAAATCAATCATCAAAACACCTCATATAAAAAATTAATGTCTATTATTTATGCGCTTTGTTTATTCTGCTTTTTTGATGAATTTTTCCGGCTCAATTTTACCAAAAAATCTTTTATAAAATTCTTTTTGGGAATGGTTTTCCCGCCACCCTGCGGTAAAAATTCTTGCAAGTGTGTTTTCAGGATATTATCCGTTATAATGGCGGCATCAATCACATACTGTTCACAAAGGATTTTATGCTCAGCAGAACCCCATTCAACCGAGCGCGTTAAAACCCGGCAACAAATTGCCTTATGCTTCACCTTAAAACGGTCGTGCAGCTGCTTCACCGCAAGATGGGCAATTCTTTCGGATTCGTAAGCTTTTGTTCTACCGGCTACAGCACTCAGGATAGTCACGGAACCAGTTATGGCTCCACAGGCGCATCCCGCTTCACCTATGCCTAATCCAAAACCGGTAGCCACTTTATGTACGCTTTCCGGTAATCCGAGTTGGTAAACTTTATTAAATGCTTTAACGATTGCCTCGCTACAATACAAACCATTTCTAAAATATTTTAGCGTCAGTTCAACCGCAGGAGGGTATTCATTTTTAGATTCGGATACTTCATTATTCTCCGGAAAAAATTCCTCGGTTGCAAAATCCTCGAAAAGCCATGTACTAAGATACCGTTCGCCACTATCGGGAAATATGGTCAAAATCCTTTGGCTGCGGTGTTCAGGACGCTTAGCTATTTGCAGCGCTGCCCAAAGTGCAGCTCCTGATGAAATCCCGATTAATATGCCCTCTTGTCTAGCTAGATTCCTTGCAGCTTCACTGGCTTCTTCATCTTGTACCTTGATAATTTCATCAATCAAGCTTTGATCAAGAATTTTGGGGATAAAACCGGCGCCGATTCCCTGTAAGCGATGGGGAGCAGCAATGCCTCCAGATAAAACAGCCGATTTAAAGGGTTCAACTGCAACGATTTTAATGTTAGGATTCCGTTCTTTTAATACCTTCCCGATTCCTGTTAAGGTACCTCCGGTTCCGACTCCGGCCACTAACACATCTACCTTGCCGTCAGTATCCCGCCAAATCTCCTCAGCAGTGGTCTTACGGTGAATTTCAGGATTGGCGTAATTTTCAAATTGCTGCGGAATATAAGATCCAGGTATTTCGGCTTGTAACTGTTTGGCTTTTTTAACGGCGCCTTCCATGCCATCATAGGCTTCAGTCAAAACCACCTCAGCCCCTAAAATTTTTAATAATTTGCGCCGTTCAATACTCATAGTCTCAGGCATGGTGAGAATTAACCGATACCCCTTAACTGCAGCTACAAAAGCTAAACCAATACCTGTATTTCCACTGGTCGGTTCTATCAAAACCCCGCCGGGCTTAAGGACACCCGAACGTTCGGCTTCATCGATCATTGCATAACCTACCCTGTCTTTCACACTGGACAAGGGATTAAAGTATTCGAGTTTGGCAACAATTTCGGCTTCCCCATTATGGAGCTTATTGATCCGTACCAAAGGAGTGTTCCCGATTAACTCCGTAATATCATCAGCTATTTTCATATCAAAACACCTCCACAGGAGCTACCTGCTCCAGCAGTGCACCCAAAACAATGGTCTGCCACTGCAACTTCAGTAGCTTTGAGCTGAAAATCCTCGATTTTCCAAACATTATTATTTCGGTCTTGCAGCGCAATTTCGAGCGCCTGATTAAAGTCGCAATCATAAAGCCTTCCATCCCAACTAACAGACAGAGTATCTCGACACATCAACTTATTGATCGTCTCTGGATTAAAATGTTCCCTCAACGTCTGTGTATACTTTCCCAGTTTGCCTTCACGTTGAAGCGAAGTCGCAAACCGTTTTATCGGCATATTGGTGATAGTAAGCAAATTATTGAAATCAATATCAAATGTTTCTTTCAACTTTTTCTTGTATTCCAATTCCAAAATGGTTTGATCCGGTGGCAATTGGGCTCCCATCGGATTATAAACCAAATTCAACACCAAATCTGTGTCTTTAAGTCCGTAACCCAATCGATTCAACATTTGTAAAGCAGTGATGCTTTTTTTAAAAGTACCCTCTCCACGTTGCTGATTTACATTTTCCTCCAAATAACAAGGCAATGATGTCGTGATCTGTACTTTATTTTCAGCTAGAAAAGATGCAGTATGTTCTTGCCCTGGTTCATATAATACGGTTAAATTACAACGATCAATTACTTTACGTTTTAATGCTGTTAGTTCCGTAACTAAAAATATAAAATTAGGATTTAATTCAGGGGCCCCTCCCGTTATATCCACTGTATGGATATTTGGAGATCGCGCCAGTAACTCAAGCACCCGTTCCATCGTAGAACGGTTCATACTCTCCATACGCTCTGGACCCGCATCTACATGGCAATGAATACAATGCTGATTGCATTTTTTCCCGATATTAAGTTGTAAAATATGAACTTCTCCACGGATGACCGAGAGGCTGTTTTTAATAAGCACATCCTCAAAATGATTTGTCTCTTCATACAAAGCATACATCGCTTACTCTTCAACCTCTTTCTTTTTAAATCTTTCACCAAATATAGAACGTAATAGGACTGTCAAAGCAACGGCTGCAAAGATTATTAAAAGACCAAAGACAAAAGTCTTCGCGCCGCCTCCTAGCATATCACCGGCATAAGAATAAATGATAGTTGCAGGTAACTGCCCAAGCCCAGTCGCGATAAAAAACGGCCAAAACCGCGTAGAAGTGAGCCCTGCTGCATAACTAACGATATCAAAAGGCATAAAGGGCAGGAGTCGTGCGATAAGAATTGCATTGGCTCCATATTTTTCAAAAAATCCATCTACCGATTTTAACGCTGTCTTGCCCGTCAATTTTGATACCCCATCGCGTCCATAAAGTCTTGCAATACCATAACATGCAGCAGCTCCAGCCATTGCGCCAGACCATGATATTAATGCTCCCCATATCCAACCAAATATAGCTGCATTCGAAAAAGTAATCAAAAAAGCAGGTAATGGCGCGGCAATCGATTGAAAAACCATAAGTAGAAAAGATATAACGACTGCCCAAGGACCAAATGAACGGATATAAGCTTTAACCGGTTCCGTATTGAAAGAGCTGAGTATTGTAGTGACCTTAAAAATCCATGCTCTTCCTTCCGGAAAAAGAAAAACGATAATACCCGCTAGTGGTAACCCAATCATCAAAACGAACTTTAAATTTTTATTCATAAGAAGCCTCCTTCATTGGGATAGCTTTGGATGTGGGACGAAAGAACATCCAATGAAGCCCACCTAATAAACTGAAAATCGAAACAAAAATTCCAAAAAGAATTGAAACGGTAAGAGCAGAAGCAGTTGAAAAGCCAAAAGGTCGTAACAGTAAGATATAAGCCCCTTCTCGTAATCCGTAGCCATTGAGTCCAATAGGAACCATGGCCATTACGGATGCTGCTGCCGTAATAAAAAACAAATCGAAAATGCCGGGAATCGTAAGTCCAAGTCCACCTATGATTGAAGCCGCTACCAAGGCAACGTCGATTTGAAATAACAGTGATAAAAATAAATTAATCAATAAACTTAAAGGGTGCTTCTTTAATTCACTGGCGGATTTTGAAAAAGATAGCCATGCATTTCCCAGTTTATTATCTTGTCTCTTGATAAAATTAGGTACCCATCCGGTAATTAAAATCCATTCGATGATAATTCCAACAAACAATAAAATACTAAGCAGCCATACAGCAAGTGGATAGGGTTTTCTGGCAAAGATAGCGCCGGTAAGTCCAAGGAGTGCAAGTGAAATCGTAGCAATTACACGTTCCATTACAACAGAAGCAGCTGCTGAGGCGGTGCGATCACAATGTTTCCCCGCAAGCATAATTCGAACCCCATCCCCCCCAATGCTGGAGGGTAAAAAATTATTAAAAAACAAGGCTGTCAGATAGAATCGAAACAGTAAGTAGAAAGGAATTTTGTTATTCTGAGCCTTCAGAAGTACCCCCCATTTTAGTGCACTAATAACCACCGATAAGGCTATAAACCCAAAAACAAAAGTCAGCCAAAAGAGCTGAAAAGTATGTAACAGCCGGTATATTTTATCGAGATCGGCAAAATAAATTAAGATGCCAAGCAGTATTAATGACACGGATATACGTAAAGCAGTATACAATTTACGTTTTTTATTATCTTCCATCTTTCAGCCCTTCTTACTATTTTTCCTGAAAAATACTTTTCTTTGAATTAAAATGAAATGCGCTGACGCATTTTTCGTATTTATTATCAGCGCATTATATTTCCAGGGCTTTACCATCAGAATTCTTAGTTTAATTCTTTATATACTTCTGTATCAATTTTTTGACCGGTTCCTACCCACTCACTAAAGCTAACATTGTAATTGCGGGCTTTATCATATCCGGCAATCCGTAATGCAATCGTTGCAAACCCAGAACGAATTCCGCCAGTGCAATGAAGAATGACTTCATCGGTGGGCTTAAATCCCAGCGCTTCCACACGGGCTCTGATTTGAGCAGGACTTTGGAGCGTCCCATCCGCATTATAAAAATCCTTGAACCAAATGTGTTTTGCTCCTGGGATTCTGCCTTTTTGTTTTTCACCATACACTTTGGTTCCTGCAAATTCTTCATCTTCTCGAGTATCTAGAATGTTCACGGAACCGAGCTTGCTGGCTAAATAATCAGTACTTGCAAAGAGATTGAGGTCCGGAACCGGATTCGGACCGGTGACAACTTTCACAGTCGGTACATCTTTGGTTAATTTACCGCCTGAACCGGTCCAAGCCTTAATCCCGCCGTTAAGTATGTATGTATTTTTAAGGCCGAATACTCTGAAGGTCCATAATTGACGTCCTTCCTCGCCCCATCCGGCTAAAGTATCATTATAAATGATGACCGGCTTTTTACCGTTTATCCCTAATGCGCCAAACTTCTTCTTAAGTTCATTGTTTGGAAGGATTTGGGCCCAGCCTTTTTCTCCCTGCTTTACCTTGACATTGGACCAATCTGTCCAGTGGGCTTGAACAGCGCCAGGTAAATGTCCTTTGTTATATTCATCCTTGGTGCGGGCATCAAGTACCACAACTTCTTTGTACCGTTTTTTTAACTGATCGACAGACCAGACATAACTGTCAAAACGTTCTTTATCTCCTGGAAGTTCTTTCCCTTCAATAACGGGAAGAGGTGTTGCATCATTACCAACCCTTATCGTTTTTGCAGCAAATACTGTATAACCGTAAAAGGCACTTATGAGCGCAGCAATTGTAAGAATTAGTGGTAAAATTCTTGATTTCTTCATTCAAATTCTCCTTCTAATTTTTGATTTCATTGCAAAACTCTTCTGCAGAATATCTTTTGGAATTCCTATAGGTTTAGTATGATTTAAGTATATATTTTTCCCATCTCTCTGTCAATAGCTTTGCCAAAATTATTTTAGATTTCCCATTTGTTTACTATGAATTTATTTTTGACATAATTGAACTACGAATAATTATAACAAAAAAGCACGTGACACTTGATAATGGTGCCATTTCATTGCTTTGGAAATATTGGACATCATCTTGTGGCAGATATCGGACTTTCCCCATCGCCATCGTGGTCCTGCATCATCATTTTCATCATTCGGCTCATCATTGACCCTCCACCCATCATTTGCCCCATATTAAGAGCCAAAGTGCTTTTTTACCTATCTGTAAAACTTAAAAACCATAAAGGTTGCCAGGTTTTACCGGATCCCTTTATGGTTATTACTATCCTCATTATATTTTAATTGTATAGGATTTTACAAGCTCCGCCATTCTTTCCAGTAATCACAATTTTCAATTCAAAAG
>JAEZKW010000180.1 GCA_023415375.1 Bacillota bacterium
ATTAAGTCATCGCCATTTTGATGGGCTAGTGTAGCGTCCTCAAAATAACTTTACAAGGTTGGACGCTACACTTAAAGTGTAATGTCCCTCATTAACAGTACAGCTAATTAGCGGACATTACACTAGGTCACTGACCTTCATCGGCCCATTTTCCCAAAGGATCGTGCTTATTTGTTGTTTTATATCCTGTAAGTCTTTAACCTCATCTTTTTTCCCGGGCCTATCCACATCTGCGATTTGCAGGTCAAGTAGTGCTTCAACATTTCCTATACCCACCCGGTTAATCAGCCTTTTAAGTGTGCTTTTGCCGGGAGACTTCAGCCGGTTCATATGTTCTTTAATCAAAATCAGTACTTTTTCAATAGTTTTATTGTCAAACTTAAGACGGGTTAAAATCTCTTTTGTGAGTTCGCAACTTTTAAGGTTATGTCCATAAAAATGTCCGACACCATCCTCTCCCAAACTGAATGTTAACGGCTTCCCAATATCATGGAGCAAAGCGGCCAAACGAATCGTAAGATCCAGAGGCGTATTCTCCAAAACCGTCATGATATGCCCGAAAACATCTTGAGAATGATGAGGATTTCGCTGATTGAAATTAAAACATTTTTCAAGCTCCGGCAGGATAAAAATGAGCAGACCCGTTTCTTGTAACAAATAAAACCCTTTGGATGGGCAATTACATAATAAAATTTGAATGAGTTCATCCCGGATCCGTTCCGGAGAAACCCTAGAAATCAAGGAGGCATTATTACAAATGGCTGCTTGCGTCAGTGGCTCAATGGCAAATCCCAATTGGCAAACCAATCGAATCGCCCTCATCATTCGTAGGCTATCTTCCCTAATACGCTCGTCCGGATCCCCAATAGCCCGAATTATCTTTTGATCCAAGTCTGATAAACCATCCACATAATCCGTTACCTTTTCACCGTCAAACAACAACCCGTTGATAGTAAAATCGCGTTTTTGAACATCCTCGGCCGCTGTCTGTCCAAATTCTATTTTGTTACTTCTTGACCCATCCCCTATACATTCCATACTCTTCCGAAATGTTGTTACTTCAATCGCCAGCCGATCGCAGAGGACAGTCACAGTTCCATATTGAATGCCCGTATCGATAACTTTCGAAAATAACTTTTTGACCTCATCGGGTCTGGCTCCGGTACAGATGTCGAAATCTTTGGGTACCTTTCCCAGCAACAAATTCCGTACACAGCCTCCAACTAGAAAGCTGGCAAACCCAGCGGCATTGAGAGACTCAAGAACAAAATGAACCTCTGATGGTATTTGGTTCTCATTCATTATTCAATCATCCTTTGTTATTGGGGTTGACTCCCGGATTTTAGCTTTAAATGGTCGCGGCCTATGGACCCACGAAAGAAAGTGAGTTGCCGTTAAATATAAATCTTACTTTAGCCACTACCGCAGATTTTAATCCTAACAGTCAGTTAGAAAAAAGATTAAGGCTATATTCTTAAGAATGATTGATTGAAATATGTGTTTATTAAATTTAAAACCCATTGGATCAACCATTATTGAAAACAAAACTAAGATTAATATTAACAGCCAATGCCAATAGCCAACCACCACCAGCCTAATAACCAGTAACCAATCACCAATAAGTGTATGTATGGGAATGCTATAGCATTTGGTACCACACCCATGAACTCTATAATCCTGCAAATCCTGTTAATCTAGGTCCCCTTCACGACCGCCACCGTCTTTAAGCGCATGATGGGCCTGACCAAATCCCTTTCATCCTCAATCACCCGTTCAATATCCTTATAAGCCCAGCGGCATTCATCACTGATATTGTTTCTTCTCGGAGTCCCTAAAGTAATATTCATCTTTTCCAGGTCTTTTAAAACGTCCTGATAGCGAAACTTCCTTTCCGCTTCCTTGCGGCCCATTTTCCGGCCGGCCCCGTGGGAAGAAGAACGAAAGCTATCCGGGTTACCCAATCCGATGACAATATAACTGAATGAACCCATGGCCCCGGGTATGATTCCCAGTTCTCCGGCTCCAGCCCGGATTGCTCCTTTACGGTGGACCCAAACCTGTTGGCCGAAATGTTCTTCCAGGGCGGCATAATTGTGATGGGCATTGACCTCCATACCGATTTCAATCCCGCCGAATCCGGCATATTTTTTGACACAATTGAAAACGATATTTTTAATTCGTTCCATCATCAATTGCCGGTTCTCTCTGGCAAATTCCAATGCTAGGTTCATCCACACACTATAAGCCTGCCCGGCTTGTGAATCGAGCGGTAAATAGGCCAAATCCCATTTGGGCAAAACGTCCATTTCTTCACTCCGCCATTCCCGGTTTAATGATTTGGCCAGTTGATTATAATAGTTACAGATCTTATAACCGAAGTTCCGGGAACCCGAATGCAACATTATCGCTAAATGCCCTTCTTCATCTTCTTGTAACTCGATAAAATGGTTCCCACCGCCCAAAGTGCCCACTTGATAATACCCTTCATCAATTTCTCCTAATAGCTCCAGGGGAAACGGAATCCCAAAAGAATCCGGTTCAAAACGATCAAGGGCTGCACATTCCTGGGGTTGTTTATGGTGGGCAAAGCCGGTTGGGACCTCGCGCATGATGGCGCCGATCATTTGCTGTACCAACTTACCGTTTGGCGTATTCACATTTCGCAATATGCTAACCGGAATATTGGTATGGACAAATCCCATACCGCAACCAATATCGACTCCAACAGCATTCGGAATGATTACATTTTCAGTCGCTAAAACGCCGCCAATGGGCATACCATACCCGGCGTGTGTATCCGGCATTAAAGCGATATGTTTAAATGCAAAGGGCAAGTTCGCCAAATTAAGGGCCTGCTTTTGGCACTCCGGTTCCAGATCTTCTTGCTTTTTAAGCCATACTTTGATGGGTAATTTTTGTTTGTTTTGGTGATATTGAATAAACATTATATAAAACATCCTTTTCTTTTTATCAATGAAAAATAACAAATAATAAAAAAACCTTCCTATGCTTGGAAGGTTTCCAGATCCTAAATTCCTGTCTTCTATCAGGATTGCTGTGGGCAAATACCCCCGGAACAATACCAGAACAGGCCGGCAATTGGGGAAGCAGTAAACCTTCCTTTTGGGCTTATTGATTTTAGATTAAGCTGATCAAATAAATAGCCGGTCATGGGATACCTCCGTAAAACGTATGCCTTGTATACAGTATACTAACACGTGGAAATAAATGGTGTCAATAACATTTTTTTAATTCTATGTAGCGTGTACGCGCAAACTGCTTGATAATCGTTTTGGAATGCCGTATTTTTTCCAGTATTTTTCCGATAATTTTGATAAAGCACTTATACAATCCTATTTTCAAATATTCAATTTTTCGTCCTCTCCGCAAAGAAAGCGCATCCGGTTTTAACGGCAGAGCATTCTTGATCCGAAGAAACCAGGCTTTGGGATCTTTCGACTCAATAATGCCTTTGAGATCATAGATTCCAATTCTCTTGATTCCTGCAGCTTTAACCACAGAAACCGCAGCGGCCAATTCCTCCGGGGACCGGTATATGGCTGTCTCTGCCCCGGTACCGGGAGTCGTCACTCCCAAAGCAACCAAGGCTTTCCCCCGCCAAATCTTTTTAACGGCGCGGGTGTAGTCATATATCAAACAATGAGCGGTGGGCCAATTCATGCCCATCTGAACGAACCAACTGCCAAACAACATAAAGACAATCATATCCCAATCAAGGCCGGCAACCGGGCCACCCCAATAATCTTGCCAAGCCTGACTCTTTTCTAAAACATCGTCACACACGAAAGGTAAGGCCGCCCCAATCGCTTTGCAGTCATGGGCCTTAATTTTTTTGATAATTTGACGAAATCCTTGAATTGCTGCATTGAAAGCCGCTTCATCCATATCCCGTAAATTATCCCATACGTTATCGAGAATTGGTGAAAAAGAATTCGGCTTTGGAACTTCATAATCCGGTTCACAATCCACCAATAGCCCGTAGATTTCGTGATTTCGTTCTTTTAACCATTGAAACACCTCATCAAGATAATGATCGTAAGCTTTAACTGAGTATTTATTCAAATACAATCCTTTGGATAATGATATAAGCGGCCAAAAAATAATCGGGATTCCTGCTTTCTCGTAAACCCGGCATACTAGGTCCAGGTCATCATTTAATTCTCCTTCATGGACGCAAAGGCATAATCCAAATTGATACTTTTTCAATAGTTCCAATACTTTGCCTTCAACCAACTTTGAATAATTGAGTAGCTCCGAAGTAACCATGTACCGGATTGAATCTTCAATATTTTTCATTTGGGAAGACCCCCCATTCTTTTTCCAAGCTCGTAAAGCTTTTTATTATAATATGTTGGTAAAGGGTTCATGTTTTTTAGAGGATGGTAAAAGTGGGTCGGACTGATTATAATGATATGGAAGGAAACAGAAAAATTCCGTAGAAATTTTAATTTTTCATACCAAATAAATTGGAGTGATGTCCATGATTCCGACCCCCCATATTGAAGTCGGCAACCTGGGAGTAATTGCCGATACAGTTTTACTACCTGGTGACCCTTTGCGAGCTAAGTTTATTGCGGAAAACTATTTGGAAAACCCTGTTCAGTTTAATGGCGTTCGTAATGTGTACGGCTTTACCGGGACTTACCGCGGCAAAAAAATATCGGTAATGGGAACGGGAATGGGTATACCGTCCATTGGAATTTATTCCTATGAACTTATTCATTTTTATGATGTAAAAAACTTAATCCGTATCGGCTCCTGTGGTTCCCTTCGCCCGGAAGTCCACGTCAGGGATATTGTAGTCGGCTTATCAGCCTCTACCAATTCCAACTATGGTTCCCAATATCAATTGCCTGGTACTTATGCACCGACTGCTTCCTGGGAGTTAATAAGGAAAACTGTAGAAATCGCCGGTAAGAAAAATATCCCGATTCAAGTCGGTAATATTCTTTCCTCCGATACCTTCTACGACGCCGATCCGGATTCATGGAAAAAATGGGCGAAGATGGGCGTACTCGCTATCGAGATGGAGGCAGCCGCCCTGTATATGAATGCTGCTTACGCCGGGGTCAATGCCTTATCTATCCTAACGGTATCCGATTCCTTGGTTACTCATGAGGCCACGACAGCTGAGGAAAGACAAACTTCCTTTACTCAAATGATGGAGCTTGCTTTGGAACTGGCCTAACTTATGGTCAAATCCATGATCATCAGAATTTTCTTCAAATGATCACCAGTCAAACAGGGTGCATAGATTACGCACACACGGGCTCTTAGCGAAGATCACCGACCATCCCTGAGAGTCCTCTCTGTTTTTGCCATAAAGCAGATTAGCCCTTGTCTATAAAAGAAAGACCCTAATTTAATTTTGAATTACACATTATATAAAAACCAAAATTGATATTCCAACTTATTTCGTGGTTACCTCAATGACAAAATTATAATTGATTATAAAGTTGATTCAGCAAACTGCCTAAAATCAACTCACCCCTTTAGTTACTCATTTTCTTATAGATACCCATAGCAATTCCCCTCTCTCTGACTGTCGGCATCTTATGATGCCGCAGATCTGAATGAATGCCGGAGAGAGGGGAAAGTCGATTACCAGAGTTGTTATTACAAATAATCTTTTTCTAGGCTGATATATTCGATTTTTTAAGCCAATTCTTCACAGCTTGCTTTTAAAAA
>JAEZKW010000185.1 GCA_023415375.1 Bacillota bacterium
AACCGTTTCTGGTTACGCCGACAAACCACCAAGTTCAATGGGGTCTCCTATCCGGTTCAAGCAGCTGCTGCAGCTATTTATACTCCGGAGGGACAAAAACAGATTCAAGAAACAATTCAATATTATATGACCAATGCCCGTATTATCCGGGAAGGCCTTCAAAAAATAGGCTTTACGGTTTACGGGGGTATGAATGCTCCGTATATCTGGTTAAAAACTCCGGATACCTTAAACTCATGGGAGTTTTTTGATAAGTTGCTCCATCAAATTCAAGTCGTAGGCACTCCGGGGGCGGGATTTGGACCTAGCGGGGAAGGATATTTCCGACTAACCTCCTTTGGAAGTCGCGAAAATACTGAAAAGGCCATGGAAAGAATGAAAAAGTTACAATTTTAAACCAATGAGTTTGGGCCGTTTGAATTTAAACCACAACGGCCCACTTTTTGTTGTTATTTTTTATTTATAATTTTACTATTTCGGTGCGTTTTAATTCGCTTATTTCCCTGTTTCCTTCAATTTACCCGTTATATCACTCCATGTGAGTCCTATGAAATCCGAATTTTCTCGTTGACGCTTATCAAAAATCGATAGCAAATTTCCAATATCGATTCAATACGAATCAAAAAATATACACACACATATTTTAAAATGACCCATATTCCCCACATGCCCCACAAACACTTTCCCGTCGAAGATTTACAGGGTGGGTCTAAAATTGGGCGTGGGGACCACTTACAAAAAGGACAGGCTCAGCGGATTGACCTGATTCTTACATACTTTGTCGTACCTCACCTGCCTCTTCATGGCCAACGCTCCAAAACCGTCCCACACATACGATTATGGCCCATGTGAGGCAAGTGGGGTTTTTAAAATATATGGGTGTAAAGAAAAACGGACCAGAATTCATCGCCTTTGAAAAAGGCGGCCTTTTTTAAAAGCGCCGGATTGAACGGATTAAACCACGAAAAGCATGAAAGTACATCTATCTTTGAGATAGAAAAATGCATCTCTGACATAGAAAAAGCTATCTCTAAGGTAGATAAATCTACCTTCAATGTAGAAAATTCCACCTTCATAATAGAAAATTCCTTATCTGAAATAGAAAATTCCTTCTCTGAGATAGAAATTTCTATCTTCCGAATGGAAAATGGAATCTTTGTGTCAGAAATTTCCTTCTCCGAAATAGAAAAAGCTCCCTCCAAGATGGAAAATGGAATATCCGTGTTAGAAAAAGCTATCTCTAAGATACAAAAAGCTATATCAGAGATGAAAAATGTTATCTTTACATGAGGACTGAAACGAAATTTTCGGAGGTGTTTATAATTTTCTATTTTCAAAATGTGTTATTTAAAACAATTTTGAACGGAAGGAAAATAATTCCTCACAACGAATTTAATATACGGGAAATTCAAAAAATTCAAAGAGGGGGCTGGAGTCCCAGTGGCTACAATTCAAACCTTCCGCATTCATTATTGGGTACGAGTCTTACTAATCCTTTGCTTTTTTGCGATATTTTTATCAATACTCTCATTTACCGGATATGCCGATAATACAGTGCGAATTACCAAAATGCAACCCAGTGGCGAAGTTGCTCCCAAGTCCAATTTTATTTTCACTTTTTCCACAGATATAGTTCCTAAAAGCCGGATAGGTAAAGTCATGAGCAATAACCGCATCCGCTTTCGTCCTACAGTGCCCGGTAAAATTCGTTGGGACTCCCCCCGGAAGCTGCGTTTTTTACCTGAAATCGCTTTACAACCTTCAACCGCCTATACAGTTGAGTTTCAATCCGATTTCCTGGAAGAACTTAAAAAGAAATTAACCGGTGATTTGAAATTCAAATTCACCACCGAACGCTTTCGGGTCACTGATTCCAATCTGAATTTTGTCTATAATCCCGAACGAAAAAGGGGCATCTTTTTTCAAGCCCGGATTAGTTTTAATTACCCTATCCAGGCTGATAGTTTACAGCGGAGCTTAGGTTTGATGTTCACTGATAAAAAACAGCCTATTAAATTCAGTGTTAATTTGGAAAATAGCGGCCGGGACGCTTTTATCACCAGTGAATTGTTGACCCGCAGCCAAAGTGCACGCAAGATCGAACTTAGCCTTCCTCAGGGTTTCCTTTGTTCCGGAGCTACCATCGGTTTAAAGGAACGTTTTGTCAAGAGTGCCAACTTTCAGGAGAAACGCGCTTTATCTATCAATGATATCAATGTTGAATTCGACGAAGGAATCAATGTAATCAATATCCGATGCTCGGAACCGGTCGATCCCGATACAGTCGATAATTTTATATCCATTAAACCCAAGGCCAAGTTTCAAATTTCCGTCAACGGCGAGACGATCTCCCTGTCCGGGGAAAAGATACTTCCCGGTGAAAACTACAGGGTGACAGTAGCCAAAGGGTTACCCTCACTAAACGGAAATCCCCTTACAAGTCAATATGAAGATGAAGTCACTTTCCCTGATCTTGAGCCCAGCATTAATTTTAATGCACCAGGACGTTACCTCTCCAATCGGGGCAATATGAATCTGGGCCTGGAGTCTGTGAACATTTCTAAAATCGATGTTGAAATCGCTAAAATATTCCCTAATAATCTGGCTTCCTTTCTCGGCAGTCTTAACGATGAAGGATATTGTTACTCCGGAGATTTGGAGCGTTTCGGCCGGCTTATTAAATCTCAGTCCCTCACCGTTGCCAATGAAACCAATGCAGTTACTACAACTCCAATCAATTTAGGCCAATATCTCAACGATAAAAGGAAAGGAGTTTTCCAAGTTACAGCCTATGACCCAGAAAACCGCTGGCGGAGCGCAGCTAAAGTAGCCATTGTTACCGACTTGGGTATTTTAGCCAAACTCGGTCAAGACGACCTCATCGTCTGGATTAATTCTTTAGACGACTTAGCGCCAAAGGCCGGGGTTAAAGTTGGTTTAATCAGCTATAACAACCAGGAAATTGCCAGTGGGGCCACTGATAATCAAGGGATGTTGGTTTTAAGCGGCCTGCGGCAGCAATTGCAAGATTTCCGTTCTTATATGATCATTGCCGAACAAGGCGACGATCTGTCGTTCCTTCGCTTGGAAGACGGTCTGGTTGATAAAACTGATTTCCCAGTGGATGGGCGACCCCCGATAACCGATGGCTATGAAGCCTTTCTCTATACCGACCGTGGCGTATTTCGCCCGGGGGAAACCGCCAATCTGGCTACAATTATTCGTGGGGCGGGCAGCCGCATACCGCCGGAATTTCCGGTACTTTTACAGGTTATGGCTCCGGATGGCTCGATTTTCCGTGAATATACCGGTAGCAGCAAAGATAACGGTATCTGCCAGTTCCAGGTGAACATTCCCGATTACGCCCGTACCGGCAAGTATACGGCCTTTCTAAAAGTAGGCGGCGAGACTATAGGCAGTACCGGTTTCAATGTGGAAGATTTTATGCCGGATCGCATCAAAGTAGAAACAACTCTTGATAAAGAGCGTTACCTCTCCGAAGATAAAGCCAATATCGTCATCCGGGGAATGAACCTGTTTGGACCGCCGGCCGCCGGCCGTAAGGTAGGCCTTAGTATCCACATGGAAGCCATCCCATTTAGCCCAAATAATTACCGTTCTTACCAATTTGGCGATCCCGACCGTGAATTTAAAGTATTTGAGCAGCCGGTCGGACAGGGAGAATTAAACGCGAACGGTCAAATCAGTTTCAGTTATGATTTTCCCAATAACTTGACTCCGCCGGGTTTCATCAGGGCTATTTTCCAGGCCACAGTGACCGAAGAAGGCGGCCGTTCCGTCAGCAATTACAAGGCTGTTGAGTATCACCCTTATGACACGTATACCGGATATAAAACCAATGGTAATTCTTGGGTCAAAATCGGTGAAACCTATCCCATTCAACTGGCCATGGTAGCTCCAAACGGCAATGCAGTTCAGAATTCTACGATTCAGGCTGAAGTTTACTCAGTAACCTGGAATTCAATCTACCGCCGCGATAGCCAAGGTAACTATACATACCATTCCGAACGTCAAGAGACCCGTATCGCCAGAGATACCATCAAACTGACAACCGGTGAAGGAAACTATAGTTATAGAGCCTCAAATTATGGATATTACAAAATTGTTTTCAGCGGACCCGGCAATTGTGCGCGTAGCGTTTGTGAATTTTATGTTTCCGGTTGGGGTTACTCGCCTTGGGCGATGGATCATCCGGACCGTATCCAGCTTGGTCTTGAGAAAAATCTTTATAAGCCGGGCGAAACCGCTAACGTTCAAATTAAAGCTCCCTTTTCAGGCCGGGTCTTAGTAACCGTCGAACGGGAAAAAGTCTATGATACCAAGGTTATTGATTTAAAAGAAAATACCGGCATGATTGCCATCCCCATCAAAGCCGAATATAAACCCAATGTCTACGTTTCGGTCCATTTAATCCGGACCACTAAAAAGCTGGAAAAACGAGCGCCTACCAGGGCTTTCGGAACAATTCCCTTGATGATCGATACGAGTTCGAACCGTATTGACCTTGCAATTACGGCACCGACAGAAATTCGTCCAGGCCGTGACCTGGAAGTGCAAGTGGCTGCTCCGGGACAAAGCGGTCAAACTTTTCTGACATTAGCTGCAGTTGATGAAGGAATTTGTCAGTTAACGGATTTTGAAACCCCCGATCCAATGGGATTTTTCTATGGAAAGCGTTCCCTCGGCTTAGAAACATACGACCTTTACGGCATGCTCTTACCCGAAATCGAGGGAATAACCTCCCCCAACGCACCTTCGGGCGATGAAAACCTTGAAGGGGTCCGCCGCCGGAACCTGAATCCGGTTTCGATCCGCCGGATTACTCCGGTTTCACTCTGGTCGGGCTTGGTGAGACTGGATGGTTTGGGAAAAGCCACAGTTAAACTTTCCATTCCTCAATTTAACGGCACTCTCCGTTTGATGGCGGTTGCCACAGCAGGTTCCAATTACGGCTCCACCACTAAAAAAGTAGTGGTACGAGATCCGATAGTCATTACTTCAACATACCCACGATTCCTGGCGCCTGGTGATCGGGCGGTCATTCCGGTTACACTCTTCAATGGCACCGGGCGTAAGGGTATTTTTGAGATCAAGTTGGATGCTGATGGACCTGTGCAAATTGATGGCTATGATCAAAAGTCTTGTACCATTCCTGATAAGGAAGAGCGGACCGTTCGTTTTGCGGTTATTGCCAAAAATACCACTGGAGCTTGCCATTTCACATTAAAAGCCAAAGGAAACGACGCTCAAGTATCGGAAACCACCGACCTGACGATCCGACCGCCCCAAGCGGTAACCTCCAAGGTCTATGGGGGATCTTTTACTGCCGCTAAGCCGCTAAATTTGGATCTTCATAATGAATGGCTTTCAGGTACAGGTCAATATACTCTTTGTCTTAGCCCTTTACCGGCCATCCGTTTTGCCGGGAGCCTTAAATATTTGTTGGGATATCCATATGGTTGCCTAGAGCAGACCACTTCCAAGTTATTCCCGCTGCTCTATTTCGAAGATTTGGCCCATGCCGCCGAACCGAGTCTTTTTGCCGGGGATCGCGCCAATCGATTTTTAGTTGAGGGCATTCAAAAAATTGAATCCATGCAGCTGCGTGATGGTAGTTTTAGCTTTTGGCCCGGAACGGATGGAAGTTATGAATGGGGCTCCATTTATGCAGCTCAATTCTTGGTTGAGGCCAGGAAATCAGGGCATATCGTTTCCGATCGAACCTACAACCAAATGCTCAATTTCTTGTGGCAACTGGCCAAAAGACGTTCCGATAAATCATGGGATCTTCAAAAACGGGTTTATGCCCTTTATGTACTGAGCCTCGCCGGTAAACCTCAAACAAGCAGTATGGCTTATGTTAAGAATCAACGTGTTGGTGATCTATCTGCCGACGCCCGGGTAATGCTGGGAGCAGCCTATTATTACAGCGGTGACAAAAAGACCGCCTTTGACTTAATTCCGACTGCGATTTCTTTTTCTGACTTTAAACGAGAAAAAAGCGGCAATTTGAACTCTCCGGCACGGAATGCTGCGATTATTTTAGCTCTAATGGCCGATATTGATCCTCACAATCCGGTAGTACCCCGCCTCATCGACCGCCTTTTGAGCAAGGTCGAGATTAACCGCTGGGGTACCACACAGGAGAATGCTTTAGCTTTTATGGCACTCGGAAAAATTCTGAAAAATAGTGATAATCCTAAATTTACGGGTGAAGTTTACCTTAATAATCAAAAAACAAATTCTTTCGACAGTCAATCGTTAAAGAGAATCTCCGGTTCCAGCCTCGGCAAAGGTAAAATCAACGTTAAAATGAACGGAACTGGTGTCTGTTATTATTATGCTGAATCCAGCGGCGTTTCGCTTCAACCTGTAGCGGATGCCAGTAGTGGAATTACTGTGAAACGGGAATTTTTCGATCATTATGGCGGGAAGGTGGATTTGAAACATTTGAAACAGGGCGACCTAATTATTGCTAAAATTTCCCTAAAAACAACCGAAAATAATACCAATAATGTGGCAATTGTCGATTTGCTTCCCGCCGGGCTTGAAATTGAAAACCCACGTCTGGCATCTAGTAGCAAAATTGACTGGCTTGACAAGGAACCATTCAGTCCGGCTTATATGGATATTCGCGACGACCGTCTCATTCTATTTGCGGATTTCGATGAAGCCGGCACTCAAAGCTTTTATTACGCCCTCCGGGTTGTTACGTGCGGTACCTTTATTTTACCCCAGATTAAGGCCGAATGTATGTATGCCCCGGAAGTGTTTAGTATAAGCTCCGGCGGCAGCATAACGGTGGAACAGTAATAATAATTTTACCTTCGGGGCTGTCCCAAAAGTAAATTCGTGCACGAGTGCACGCACGATAAAGCGCGTATAACGCGAGAAATACAATATATTGAAACTAACATATTCAATGATGCTATATATTGTATTTCTTATTGATTATAAATTTCTTTTTAGACAGCCACGCACTTTCTAAGGAAAAGACTATGATTACAAAATCGGTGCTTCATAACCTCAAAACATCTAAGCGGATGAACCTATATAAAAATGTTTGGAACCGACTTGAAAACTATATTCAAAATATCGGGGAACATTATAATTCTTTATCCCCCAAGTGTAAGGGTTGGAGCAGGGTCATTACCGCTATAATAGCCATTTATCTATGCCTAAAAATCATTGCCTGGGTTATTCCTTTGCCAAATGACGCTCTGTTTCGACCCTCTTCCACTTTGGTTTTTGATCGCTCGGGTCAACTGCTTAATGCTTATCTTTCTGAGGATGATATGTGGCGGATTCGGACTTCACTCGCCCAGATATCACCTTATTTACAACAGTCGTTATTAGGTTTTGAAGACCGTTGGTTTTATTTTCATCCCGGAGTAAATCCTTTGGCTTTAGTGCGAGCCCTACACCAAAATATCAAATCGAGCCATATCGTATCCGGCGGTTCAACCCTCACCATGCAAATCGCCAGAATGATGGAGCCTAAAAAAAGGAATTACAGTAGTAAATTTTATGAAATTTTGCGTGCTCTCCAGTTGGAATTACGTTACAGCAAACGACAACTGTTGGAAATTTATTTTAATATCGCTCCCTATGGGGGAAATATAGAAGGTGTGGCGGCAGCTGCATGGCTTTATTTTGGAAAAGAACCGTCACAACTCAGCTTAAGCGAAGCCGCTCTGCTCACCGCCATCCCGAATTCGCCGAATCTATACCGGCCCAATTTAAATTTTAAGAAATCATTACGAGCCAGAAATCGGGTACTGGAACGATTATTACAACAGGGAACCATATCCAGGTCAACCTTTCGTGAAGCTATCCATGAAGAGATTCCGGAATGTTGGCAGAATTTGCCACATAAAGCACCTCATTTTTGTTGTGAAATGCATTTGGATTTTCCCGATAAACCACGTCTTTACTCTACTCTTGATCATCGATATCAAGCAGTTGCTGAAGATTTGTTGCGTATCCACTTAAGAAGTTTAAAAAATGAAGGAATCTCCAACGGGGCCATTGTCATCTTGGATAATACTCGGCATGAAGTTTTGGCTATGGTTGGTTCCGGAGATTTCAACGACTATTTTAATCAAGGCCAAGTCAACGGGGCGCTTGCGCCCCGTTCACCGGGTTCCGCTTTAAAACCATTTATTTATGCGGTGGCCATTCAAAAGGGGTTAATTACCCCTGCTCATTACGTAGAAGATGTACCGACCGATTTTTCGGGTTATGCCCCAGAAAATTATGACCGTACCTTTTCGGGAATCATCTCTGCCCGGGAAGCATTAGAACGTTCACTCAACTTGCCTGCCGTTGAACTAGAACATCAATTAGGCGATCAAGGACTATATTCCTTATTAAAACAGGTTGGTGTATCCACATTACGTTCCCGCAAAGATTATGGATTATCCATAGCAATCGGAGGCTGTGAAGTTAATTTACTGGACCTAACTGCATTGTATTCCAGTCTGGCCAATAGTGGCCAATTTTACAAACCCCGTCAGCTTATGGATGATCCGGAGTCAACCGGCATCCGGCTTTTCGGTTCGGGTACAGCCTATATTATCACAGATATTTTAACAGGGTTACGTCGTCCCGATCTTCCTACATGTTGGGAGTTTACATCTTTGCCTCAAGTCGCCTGGAAAACCGGTACCTCCTATGGACATCGTGATGCTTTAAGTATTGGGTATAATCCCCAATTTACAGTCGGAGTCTGGCTTGGCAATTTTTCCGGAGAAGGCGCCCGTAATCTGGTTGGTGCTGAAGTGGCAGCGCCCATTCTCTTTGAAATCATGAATTATTTAAACCGGGGCAAGCAAATTCAATGGTTTGAAAGACCCGAGAATGTTGGTTCCAGAGAGGTATGTAGTTTAAGTGGAGAATTGCCCGGCCCTTACTGTCCGCAAGTGGTAAACGAATTATATTTAATAAACCAGGCTACGGATAAAATTTGTTCGATGCATCAAGCCGTACAAGTTGACATTCGTTCTGGTTATCGGCTGCCTCCTGATTATGCCGGGAAAGGGCCGACTCATGCCCAATCCTTTATCCAATGGCCGCCTCGGGTATTCTCCTGGATGGAAAGTAATGGTGCCAAAATTGACAGATTACCTCCATTACTTCCGGAATGGCATGGTTTGCTGCCAGGGAGTCCCCCGATAATCCGTTCCCCTTCATTAGATTGTCAATATCGGTTACGGGAAGGTATTCCACTTGAATATCAAAAAATTTGCTGTGAAGCCTCAGTCAGTAATGATGTTCAAAAGGTATTTTGGTTTATCGATGGCGTTCTATTAGGAGTCGTTGGACCTGGTGAAAGGTTATTTTATACCCCCAAAGTTGGCCGGCATCGTGTAGTCTGTCAAGATAACCTAGGGCGGAGCACCCTATTTACACTGGTGATAGAAAAAGCCGATTGATTAATCCTGATCAAGACAATCTAGGTCCAAAAAATGCTTGCTCAGTTGAAAAATTTTACTTATAATAAGCTTACCCATTTGCCAGATTTCAACTTTACCTTTACGCTACAAACAACGAAAAACTGAAAAATTTAGGAGCATTTCCTTATATGATGAAAAATCTTATATCCAAACAAAGATTGCCGTGGATATTGTTGATATTGGTTACTGCTGCTTTTATTATCCTGTTTATCAATCGTTACCTATTTTTTGAAAAAACCATTAATTTTTTTAATAAAGTTAATGTTGTTTGGATGGGCAACACCACTCAGAAGCTAGTCGCGCTGACTTTTGATGATGGTCCCGAGCCCCTTTATACTTCCCAAATCTTGACAATATTACAAAAGGACCATATTCCCGCTACCTTTTTTCTTGTAGGGCGAAATGTGCAAAAGTATCCGCAGTTAGTGAAAGAGGAAATTCAAAATGGACACGTTATTGGTAACCATACTTTTTCCCATCCTCATTTAAGCACTCTTTCAGTTGATCAAATCCGCACCGAACTGGATACAACTGACGAGATCATCCAAGAAGTTTCCGGTAAAAAACCATTATTTTTTAGGACTCCCTATGAAGAACTCAATGAAAACATTTTAAAAGTATCTCACTTAGGCCATAAGCAAATGATATTATCGACCATAACTCTGGAGCATGCGCTCTCCAAAACCCCGAAAGCTAAAGCTGAACGCGTAATCCGTATGGTTTTCCCTGGAGCAATTATTCTTGCCCATGACGGTCGTTTAAACCGTCATTCAACGGTTCAGGCTCT
>JAEZKW010000124.1 GCA_023415375.1 Bacillota bacterium
TTTAAGCTGGCTTAATCTGAGGTTATCTATGTAAATAAAGACAGCCCAAAACTCCCTAATATCTATTTGTTGCCGGGAGAATCATCAGGAATGCCAGAAGCACAATTCTAAAGCTGACGTTTGACTACCCGTATAAAGATATATATCAGAGTTATGCCATTTAGGAAGGTATAAAAGCTTTCACGGATTTGCATTTTCACCCTTTTCAAAGCGTGGTTTATTTAGCGTCTATGTTTTAGCCAACAATGAAAGAATATTATGCAACTATGCAACTATTAATTGAAATAAAATGGGTATAATGGTAAAATTTTATTTAAACATTATACTATGCACCGCCAAATATGTTATAAAAGGCAACAGTTTGGCGACAAATAACTTTTCACGTGGAATTTCGATATAATGTAGATCGCTAAAACTGGTAATAGAAATTGGTAAAAGGCGAGGGCAGATATGATGCAACGATTTTTTGCGAATAAATACTCGGTATTTCCGGCGATACTTATTTCGGCGGTATTATATTTCTTTTCAACCGGGCTTCAGGTAAATTATTGGTTTTTACTTTGGTTCGCGCCGGTTCCGGTACTATTATACAGTTTTTTTAATTCAAATAAAGCAGCGTTTTGGGCGTCATTTGCCGCCTTTACGCTTTCAAAAGCGAACATCTTGCTTTACTTTATGCGGCTTTTACCCCCGGCTTTAGCAGTAATGATCATTATTATAACGGGTTTATTGTTTGCCTGCGCTATAGTGCTCAATAAAATCATGATCACTAGACTAAAGGCCCCAGTTGCCGTGTTTGTATTTCCGGTTTTGATGACCGTCTTTGGATTAATATTGAATTTGTTTGATGGGACCTTCGGCGATATGGCAAGTTTGGGTTATACGCAGGTCAATAATGTTTATTTACTTCAAATTGTATCAATAACCGGAATGTATGGAATTACATTTATCCTGGCATTGTTTGCATCGCTGGTTACTTTTTTACTGCTAATCACAGACCAGAAAATAGGGTTTAAGACTTTTATTTTGCCTTTTTTAATTTTCATCGCTGTTTTTGGCTTCGGCATCCTGAGGCTCAACCATTCCGGAAATTTTGCCTTGATAAAATCAAGTCAAAATCAGCCCCGTTTCAGAGCCGTTTGCTTGGATGTAGAGCATTTGTCCCTTGGTTTAAATGTAAACAACCCGGATAACAAGGACCTGTTATTGCAAAAATATATTGAGTTGATTGAGAAATATTGCACGCAGCCTACCGACTTGGTGCTTTTTCCTGAAAAAATAACCAAATTACAGCCTGCCGAAAAATCTAAGTATTATAACATGTTCGCCACTCTTGCTTACCACGAAAAATGTGTCATTATTGTCGGCTGGACCTTGCAGGGCAGGTTTGACAAGAATATGGCCACCGTATTTTTCCCTGACGGCAAGTCCACTTTGGAATATCAAAAGAAACACCTGGTTAAAGGTTGGGAGAGGACTTTTAGCCAGGGAAAACATGCTCTGACCTTTGATTATAAGCATTGTAAACTAGGCGTGGCAATCTGCAAGGATCTGGATTTCCCCGAATGGATCAGAAAATACTCATCTGCGGCTGTTTTGTTAGTCCCCGCCTGGGACTTCCAAACGGATCATTGGTTACATTCCCGTATTGCTTTTTTGCGGGGGGTAGAAAACGGCTTTACCCTTGTACGATCAGCTAAAGAAGGAGATCTGACCATCAACGATCCTTACGGACGGGTTGTCAAAGAAGTAGTTTATACTAAAAATAGCAGTGAACAAGTTCTGATTGCTGAATTCGAGCCTGTTAAACTTGATACTTTCTACTCAAAATACGGTGATTGGTTCACCTGGCTGAATTTAATCGCTTTATTTATAATGTTGCTTTATTTACCGTGGCGATTTGCCAGGACAGGATCTTGGAAAGCGTGAGTAATAGGAATGAATGTAATAAAATCAACGCTAAACCATTGCCCCTTTTCTTTTAAACTTGCAAGAGAAGGGGATATTTTTTTATTAACGGTCCATTGGTTAGTACCATACGGAAGATTTGACCAAGATAATGGTGGGAAGATGTTCTTACCCGCAGGATGGGCATCAAACCGGGCATATTTGGTTGGGATTGGGCTGCCGTTTAAAAAAGCGGAACTGGTCAAAGGATAGTCGGTGGAGTATTCCCTGCTTTAGCTACAGTAATTACGATGAATGCCGTGCCATGTTCCACGGATGGAACAGTTTTGGCGACTTCCCCTGGGCTCTTCCCTTCCTAAAACTAAAATAAAAAGCCTCTAAATATTTTTAGAAGCTTACTCTATCATAAGTGGTGCGCCTGGTAGGAATCGAACCTACGGCCAACGGATTAGAAGTCCGTTGCTCTATCCCCTGAGCTACAGGCGCATAATTATTAACTTTAACTTGAATGAACCTACGACCAACGGATTAGAAGTCCAGTTGCTGCGCCATGACCCATGGCGACTTCTCCTGAGCATGAAACGCCAGGAGGCACTTCCTCGAATCCACTTTGCGGGTCTTGTTGGCGACTCAGCCGCTTAATACGCTTAAATATTATATCATAACCCGTCATCAATAACAATCACTATTTTGCTATCTGGTATTCAACCAATTCACTGATTAACGGTTTTCCGTCAATCGTTAGTTCATCTTTTACATAACCCATGTTCTTGACCCACCATGTTTTATCAACATATGCAACCCCGTTGAGATTGATTCCGGAATATTGAACTAAAAGCGCCTGATAGGTTCCGGCAGGAACAGTCACTTTCTCAATCCCAACAACTTTTACTTCTTCCTTCATTTTATGATCCTCTGACTCCCAATTCCAATTGGTTCCAACAACCATATTGTTCTTCAACACCGGCCATAAGGGATGATATTCGTTAAACCCCCACGCACTCATTTCGGAAAATTTAAACAGGCCTTGCTGATTGAGTTCATAAGATACAAAAACTTCCGGATTGCCGTTTGGATCATAAACAATAATCTTAGATTTGCCGTTTTCAGGCTCATCCACTTTTACCTTTTGTTGAATAACTCTAGAACTCCCCGGCATCGATAATTTATAAATCCAATAATTACCGGGTTTCACGGGGAAATATACCCCAGCATCTCCCGAATCGTTCCCAAAAACGATTCCGCCCAAAACTGAAAAAACAGTTACTGTCAGTACAATGATAATGCCGATCTTTGAAATTTTCATATTAAATTCTCCTTTTATCATAACTCGTTACGAAAAGGGCGAAAATATTTCTTGTTAAACAACAAAAAGCTTCCCGATAAACCAGGAAGCTAAAATTTCATATTGGAGCGGGAAACGGGGCTCGAACCCGCCACATTCAGCTTGGAAGGCTGACGCTCTACCAACTGAGCTACTCCCGCATCGGCAAAAATTATTGTACCATAACACCAAGCCTTCGTCAAGAAAATGTATCCGTTAATTTTTACCAAATTTACTACTTGGAAAATACTTTTAACCCAGATTTAGGCTTGCTTGCAAGCCTCAGTCGAACAGCCATCCCGGGGATTTTTTCACACTTCATTGCCACAGCCAAGCCGGGGTGGCTGACTATTTGCAAAGTCCATTTCCGAATAAACTTTCACCCCGATGCTACGGAGAAAAGCCGTGGTTACTCCATCGCCTTCTCTTAGGACGCCAGTAAAAGTACCGTCATAAATTTGTCCCACGCCGCAGGAAGGACTTTTGGCCTTTAAAACTACAAAATCCGGATGGTATCTTTGAACCAATTTAACAACTGCCTCAGCGCCCCTTAAAAAGTCCATTGTACAGTCTATACCGGCCTGATTTATGACTCTGGCACTTCCTCTCAAAACCCCGGCGCCATCGCCGCCTTGTATTTCCGCAGGAGGCCTTGGGCATTTCATTCCTCCAGCTGCTTCCGGGCAAAAAGAGATTAATTGATAATCTGCTAAAGTCGAACGTAATTCCGGTACTTCCCGGCTTACCCCATCAAACCGGCAAGGGATACCGAGTAGACATCCGCTGACCATAACCACTTTCTTGCTGTCGTCTATAATAAAAACCACCCGCTTCAATTAAAAATTTTGACTCATCAACCAAAGTATTGAGCTTAACTTTTATAGTTATCAATTATTTCAGTCTTTCTTCAATCATGTTCTTTACTTTGTATGGGTCGGATATTCCTCCTAAAACAACCTTTTGTGCCGCAAACTCAGGGATGGAAATCAGCAAATCTCCTATATTCATTAATTTACCAAGCCACGAT
Organism: Bacillota bacterium; assembly: GCA_023415375.1. Taxonomy (GTDB): domain Bacteria; phylum Bacillota; class UBA4882; order UBA8346; family UBA8346; genus UBA8346. Next base: position 4,260 of record JAEZKW010000124.1, read on the forward strand.
TGTTTTACCGTAATTTCGGTGATAAGCGATAAACTCACATCGAATAGCTTATAATGATGTTTATCAAATATCATCAATGAACGGCTGGTCACTTTATAAAAATCGCCGAGAGGGATTTTAAACCAGCTTTGGGCTCCCTCCCAAATGGTTCCATCATCGTAAATAATATTATCATGGTTTTCAGGCAACTCAGGTTCAGGAATAACTGGTTCTGGAATTAATTCTTTGATAATAGACTCCAGGGTAGCTTCTGCTTTTTCATTAGCCACCGGAGTCCCCGATTCCTTTAACTCATCCGGTAACGTGCGCGCCTGCTCTTCCTGTTCAATTTTGGTTTCACGGGCTGCTTGTGCCTCTGGCTTTTCTTCGGAAGGTTTTCGCTCATTAATGCCGGCATCTGCCTTTCCTTGCTCTGTAGCCTGTGGTAAAGGCTGCTTTTCTCGAAATGTTTTTTCAAGACAATTTCCGTCCGGGGATTTTAGTTCCATATCGGCACTGGTTACTCGATATTCTTTCGGCTTTTCTTTTATCGGTCCCTCTTTCATAAAACTATGCGGCGGGGTTTCATATTTAAAATGTACTCCGTCGACTGCCATTTCCACCTTTTGAGGCTTAATAATGCCTTTACCCAATTGACTCTCATTTTGAAAATAAATGACCTCCGATTGATTACTCTCGGAATTCATTTTATCATTCTGTGTAATATTTTGCTTTTGAAAATTATCTTTCCTATTGGTAAGGTCAGTATTTCCCTCAGCATTATTTCCACTAGGAAAATCCTTTCCATCGATGATGATTGGTACTTCGGTACCTACTTCCGGCAAAGACCCGGCTTCCGGTTTTCGTTTTTGAGAAACATGATTTCCGCAACTTGGGCAAATATCTTCTACACCTGTATAGTAAACACCGCAATCAGAGCAATATGCCATGAAGATCACCTCTCCGGGAAGTCTTATTACATTTATATGAAAAGAAAGATATTTTATTCCAGTAAAGGCTTAGAATCACAGGAAATCGCATAACCGTAATATGTTATAATAAAAAAAACTTTTGAGGCTTAACATGAGAAAATTATGGGTAACCTTAAGTCAAAACCGCCGGTTTCGTATTATAATTTTGACTTTGCTGGTTTGTTTTTTTACCTTGTCATTTATTCAATTATTTTCCGCTACCACTTTTACTCTAAACTCACTGTCTTTTAAATTGCAAAATAGGTTTTGCATCCAGGGCGGCACCATGATCGAAGTCCCGCCCATTGGCCGTTTATTTTTTGAATCTCATAAAACTCCCTGGCAATTTATAATTACTCTTGATGAAGTCGATTTTTCAGGTTTGGCTAAACAGTTGAACTCTATACCACCAAAACAGCAATGGTTAACTTTGCTTCAAAATGAAGTGAAATCAACCATGATGACTTTTTTTCTAACCGTTGTTATTTACGGCCTACTAGGAGGGGCTCTTGTATTATTGGTGCTCAGAGTGAAACCTTTATCCAAACTTTTTCTTTATGGGATGCTCTGTTCAACAGCCATGATAGTCATCTTAATTGCTACAACTGTCATTTCTTATCAGCCAAAAGAAATTGAACACCCCCAATATCGGGGAGTCCTATCGGCTGCACCCTGGGCTATGAATTTGGTAACAATGAGCCTAGACAATATTGAAGTCATCGGAAACAATTTAAAAAAAATCTCTCAGGGGTTACCGATTTTATTCAAGCAAGCTGAAGATATGAAGAGCATGGGCGATAACGCGCAAACACGGCAATCAGATATTAAGGTTTTGCATGTCGGTGACATTCACAATAACCCGGCAGCCTTTGATTTTATCAGTGAATTGATTTCAAACTTTAAAATTCAATTCATTATCGATACCGGCGACTTAACCGATTACGGGACCGAACTCGAGGCTAAAATTATTGATCGAATACCGGAACTTAAAGTGCCCTATGTCTTTATTCCCGGTAACCATGATTCACCGCTGATTGTCAAACGCCTTATCCATACGAAGCATGTAATTGTAGTGGCCAAAAAGGACCTGCAAATCTACGGATTAACCATTACCGGTGCGGCCGACCCAGCCGCCAAAAATTATAATTCCGATGTAGCTCCTGCTGAAAAATATTTAGAAGCTGCAAAAGCGCTGAAAGAAAGAACTTTTCGTGATGGTCAATTGCCTGATATTATTGCGGTCCACAACCGCAATCTCGCCAAGGATCTCATCGGCTCTGTTCCGGTCATACTTCATGGTCATGACCATCAATACAAACTCTCGGTGGAGAAAAAAACTGTTATCGATGATGCTGGAACCACCGGGGCTGCAGGAATGAGAGGTTTTGTCGATAAAGCCGTACCTTATAGCGCTTCAATACTTTATTGGAAAAAAGGGCCCCAGAATAAAATGACACTCCATGCAGTGGACTCCATAAAAATTAACGGTGGAGAAGGAACTCTGACGGTTGATCGCCACACTTTTTGAGCTTTTCTTCTGAAATATTTTCAAAAATGATGTAAGCCAAACAAACGTTGCCAAATGGCAGGATTTTTACAATTGCTTGTGGAAATTACAATTTGTGGGGAGCGATTTGTTGGAATTGGTTTCGGGAGGAAGGGAAGTCCATGGAAAACAGAATGCGGTATTTACTTTTAGCGCTGTCATTAACTGTTGTTCTACCCTTTGCGGCGCAGGCAGAAGATCTAAATTCCAATTTATTAAGTGCGGTTGCAAAAAATAAAGCTTCATCGGTTAAAAGTTTAGTGGGCAAAGGGGCGGATATCAATACCCGAGGGGACAATAATTGGACTCCTTTGATTATTGCAGCCGATAAGGGATTTGCACCGATTGTAAAAATATTGCTGGACAAAGGCGCTGATCCGAATTTGCAAGATAATTATGGTTCCACTGCGTTAATTCATGCAGTGAACAATAAATATCTTCCGATTGTTGAAATGATCCTCAAAAACCCTCAAACCGACTTTAACCTTCGTACCATTGAGGGTTATACAGCCTTAATTTACGCCAT
>JAEZKW010000139.1 GCA_023415375.1 Bacillota bacterium
CGGATTGGCCATCATGCGGTAATCCATAAGGGTAGCATTATCGGCGCTAATACTGTAATCAGTGACCATGCAGTTCTCGGGAAAATGCCCCAACTTGCCAAGACAAGCACTACGGAACAGAAAACACTTGATTCATTACAAGTCGGCTCCAATTGTCAGATTGGCACCGGGGCGATCCTTTATGCCGGCACTACTATTGATAACGATACTACAATTGCTGATTTAGCCACGGTGCGTGAAAATTGCCGGATTGGTAAAGCAGTTCTTATTGGCCGCGGCGTGGCCGTGGAAAATAACACATCGATCGGGGACTTTACCAAGATTCAAACGAATGCCTACATTACTGCCTATATGGAACTGGCGGATCATGTCTTTATAGCTCCGATGGTCACAACGACCAATGATAATTTTATGGGTCGCACTGAAAAGCGCTTTGCGCTTCGAAAAGGAGCAACCATCAAACGGGGAGCCCGAGTAGGGGGCAATGCCATTTTGCTTCCTGGAATCACGGTTGGAGAAGAGAGTTTTGTAGCTGCAGGGGCAATCGTTACAAAAGACACTCCTCCCGGACAAGTGGTGAAAGGTGTTCCGGCTAAACCTTTGCGGCCGGTACCGGAAGATGAATTGTTACCGAAATAAATTGGTTTATTATTTTTAGGGGCTGTATAGAATGGGGTTCATCCAAAAAATTATCAGGAACTCGATTATTTTTTTTGATTTTTTTTTACTTCGACTATGGTTATTCCGTTTCGGGATCGGCTATAGAATGTGGGGAACAGATTACCGGATCCGTCAAGTTCAAAGGGCCCCGGCCCGTTATTTGAAAACCATTTTGAAGAGGCTTGGAGCGGAAATTCATGATTCGGTGACGTTGAAAACCGGCCTTTTATTGGATAATATCGATTTAGGTTTAAGCCGGCTTCGTATAGGAGATAAGGCCTATATAGGACCAGAAGTTTTTATGGATTTGGCTGAATCAATAACAATTGGAGCTGAAGCGGTAATAGCGCCCCAAGTAATGTTGCTAACTCACGGGGATGTGGGAGACCGGATGCTCGCTAAAATGATTATGCGGAAAGCCGGTCCGATATTTTTAAAAGACGGTTGTTGGATTGGGGCCCGAGCTGTAATCTTACCGGGGATAACTATTGGAAAACAGGCAGTGGTCGGAGCGGGAGCTGTAGTTACCGCGGATGTGCCTGATTTTACGATTGTTACAGGAGTACCGGCCCGTGAGATGCGAAAGTTGATATAACAATCGGCTATTGGCTATCAGCTATCGGCAGTTGGCTGTCAGCTCCCAGTTATTGGTTGGTAACGATTTTTTTTAGATAAAAGCTATATAAACTAAAAGCTAATAGCTGGTAGCCAAAAGCTAAAAGCCAGAAGCCGATTCAAGTGGAAGAAGAGACTATATGAGCATAGCTACCAATAGTTTACGCACTTATGTTTTTCGGATTGCAACCGGGATATCCGGAATTTTAATTGGAATATTAATTGCCAGATTCCTGGGGCCGACCGGCAAAGGTTATTATTCAGGTGTCTTTTTATTTTACAATACTTTTACGATGGTTGCCGGTACTTTAGGCCCAGCTGTAACTTATCAAATTACCCGTTTAAAGACATCGCCAAAAACAGTTTTCCTGACAGCTTCGTTATATAGCAGCGCAATCGGAGTATTAGCTATTATTAGTTTTTGGGTTTTTACCCTGTTCAAACCCGGCTATCATCTGGGAATGATTTGGCTGGTGGTGTCAGTAACCCCATTAACGCTGATAGTAACCAATTTGAACGGATTATTTCAAGGACTAAACCGGATCATCACTTTAAATTGGATCGGTATAGCCGCCGGATTTTTGCAATTGATTTTACTTTGTATCGGTTTCTTGGGATTTCGCATTAATGTACAGATTGCGATAGTTTTTTGGCTTATCGGCCAGTTAACAACCTTTATGGCTGGATTATGGGTGAGCCGCGAGTTTTGGTGGCCCCCACAATTCCAGTACGTGAGCTTTCGCTTATTGAAAGAGCTACTAACCTTTGGCGGACAGATTAGCCTCGGCAGTCTGATTGGAATTTTGAATTCACGAATTGATTCTTTCTTGGTACTGGCTTTTTTAAAAACGAAACAGTACGGATTATATTCTGTAGCCGTCAATGCCGCTGAGCTACTCTGGTACGCTTCCGGGGCTATATCGGTTGCAATTTGTGCCCATGTAGGTTCGGCAACTCTCAAGCGTGCGGGGCAATTGACTGCCAAAGCAGTCAGGCATACCCTTCTGATAAATATTCCACTCGCTGCTTTGATGTGGAGCGTATCCTGGTTGATACCTTTGGTTTACGGAGAACGATTTACAACAGCTATGCTACCATATCGAATTATGCTTCCGGGGATTTTGGCCTACAGTATAGCCAGTATTTTTTCTACATATTTCACAAACCAGCTTGGCAAGCCCAAATTTCCTTTATTGATATCAACAATATCAATGTTGATAGATTTTGGGCTCAGCGTGTTATTGGTCCCAAGGTGGGGACTGGTTGGGGGGGCTTTGGCGAATACCTTATCCTATTGTTTATCCATTAGTCTGCTGATTGCCATTTTTTGCAAGAAGGCCGGAATTTCAGTGGTGGAACTGTTTCGGATTACACAGGAGGACATCGCTGATTATAAAATCCTATGGGAAACTATCCGTCATTCTTTAAGTAGAAAGATAGGGTGAGAGTTGTGAGGAAGCGGGATAATAAAAAAATGCGGCGGATTTTGGTTATCGGTTACCCTTATTTTGTGAATAGGATAATGGAACTGGCCAATGGTTCCGATTATCAACTGGTAACGATGCCAAAGAGCAAATTGCAGCAGTGGTTAACTTTATTGCGGGTGAATGTAATTTATTTAATCGGCGGTGATTTACGTTCCAATCGTTTTTATGCTGCAGCCGTTTTTTTTAGAAAGAAAGTGATTATGCATTGGGTGGGCTCTGATATCCTCGAGATGAAGGACTGGCTTAAAAAAGGGCACCGCTTCAGTCCGGTTTTACTACGACATTCTTATCACTGGGCTGAAGTTGATTGGACCGCTGGAGAATTGCAGGAACTTGGCATTAAAGCCCAAGTTGTACCCTTAACACCGGCATCATTCCCACCGGAAGTTAAGGAACTTCCTTCAAAGTTTGTGGTGTTATGCTATTTACCGCCTGAGCGGGAGGCTTTTTATGGTGGAGCAGAGATGATTCAACTGGCCAAGCAGTTTCCAGAGATTGTGTTTTTGGCAGTGGCAGCTTCACCCACCATTTCTCATCCGGATTGGCCGGAAAATATCATTCCAGTCGGCTGGGTGGATGATATGGAAGAATTATATCACGAGATTACGGTTCTAGTCCGTTTTACTGAACATGATGGATTGTCGTTTATGGTTTTAGAGGCTCTCGCCAATGGAAGGTACGTAATTTGGAGTTATCCCTTTGAAGGTGTCAGAAAAGCAACGGATTATGCACAGCTGATGGGGGCTATTTGTGAGTTATACCAGGATTTTAAAGCTGGAAAATTATCCCTAAATCAAACGGGCCGTTCTTTTGTATTCGAACATTACCGGCCTCAGGCCGTTTGGAATCAGATTTATCAGGGAATAGATGGGGTTTTATCGTAAATGGAAAGCAAATCGAAACAGATATTAATGTTGGCCTATTATTTTCCGCCTTTAGGAGGAGCCGGAGTCCAGCGTTCCACTAAATTTGCTAAATATTTGGCCCGTGAGGGTTGGCAAGTCAAAGTGGTTTCAGTCGTTCCTCCGTCTTTCGAACCTGTCGACCCTTCTTTAGAAAGTGAGATAAGGCACCAACAAATCACGGTAGAACCCGTTCAATATCAGCCCAGGTTTAGAAAATTTGATCGTATACCGGGGGGTTGGCGAGTACGCAGCTTTCTGGATGAGTGGTTTTCTTTTCCCGACCGTATGCAGGGCTGGTTAAGACCGGCTCTCACCAAGGCTTCCAAAGTTTGTCGTGAAAACCCCGGTATCATGATCTTCTCAACTTCTGCGCCCTATACGGCTCACCTTATTGCTAGAGAATTGAAAAGACAGTATGGCTTACCTTGGGTCGCCGATTTTCGGGATGAATGGAGTCAAAATCCCTATTTAAGCACGATCATTCCATATCATTTGCAGCGGCATAAAAAAGCGGAACAAGCCGTTCTTCATGAAGCAGATGCGGTAATCTCAGTGACTGATACAATAACTCAAGGATTACGAAAAATAGCTCCCGACTCGAAAGCTATCTTTCAGACGATTCCAAACGGTTTCGATCCGGAGGATTTCGCGTTTATCCATGCCTTGGGTTTAACCCAAGTTCATGATAAACGTTGGACATTGACCCATGTCGGAACTTTAAATAAGACCAGGGCAGAATTGCTTTTGCCGTTGATTCAAACTTTAAAACAATTAGATGCTCGCAAGGTGATTCCATTATCAACAGTGAGGCTGCAATTGATTGGGGCAGGTGATTGGCAGAATCCGGAATTCAGCGAACTCGATTGGATTGAAACTCAGAACTATTTGCCCCATATGGAAGCGCTTAAAGCAATGGACCAGTCAGATTTGGCGATATTGGCCGAGTCCAATCCAGCGGCTTATACCGGAAAAATCTTTGAATATCTTGGGCTTCAAAAGCCTGTCTTGGGTCTGGTTCATCCTCAGAGTCCAGCGGCAGAGTTGATAAAGGAAGCAGAAGCTGGTTTTGTGATTGGTATCGGAGGGGGCCCGGGACTTGAAGAAGCTTTAATAAATGCTTATCAAAGTTGGCAAATGGGCGTCATGCCCACTAAGCCTAAACCGGATGTGATTGCCCGTTTCAACCGGGAGCACCAAGCCGAAACTTTGGCTCAAATCATGGAGCAAATCAGTGGAAAAAATAAGAGAATTTAAATTTAGTTATTACTGTATATCTAAACAAACCTAACCCGCGTGTCCGATTGGACACGAGCCCTTCCCCGAAAAACGCTCGCGTTTTTTAAGGAATTGTTCCACAATTCCCCTTGTGAAGCTGAACAAAGTTGTTGATTAAAGTGGAAGGGTAACCCTAGCCGATGTCGTCTAAATTCTTTGGGCCCCTAAAATATTGGTTACTCTCCCACTGAATGTGCTTCCTCGCATTGACATCGTTGGGGGAGAGCGCGTCTTCCTGAAGACGGGCCTTCTTCAAGAAGGCCCGTGAGAGGTGTGCGCCCAAATTTATCGACATTCGTTCTTTTATCTAAATAGCCATTTTCAATAACTGTGATTGCTTTTGAATTTATGTCTGTGCACATCATTGAGATTAAAAAATGCGGAGCCTGAAATGAAACGAGTTTTAGTTATCGCCTATCATTTCCCCCCTTTAGCCGGGGCTGGTGTATTAAAGACATTACGAACGGCCCGTTATCTTCCAAAATTCGGATGGCAGCCGCTGGTCTTAACGGTGAAAAATCCCGAACCTTATCATAGGGCGGCAAACCCAATTCCGGAAGGCACCCGTGTTTACCGCTCCTGGCGAATCCCTGGAGGCAACTTGCTAGCCCGGGTACTACGAAGACTCGGCCTTGATGAACGCTGGATTCTACTGCCGGATCAACATATTTTATGGGCACCGGGCGCTCTTTTGACTGGATTATATTTAATCATTCGTTATAAAATTGATTTAATCTACGTAACTGGCCCACCCTATTCAGCGTTGATGGTTGGGGCCGCTTTACAAAAAATATCCCGAAAACCTCTAGTGACAGAGGTCCGAGATCCCTGGAGCTTTAATAGAGGCCGTCAAGGATACCCAACCTGGGTACACCGGAGACTTGACCACTTCTATGAACGTTGGGTGCTGCGGTCAGCTTCTTTGATTGCTTGTATTTACCATATCACCGCCGACGGTTATCAGAAACTTTATCCATGGTGCAAGGATAAGTTGGTAGTTTTTTATGATACAGTGGATCTTCAAGACTTGCCCACTCATTATCAAAGTTATCCCATTTTTACCTTGACCTACATCGGAACATTTTATCCCCCATTTGTAACCCTTCGTGCCACTCTACAAGCAATTAAAGCTTTAATGGATGAAGGAACGATTGGGCCGGAGAATTTTTGCTTTAATTATGTAGGGCCGCTGGATAAAACCTTCATAACGATGGCGGAATCGATTGGCGTTACTGAAGTCGTACGATGGGCTGGTTACAAAACTTTAAAAGAGGCTCAACTGGAAGTATTTAAAAGCCAATCGTTATTGTTATTGTTGGAATTTGCAACAATTAATACCAAACTTTTTGATTATCTTGCCAGTGGACGGACGATCCTAGCTGTAGTACCGGATTTTCCTGAACTTCGGGGATTGTTGGATAGTTACGCGGCTCGTTACGATTTGGTGCATGCGTGCGCAAGTGCACGGGTCAATATCGATGATGGAAAAATAGCTGAAATTTTAAAACAGTGTTATAATGATTTTTATCATCAAAAATTGGTAATCAATGAAATGAAAACCGAGCTTTTTAAAAAAGAGTTGAATATTGAAGCCGAGACCCGGCAATTGGTTAATCATTTCAATCATTTACTGTCGAAAATTTAGGATCCCTGTGCGTATCCACGCGGGTTCGTAGACAAAGCGATAGGAGTTTAGTATTCATTGGGGAAAATTTGTTTTTTAGCGGATGCCAGAAGTCCTCATACCCTCAAATGGGTAAGAGGTTGTGCGGATTTACATTGGGAAATCATCATAATTTCCCACCATCCGGGAGAAATACCAGGGGCTCAAGTCGTGGTGCATCCTTTATCGTTATTGGGTTTTCCTAAATATTGCTGGGGAGTCCGGAAAATTGTCCGTACCATAAAACCGGATATTATTCATGCCCATCAATTTGGCGCACATGCACTATACGCTTGGTTTAGTGGAGTTTCACCCCTGGTTATCTCGGCCTGGGGTTCCGATATCTTGGTAAAACCGAAACAATCTCATTTAATCCACTGGCTGACCAAGTTTCTTGTTCACAGGGCTACGGTGATTACCTCCGACAGCAGTTTGGTCAAGCAGGAATTAAAGGCCTATGGGGCTAAGGATGAGCAGTTGATGACCATTCTTTTTGGTATTGAACGGCAGTGTTATCAGAAATTAGCCGGGGCCACGAAAGACCATTCGCGACTAATCCTTTGTTCACCCCGGTTACATGAACCGCTTTATAATATTCAAGAGATTGTTGAGGCCTTTGTGGAAATAAAGGAGGAACACCCGGAACTTGAATTGTGGATACTGGGATCCGGGAGTTTGACTCCAAAGCTTGAGAGTTTAGCGGCTAAAACAGAGTTTGCAAGCAGTATCCGTTTTTGGGGTATGGTATCGCCGCAAGAATCTATGGAACGGATGGCTGAAAGTGATTTGATGATTAGTATCCCTTCCAGTGATGCCACCCCAGTCAGTTTACTGGAAGCAATGGCCGCAGGAGCTTTACCGATCCTTAGTGATTTGCCGGCTTATCATGATTGGATAACCAATGAGGTTAACGGTCTGTTTGTGAAGCCTGATTTCACCAACTTGGCTTCTATTTTAGACCGTGGGATTCGAGACCATAGTTTACGGGAAAAGGCCTCAGAGATTAACCGTAAAATTATTTTGGAACGGGCCATTTGGGAGGAGCAGTTTCAACCGATGCTAAAATTTTATGCCTCCAAGGCCAAGAGTTTTTGCAATAATTCAAATAACACCAACGGGGATGGGGAAAAGTGAAGAAAATTGTAATGTTACTTTCAAATGGTTTTGCTCCCGACCCGCGGGTTGCTGCCGAAGCTCTGGCCCTAACAGAAGCCGGTTATCAAGTTACTATTTTTGCTTGGGACCGCACCAGCCAGCTGCCGGAATATGAGAATTATCAAGGTATCCAGGTTGTCCGCTGCAAGATCAATACGACATACAGCCGGGGTCCGTTGCAGATTTTTAAATTCCAGCAATTTTGGGCGGCCGCCATTGCTTTCTTACAACGCGAGCACGACGCGAAGCATCCCGCAGATATTATTCATTGTCACGATTTGGATACTTTAAGGCCCGGAATCAAATACGGTCGTAAATTTGGAATTCCGGTGATTTTTGATGCCCATGAATCCTACCCTGATATGGTAGCCCATTTGTTTCCTTCATGGCTCACTTTTATGATTCGGAGACTGGAAGCAGCCCTAGTACCTAAAACGACTGCAGTAATTACAGTTGGAGAAATCTTAGCCCGCCATTACCAGGAATTGCACGCAAATCGGGTTGCCGTGGTCGGCAATTATAAAACTTTAAACCTTACGCAGCCCGTCAAACCACCGGAAATTCCGCCTCTAAAAATTATTTATGTTGGTGGTTTAAATCGTGATCGGATGATTGGTCCGATGATTCAGGCCGTATCCGGTGATCAGCGATATCATTTTACGATTGTTGGAGCTGGTTCGGAATTATCCCATTTGCAGAAATTAGCCGGTTCAAGTACTAATATTGTTTTTACAGGGTACAAGCCTCAATCGGAGGCCCGTACTTTCATCGAACAATGCCATCTCGTCTATTACGGAATTGACTGTACATACGCCAATAACCAATATAGTACACCCAACCTGCTTTTTTTGGCCCTTGCTTCCGGAAGACCTGTGATAACCACCGATGTGGGAGAAATTGCCGAGATTGTCCGGGTCCAAAGTTGTGGTTCGGTTTTGGCGAACTTGGAGGTCACGACTATTCGCCAAGTTTTGGAGAAATATTTTGAGCAGAGTCGATGGCAGCGTGAGTCGGAGCGGAGCTTTCAAGCTGCAGCTTTAAAATATAATTGGGATATCGCCAAACAAAATTTAACAGGGTTATATCACGATTTGGAGTCATAAAAAATGGAAAAATCAAATGTAATCATCATCAATCATTATGCCTCAATACCGCGGTGGCCTGGACCCACCCGTAATTTTGATTTTGCAGCCAGCCTCGTTAAGCAAGGCTGGAAGGTTTACCTCTTAACCTGCCGGTTCAATCACTATTTACGAGGCTACCTACCAAATCCTCCAAAGGAGGAAGCCGGTGTCAAACTGAAATGGATATGGAGTACTCCATATCAAGGAAATTCATTATTACGGGAATTAAATATCCTCTTTTTTTCTTTTTGCAGTTTTTGGCGGGGGTTATGGATTCCGGCTGAGGCTATTGTTACGGTAACACCGCCTTTGGAATCGGCTTTTAGCGGATGGTTACTGGCACGCGTGAAACGGATTCCTTTTATGCTCGATGTGGAGGATTTGTGGCCGGATTCCATTATTGCGATGGGATTTCGTAACAAGTTGGTTATCGGGTGGTTACGTTTTTTAGAACGGTTTTTATATCGCCATAGTGACCATTTCCTGACAGTAGCGGGGGAGATGAAAGAATATCTTCGTAAGCAGGGAGTACCGGATTCTAAAATCTCGATGATTCCATTGGGAGCTAATTTACCTCCGGAGTTTAGTTCTGCAAGGAGAGACGAAATTCGGGAACGCTATGGATGGCCGGAAAAGAAAATTATAGCAGTTTATGTTGGGGCTCACGGGCCTGCCAATGCTTTAGAGACTTTAATTAATGCAGCCAAATATCTACCGGAAGACACTCCTGTTCAAATTGTGCTTTTTGGGGATGGTTCGGATAAACCGCGGTTATCTAAGATATTAAGCAAATCTAATTTGTCCAATATCAAGATGGAAGACCCGGTGCCGCCGGAAATGGTACCGCAAATTTTGCAAGCAGCTGATATTGGTATTGCTTCTTTGAAAGATACCGATACTTTTAAAACGGTCAGACCCAATAAACTCTATGAATACATGGCAGTAGGATTGCCGGTCATATGTTGCATTTCCGGTGAGGCCGGCCGGTTCATTACGGAAATCGGCTCAGGCATCCAGGTGACGCCTGAGGATGCTTCGGGCTTGGCAGAGACCTTGGAGAAACTTTCTCAAAATGCCGAGTATCGGCAGAAACTAGGCAAAAAAGGTTATGATTATGTACGGACTTTTGGAGATAGGGCACAATTAGCTGCGGTAATGGGCGGTATTATTGAAAAGGTTATCAGCGAAAATGAAAAATAAACAAAAATTACAATGGGGTATTAAATATCTGCTGGATTTTTTACTGGCCTTGTTATTATTGATTCCGGTGACTGCTGCAATTGCAATTCTCGGAGTTATCTTATATATTGATTCGCCGGACCCCATCTTTTTTAAACAACTGCGCCCCGGGAAAAATGGGAAACTTTTTTTAATTTTCAAATTAAGGACGATGGTGCCGGGGGATCATACGGTCAGTACGCCTCGGAATCCTGATGGTTCACTCGCATTAACCCACGATTTAAAGGGTTATACCCGATTCGGTAAATTGTTGCGCAGGTTTAGTCTGGACGAATTGCCGCAACTTTATAATGTATTAAAGGGTGACATGAGCTTTATTGGCCCCCGCCCCGATTTGCCGGAGCATGTACAATTGTATCAGGGTGATGAAGCGTTAAAACTCATGGCAAGGCCGGGATTAACCGGACTCGCCCAAGTCGGAGGCAGAAACGGGCTGCCCTGGAAAGAAAGGTTGCAACTTGATGCCAGGTATGTGAAAGAATACTCTTTATTGCTGGATTTGAAGATTTTTATTGTGACCCTCGGTCGACTTATCACCGGCAAAGGTGTTTATCAATAAAGATAAGAGGTGAAAAAATGCCCGTCACTGAATATGAGCTGAGAGAGCTAGACTGGGACACTCAATTTTTTGGGATGAAAATGGGACAGGTGTTGTTGCCCTCAAAACCGGAGCCTCCAAATTTTTCGGAATTAGCTTGGCTTCATACATTGGACACAGCCCAGCATGAAAATTTTCAATTTTTATATTGCCCAATTGATGTAGCCTATCCGGAGGTTGCAACCATTATTGCCAGCCATGGAGCTATGATCGGGGATGTTTTAGTTACCTTTGTTCGGAGTTGTTCTAAGGATGTTCAAAAAACCAACTCTCATTTCAAGTTGATGGATGCGACCCAGGAAGAGCTCACGGACATTTTAGAAATTGCCGCTCCAAGTTTTCGGGATTCCCGATTTATGAAGGATCCTCATTTTGATCGGGCGAAGGCGGAACAATTTTATCCAAGTTGGCTTAGAGAATCTTTTTCCAATAATGAAAAAATATTGGTTGTCAAAGAGAAACAGCAGGTTTGCGGATTTATTTCTTTAAAACCCGACCCCTCGACGAAGACTTTGGTCATTCGGTTGATTGCAGTAAAAAGCTCAGATCAGGGAAAAGGGATCGGACAAATCTTGGTTCATCAAGCTATTAACATGGCTATAGATCTGAAATACCACCAAGTCCAAGTTGGAACACAATTGACCAATACGGCTGCCATTAATCTGTATGAAAAAAACGGTTTCCGGATGATTAGTGCTAAATATCGCTATCACATTTGGCTCGGTACTGTTTTTAAATTGCAAACTGCCGAAAGAACAGGCGCCAAATAGGTCATTTCTATATTAAAAGTTTTTGAAGTAATGGAGGGGGAATACATTTGCAGGTACCAGCTTTTGATATTACCCGGCAAAATCAAATATTGGAACCAGCTTTCCAGCAGGCTTTTCGGACTGTGTTACAGCATGGTCATTTTATTCTGGGTGACGAGGTTCAAAAATTTGAAAAGCAAGCTGCCGATTTTTTAGGGGTCGAGTATACAGTTACAGTGGCCAATGGTAGTGATGCTCTTGTTTTAAGTTTAATGGCTTTGGGAATCGGACCTGGCGATGAGGTCATCGTTCCGAGCTTTACATTTTTTGCGACAGCCAGTTCAGTGAGCAGGGTTGGAGCAGTTCCCATTTTTGTGGATGTGAGCCGGGAGGATTATAATATCGATCCCGACGCGGTCCGTCAAAAAATAACCCCAAAAACGAAAGCAGTAATCGCAGTGGAGCTTTTCGGAATGCCAGCGAAAATGAATGAACTGGGCAAACTTGCAAACGATTACGGCCTATCAATTATTGAAGATGCAGCCCAGGCTTTGGGGACGGTTTATGGAGAACAGCAGGTTGGTAGTATCGGAACTTTGGGTTGTTTCAGTTTTTTTCCCACAAAAAATCTGGGTTGCTTTGGTGATGGAGGAATGGTCACCACCAACAGGGCTGATTTAGCAGAAAAACTTCGTATGTTAAGGGTTCATGGGGCCCGTCGTAAGTATTACCATGAATTGTTGGGGATAAATAGCCGATTGGATACCATCCAGGCTGCATTTCTAAATATCAAATTGCCTTATGTGAAAAGCTGGATTGAAAAACGGCGGAAAATAGCGGAATTTTATCGTCAAGGATTAGCGGATATTTCCGAGATTCGGCTTCCGGCAGATGATAGCGGCCATAGTTATAATCAGTTTACGATTCAAGCGGAAAATCGTGATGAGCTTCGAGCCTTTTTAGCTGAAAATGGGATAAGTACCACCATTTATTATCCACTGGCTTTACATTTGCAACCGGTATTTACTCCTCTTGGGTATAAGCCAGGAGACCTGCCAATCAGTGAAGCCTTAACCGGCAAAGTCTTATCTTTGCCCATATTTCCTGAGTTGACTTTGGAAGAGCAACGGTACATCATTGAGAAGATAAATTATTTTTATAGGCCCAAAACCATGGGAGGAAACTGGCGATGAAGATTATGACCATTGTCGGGGCCAGACCGCAATTTGTAAAGGCGGCAGTGGTTTCCAACCATTTACGGCGAAATTCTCGTGAAATATTGGTCCATACCGGTCAGCACTATGATGTGAATATGTCGGATATTTTTTTTAAGGAATTGGGCATTCCGGCCCCTGATTATCATCTAGGAATCGGTTCCGGACTTCATGGTGCCCAAACAGGAAAAATGCTGGAGTCTATTGAGCATGTCAGCCTTGAGGAAAAACCGGATTGCCTTTTGATATATGGTGACACCAATTCGACCTTGGCCGGAGCCTTGGCTGCATCTAAATTACATATTCCAATTGCTCATGTGGAAGCCGGATTACGCAGCTTTAACCGGAGGATGCCTGAAGAAGTGAACCGAGTAGTGGCTGATCATTTGGCTACATGGCTTTTTGCACCTACTAGGACGGCGATAACCAATCTGGCTAATGAAGGGATTCATGAGGGAGTATACCGAACTGGGGATGTGATGTATGATGCTTTTTTACAAATGTCTGAGCGGGTATCCGTACAGTCGCATATTTTGGATACCCTAAAATTAATTCCTAAAAAATACTGCCTGTTAACATTGCACCGGGCCGAAAATACCGATGACCCCAAGAAATTGCAAGCTATTTTAGGTACCTTGGCTAAGCTTGATTGTAAGGTGGTTTTTCCAATCCACCCGCGGACAAGGGCTAAACTCACAGAATATCATTTGTCCTTCGAAAGTGAGTCATTAAGCTTTATTGAACCAGTGGGCTATTTTGATATGCTAAACTTGGAACTGAATTCCAAAATTATCTTAACCGATTCGGGCGGGGTTCAGAAAGAGGCCTATATGGCCCAAATTCCCTGTATCACCTTGCGGAATGAGACTGAATGGGTTGAAACCGTTGAGGTCGGCTGGAACCGTTTAGTAGGCGCTGATCCTGACGCAATTCGGAAGGCTATTGATTTAAGCTGGGTTGGCTTGGAGCATCCGGATCTTTTTGGCGACGGCGCTGCCGGAGCTCAAATCGCAAAAATACTAAATGAAAGGTAGAATTGAATCCATGAAAAATTTTGCCAGTGATAATCATGCCGGTGTTCCATCCGAGATTTTAGAGGCGCTGGGGCGTGCCAACAATGAATATGCATTAGCCTATGGCGATGACCAATATACAGCGGCGGCGGTCCGTAAGTTTAAAGAACAACTGGGACCGGATATTGATGTTTATTTTGTAATCAATGGAACTTCAGCCAACGTCTTAGGTCTTAAAGCCATCACTCAGTCCTATCATGCGATAATTTGCCCGGAAACGGCTCATATCAACGTCGATGAATGTGGAGCTCCGGAATTCGCTATGGGTTGCAAGTTGGTTACTGTTCCGACGGACAATGGAAAATTGACGCCTGACTTAGTGAAGGATAAATTACATGAGGTCGGCAATCAGCACCATAATCAACCTAAGGTCATTTCAATTTCCGAATCCAGCGAGCTTGGTACGGTATATACCCCCGCCGAAATTAAGTCCTTAGCTGATTTCGCCCATCAAAACGGACTGTTTTTACATATGGACGGCGCTAGAATTGCCAATGCTGCAGCCAGTTTAGATTGTAAACTTCGAGAAATTACCACCGATGTTGGTGTTGATGTATTATCCTTTGGGGGCACTAAAAACGGTTTGATGTATGGTGATGCGGTCGTCTTTTTAAACCGTAAATTGGGAGAAGATTTTAAATATATTCGTAAACAAGGACTGCAATTACTTTCGAAGATGCGGTTTTTGGCTGTACAGTTCGAAGCATTATTTACAAATGACTTATGGCTTAAAAATGCCAGACATGCCAATGAAATGGCCCAAATTTTGGCGAAAGAAATTGCGACCATCCCGCAAATTAAAATTACCCAAAAAGTCGAGGCCAATGCGGTGTTTGCCGTTATTCCACCTCAATATATCCCGAAGATTCAGGCGAAATATTTGTTTTCCGTTTGGAACGAGAAAACATCAGAAGTCCGCTTAATGACCTCCTTTGCTACAGCTCTTGAAGATATTCAAGATTTTATCAAGGTTATCAAAGAAACAATCAAAATGGATGCGAAATGATAATTCATTAAAATTTAAAAAGAATCCCATTGTCTATTTACCGGAATTTGATTAAAATTATATAATTAAGTAAAAACAGTTAAAGTGTAAGCGGAGGTTACCGATGCCAATTAAGCCATTGCCATTTTCGAAAGCTCAAATCGAGAAGGTCATTCAAAAATATCCGACGCCTTTTCACATTTACGATGAACAAGCCATTAAAAATAATGCCCGGCAGTTACTTTCGACGTTTTCATGGGCCCCAGGCTTTAAAGAGTATTTCGCGGTCAAGGCGACTCCCAATCCATATATCATTAAAACCGTCCATGAAGAAGGTTTCGGTGTGGATTGCAGTTCGCTGACTGAACTGATATTGGCTGAAAAGGCCGGCCTTTCCGGTGAAGAAATCATGTTTTCCTCAAACGACACACCGGCTGAAGAATTTCAAAAAGCACGCCAACTCGGGGCGATCATCAATCTCGATGATATAAGTCATATCGCTTTCCTGGAGGAGCAGGCCGGGATTCCGGAGTTAATCAGCTTTCGTTATAATCCGGGACCGCTACGCAAAGGCAATGCCATTATCGGTGTACCTGAGGAAGCCAAGTATGGCTTTACCAAAGCTCAACTTTTTGAAGGGTATCGGATTTTAAAAGAAAAAGGCATCAAGCGATTCGGCCTTCATACCATGGTGGCCTCCAATGAACTCCATCCCCATTATTTTATCGAGACGGCTAAAATGCTATTTGAGCTGGTTGTAGAGCTATCACAGCAACTGGGCATCCATTTCGAACTGATCAACTTGGGGGGCGGGATCGGCATTCCCTATAAACCGGATCAAAAGCCGATTGATTTGGCCATGATTTCTCATGGCATTCAAAAAGAATACGATCAAAAAATCAAAGCTAACGGTTTGCATCCATTGCGGATTACCATGGAATGCGGCCGTTATATCACCGGGCCTTATGGTTATTTAGTGGCGACGGTATTGCATAAGAAAGAGATTTATAAGAACTATGTGGGGCTGGACGCCTGCATGGCCAACCTGATGCGTCCGGCACTTTACGGGGCTTATCATCATATTACCGTGCTTGGAAAAGAGGATTGGCCCTTGGATCATATTTATGATGTCACCGGTTCCTTATGTGAGAATAATGATAAATTTGCCATCAACCGTCAATTGCCATTGATTGAGAGAGGCGATTTGATCGTCATACATGATGCCGGCGCCCATGGGCATGCTATGGGGTTCAATTATAACGGTAAGTTAAGGTCGGCCGAGTTAATGCTAAAATCTAATGGTGAAGTGGAATTGATTCGTAGGGCCGAAACCAATGACGATTATTTCGCGACCCTGAATTTTTCCGATTTTATGCAAAGTAAAATGAATAAGATTGAAGCAAGGTAATTCATTTATTTTCGTTTTCTCATTCAGGTTAAATAAAAGATAATTAGTTAAAAGGCTCCCTAGGGGAGCTTTTTATTAACTTCTTTCCTAAAATTATCCCATACTTTGTTCCCACAAGGGCTGTCAAAGGTCAAAATTGCTCGTGACTTTAACATAATTTGTGGTAAAAATTTATCATAATATTCATGGATTTTATATTCAGTATATCCAACTTCACTTTTGCATGGTTTATAAAAAAGCAGTTATTTTAGACATATTGAATGGTTTTTACTAAATTTCCAAAATCTTGTCCCCTTTCGAATTTTATAACCCCTGTCCATTCCGGCTTTTTTTTGGTATAATAAACCTAAATTGACAAGGGAGGCTTTGTAAATGCCTGGAACAATTGCCATTATTGAAGATGAACCCAATATTGTGGAACTGGTAAAATATAATTTGGATCGCGAAGGATACCGCACGATTTCTGCGGGAACCGGCCGCAAAGGTTTGGAACTCGTTCAGCAAGAATTACCGGACTTGGTCATTTTGGACTTGATGTTACCGGAACTTGACGGTCTATCGGTTTGCAAACAATTACGGGCAGATGCTCAAACCAAGTCTATCCCGATCATTATTCTTACCGCTAAAAGTGAAGAGGCCGACCGGGTTTTGGGACTTGAGATGGGGGCGGATGATTACGTTACCAAACCTTTTTCGCCTCGAGAATTAGCAGCCAGAGTGCGCGCCGTGTTAAGAAGGACCGGGAATGCTGATGAAGATGAGCCAGCAATTATCGAAATTGGCGGCATTCGCATGGATTTGCGGCAGCATTTGGTAAAAGTCAAAGGGGGAGAAGTTGAGCTTACACCCAAGGAGTTTGATTTCCTCAAATTGTTACTATTAAATCCGGGCCGTGCGTTTACCCGCGAATTTTTATTGGAACATTTATGGGGTTATGAATATTTCGGTGATACCCGGACTGTTGATGTTCATGTACGTCGCCTGCGTCAAAAAATAGAGGACAACCCGGCAGATCCCATATACCTAGAGACGGTCCGCGGAGTTGGCTATCGCTTCCGAGGTGAATGACATGAAACCAATCGCATGGCAATTAGGAGGCTTGCTCCTCCTTCTTTTTTTGCCGTTTTTATTGGCGGGTTTTCTATGGCATAATCTTTTTTTTCCGCTTTTCTCGCTGATCTGGTTTATCATTATCGGGATATTTATTTTTCGTTGGCTAAGCAGCCCTTTAAAAGAACTTTATGATTTTATGGTTAATTTTCAGATGGGAATTCCCATTCGTAATCGCCTGACTCGTCGTGACGATTACTATGGGAAACTTGCCAAAGGTTTGGAAAAGATTGATCGTACCCATACTGGTCATCTCAGTACTTTGCATGGACGTATGGAAGAGATTCAAGCCATTTTGGCCAGTATGTCCGAAGGGGTCGTCGCTACCGATATTACCGGCCGGATCAGTTTAATCAATCCGGCGGCTACCGAACTTTTTAATCTCAACCCTGGAGAAGGAGTCGGCGAATTTCCTTATAAAGTATTTCCCGATTCAGAATTAGCGGATATATTTCATCAGGTTTATGTGAAAGGTTATCCTCAAGAAATCGAAATTACATGGCCTGGTGTTCTGGAACGTGATCTAAAAGTACGCTTAGCCCCGATTCGAGATGACGTAAATGAAGAAATCCGTGGTGTCGTAGCAGTAATCGGAGATTTCACCAAGTTGCGGCAGCTGGAAACCATGCGTAAGGATTTTGTGGCCAATGTATCGCATGAATTAAAAACGCCGTTAACTTCGATCAAAGGTTTCATTGAGACTTTATTGGATGGTGCTGTGAACCAACGTGAAACTGCCATGAAGTTTCTTACCATTATTTATCAAGAAGCCGAAAGGCTAAATAATATTATTCATGATTTATTGGATTTGTCAAAATTAGAATCGGGTAAAACCGAATTACGGAAGACATCAATCAATTTAAACGATTTATTGAGTGAAATCATCCTTTCAGTAGAGAACAGGCTCAAGGAGAAGAATTTAGAATTAAAAGAAGACCTTCAGGCAACGATAATTTTCGGGGATGAGGATTTACTCCGGGAAGTGATTCTCAATTTACTGGATAATGCCATTAAATACACGCCGGAAAATGGCAATATTTTAATTGGCAGTCATGAAACCAGTGAAGGAATTGTTTTTTTCATTAAGGACAATGGGCTCGGGGTCCCAAAAGAAAGTCTGCCCCGTATTTTTGAGCGTTTTTACCGGGTTGACAAAGGCCGTTCCCGGGCAATGGGAGGTACCGGACTGGGACTGTCGATTGTGAAACACATTATTGAAAGGCACGGGGGGAAAGTTTCCGTTATAAGTGAATTAGGGAAAGGCAGTCAATTTTCATTCGTCATTCCTTCTAAGAATGAGGAAGATGGCACTAAAGATGAGGGTGAATAAATTTTTAGCGGAAGCCGGTATCTCATCCCGGAGACAAGCTGATCGCTTAATCCTGGAAGGCCGGGTAATGATTAATAATCAAGTGGTAACAGAAATGGGCCTTCAAATTGACCCCGACAAAGATCAGGTCATGGTTGATGGGCGCTCGGTGGGCTTGCCGAGTCAGTGGGATTATTTGATTTTAAATAAACCTCCTGGATTTTTAACTACAGTCAGTGATCCCTTCGGACGCCCCACAGTGATGGACCTGTTACCACCAGGGAATACCCGGTTGTATCCGGTCGGAAGACTTGACCTCGATACTTCCGGGTTATTGTTTTTTACCAATGATGGAGAAATGGCTTTGGCACTTACTCATCCACGACATTTGGTAGAAAAAACCTATCGGGTTAAGGTTAAGGGTGTACCTGGTGAGCAAAAACTTCAAAATTTAGCCTCCGGTGTATTGTTGGAAGACGGATTAACTGCGCCTGCAAAAGTTGCATTAGATGGTGTTGAAAGTGGGAATGCTATCATCAAAATTACTATCCGTGAAGGGCGAAAACGGCAGATTAAAAGGATGATGTTACATATTAACCATCCGGTACTAAGCCTGCATCGGATGGCTGTTGGTCCACTAACACTGGGCGATTTAAAACCCGGAGAATTCCGGTGTCCAACAGAATATGAGTTAGCAGAGCTCAATAAGTTAAAACTGCAGATAAAACAAAGTTCTAAGTAGCCGAAAAAGAGGGAAAACGTATTGAAAGCTAAAATTCGTTTTGATTACAAGGCAGAACCCGCTTCCTCCCGGAAGTTCTTTTGGCAGCACACAGACATTCGGCAACAGGCTAAAGAAATTAGGGCAAAAAATGTTTCACTCTTGCAGAATTTACCTTTTCAAGGTTTGATGGTTGAGAAACTCGATTTAGAGCATGAGGTTTACGTTGTTGCCGATGATCAAGATCAAGAAATTGCCTACGCCCCGGTAGAAATGGTCGTTGAAGCGGACTCTATCTCGGACTTAATGCCGTTAACTCTGCGGGAAGAGTTCCGGAAAATCAAAGTCTTGGAACCAGGGTCCTGTACACTCTCCAGTACGGATGTGGAACGGTTTTTATTTCGCGTGAGCGAGGAATTCCGTTCGGAAATTGATTAAAATCTCTACTCAATTACAGAGAAAGTTGGAGTAAAAATGGCAGTTAAGTTTATCACCCGTCATTTTGTGAAAGATTTAGGAATCGATCTTGGTACGGCAAATAGCTTGGTTTATGAGCGAAATAAAGGCATCATCTTGAAGGAACCATCTGTAGTGGCGATTCGCAAGAATACGAAAGAGGTCTTGGCCGTAGGCAGTGGAGCCCGGCAGATGATAGGTCGTACTCCGGGTGACATCATTGCCATTCGTCCTTTAAGGGATGGAGTGATAGCTGATTTTGATATCACCCGGGAAATGATTAAATATTTTATCCGAAAGGCTTGCCACGGTAAGGTATTTATCAAACCACGGGCAGTGGTAAGTATTCCCTCCGGAACTACCGAAGTTCAAAGGCGGGCCGTAATTGAAGCGACGATAAATGCCGGCGCCCGGGAAGTTTTTTTAATTGAGGAACCCGTAGCAGCGGCTATCGGTGCAGGATTACCGGTTAATGAAGCCACTGGTAACATGGTGATCGATGTAGGTGGGGGTACAACTGATATAGCCGTAATTTCCCTCGGCGGAATCGTTACCGGTCAATCCATTCCGGTTGGCGGGGATACAATGGACGAGGCGATAGCCCGTAGTATTCGACGTAATTACAATTTAATGATTGGCGAAAGAACCGCTGAAGATATAAAAATCTATCTAGGATCAGCTTATCCTCTGGATCAGGAAATAAAATATGAAGTTCGGGGCAGGGACCATGTAACGGGACTACCGAAAGTCATCGAAATAGGCTCGGAGGAAATTCGTAATGCAATGAAAGATCCTCTTAACGCAATTGTCAACGCAGTCCGTCAGACGATTGAAAAAACCCCGCCGGAATTAGTGGCTGATATCATGTTCAAAGACATTGTGATGACTGGCGGAGGTTCGTTGCTGAAAGGTTTTAATCAGTTACTCAGTAAAGAATTGGGAATGACGGTTACGGTAGCCGAGGACCCGCTTTCTAGTGTTGCAATAGGTACTGGCAAAACTTTGGAACAACTCCACTTGCTTTCCCGGGTTCTGGTGGCAGCTAAAAAGGCGACTTCTTAAATTTTTAACGCACGCACACCCAACATGGACTGCAAACCTTCGACTTAAGATAAGTAAAGTTTAAGCATAGATTAAATTTTATTTACATGCCAAAACCAAGAGTCATCTTACCTATAAACACCGGGTTCGCCCACATACGCCGGTGCTTTTTTTATGAATTTTGGCAGCAAAAAATTCAGGGAGATTGAAAAGGAATTTAACCCTTCTTGGTGAATATCTCATCTTTGGTATTAAAACAGGAATGGTAGAGAAGAGCGTTATTAAAGAAGGGAAGTTTTCGTTTGGTAAGGATTAAAAGTTGGCACTTGGGTATTGGTGTTGTATCAATGGTCCTAGGGTTACTATTTGTCTTCCAACTTCGTACCGAGTGGAAGATTCGCGCCGTTTTGCCCACGCGTCAAGTTAATGAATTGGCCAAAATTTTTAGCAACCAAAAGCTTCAATTGGAAAAATATCAAAATGAAAATGAATATTTGCGCAAACAATTGAAAGATTATGATCGGGATCGAGAAATTGTGCGGCTCCGAATGGCTTCGGGGTTAGTACCCCTTAAGGGGAAAGGAATTATCATCACGCTGAGTGATTCCGATAAGAAGCTAAAAAGTTATGAAGACCCCGTCTTTTATATTGTACATTACGATCAATTAGAGCTATTAGTCAATGAGCTTTGGGCAGCAGGCGCCGAAGCAATTTCGATAAATAATTACCGTATTGGTAATACCACTGGTTTTAGTTGTGCGGGGACCACAATTTTAGTTGATACTAAAAGAATTGCTCCACCATTCGAAATTTCAGCTATCGGTGATCCCAAAAATCTAAAGAATGCATTGATGATGCCTGGAGGCTTTGTGGAACAGCAAATTCTCTCCTTTAATCTGAGATTTTCAATTGAGACCGCCGAAGAAATCGAAGTTCCGGCATATAAAGGAAGTATTTCTTTTGATTATGCTCAGCCGGTAGAGGAGGAGAAATAGTTTGTACATTCCGATTATTGGTGCTTTGATAGGAATTTTGCTTGGAGTCGTCTTACCCTATGATATTCCGATTAATTTTGTGAAATATACGGCCATAGCGATTTTAGCCGCTTTGGACGCTATTTTCGGCGGTATTCGCGCACAACTTGGCCAAAAATTCGTTTTCTTCAAATTTATCAGCAGCTTTTTTACCAATACTGCCATGGCGGCATTGCTTGCATATCTCGGTGATATTTTGGGAATCGATATTTATCTGGGCGCGGTTGTAGTATTTAGTATCCGGATATTCCAAAATTTATCGCTGATTCGAGAGGAAGTTTTCGACCGGGTCTTATGGTGGCGTACCAATGATCACGGTAAGGATAAGAATGTTCAGTTGGAAAAATAAAATGGCTCTTCAAAAAGTTGGTATGATAATCCATAGCCTCCTTTGATTAATAACAAAAACAAGTGAGCGTGTCGGTTATCGAAGCATAATATTTAAACATTGGGAAACCAGTGTTTTTTTAATATTTGGCTGAGAAAGGAATTATTAATATAATATGGAATAATTAAACAATTATATTAATAGGAGTTATTCATGCCTAAAATTAGAAGTTGGCAAATGGGAATAGGCGTCGTTTCGATGATATTGGGCTTAATGCTAGTGTTTCAGTTGCGAACCGAATGGAACATCAATGCGTTTTTACCGACTCGTCAAATCAATGAATTGGCAAAAATGTATGTAAGTCAAAAAATGCAATTGGAAAAATATGAACAAGAGAATAGTTATCTCCATAATCAACTAAAAAATTATGACCGGGACAGGGAAGTTGTCAGGTTGAGGATGGTAACGGGTTCAATTCCCGTAAGAGGAAAAGGAATTCTGATTACTTTAGGTGATTCTGATAAAAAGCTGAATGATTATGAGGACCCCATTTTTTATATTGTTCACTATTATCAGTTGGAATTGTTAATGAATGAACTTTGGAATGCTGGTGCCGAAGCGATTATGATCAATAATAACCGGATTATCGATTCCTCTGGGTTTAGTTGTGCGGGAACAACAATCTTGATTGATACCAAAAGGATAGCTCCTCCATTTGAAATATTCGTTATTGGGGATCCCAAAAGTTTAAAAAAAAATCTAACAATGCCGGGTAGTTATGTTGAACGGGAAATACTAGCCTTCGATTTAAAATTTTCGATTGAATCTGTCGATGAGATTGAGATTCCGGCTTATAAAGGTCGTCTTTCCTTTGATTATGCTCAGCCGGTAGAGGAGGAAAAATAGTTTGTATATTCCAATTATTGGTGCTTTGATAGGAATTTTGCTTGGGGTTGTCTTGCCTTATGATATTCCGATTAATTTCGTAAAATATACGGCCATAGCTATTTTGGCCGCTTTAGATGCTATTTTTGGTGGCATTCGTGCTCAACTTGGTCAAAAGTTCGTTTTCTTCAAATTTATCAGTAGCTTTTTCACCAATACTGCTATGGCGGCGCTCCTTGCCTATCTCGGCGATATTCTGGGTATTGATATTTATTTGGGCGCGGTTGTAGTATTTAGTATCCGGATATTCCAAAATTTATCGCTGATTCGTGAGGAGATATTTGACCGGATCTTGCGGCACACGAATGGTCACGGTAAGGATAAGGATGTTCAATTAGAAAAGTAAAAAGAAAGTAGAAGTTAGAATTCAGAAGCCAGAATTGATTGTGGGTTCATGAAGACTACGAAGCAAAAAATAAACCCTTACTCCGATTATGAATAAGGGTTTTCGTTTGGCATAGCAAAGAAACGGAAAGAAGATGGGCATACAATAAAATCGCTCATTGGATTTAAAATTCTGACTCCTGACTCCTGAATTCTGTCTTCTCTCTACACTTTATACACAAAGTACTTACGCATTTCTTCACGGGGTAAAGGCTTAACCAAGAGTTCTTTATTAATGGCCCCATTGACACTGACCTTGGTTTCCGCGCCTTCAGGTACGTTTCCATACCCGGCAGTCATGGATGCCGCTAAATTTATTAAAGATTCTTCCGGGGTTCCAATATACATGGTTACAGGACCTGCATGATCAACCAATTCAAGTATTAAGTTCTCTGGAGTGGCTACCTTTTGAATAGCTTCATTTTCGGCCTGATCTTTCCCAATAATAATTTTTACTTGCGAACTTAAGCGCAAATGCCTTCCGAAACGGAGCAAATTGATGGAACGCGTGGAAAGTTTACCATCGTGTTCCAACAAATCTTTAACTTTTAGACTGTATTCTTCATTGGTCAGTAAACAACCCCCGGCCGGGCACGGGTAATCTTTAATCCCATATTCTTCAGCCAAATCAATTTGTTGAGTGCGGCCTCTACCTTTGATATCAAGCAGCTTATTTCGATCAATCCAGCCATTTTCCTCCGGAATGGTAGGTCGTAAATGTTTGGCGCAGAGTGGTCGCAAAATAAATCCTCGCAACCCTGAATCGCGCTCCACAATATCCAAAGCATCACGCCGTTGAGAATTAGGCCGCTGATCGATAACTTCACCGGTTAATAAGAAAGATGCGCCGATCTCATCCATTTTGGTTTTGGCGATTTTGAACTTGTGAATGCGACAATCCAGGCATGGGTTTAGACGCTTTCCATAGCCATGGGGAGGTTTTTCTACAATCCGTAAATATTCCTCTCCACAGGGATGGTAATGCAATTTAACATTCAAAGTTTTAGCGGCATTTGCTGCAGCACCGCAGCCGCCGGACGCTCCCGAACAACGGCAAAATGGGCTGGTAAAATTGATGGCTTCGACCTCAATGCCTGCTTCTTGTACGACTTTTATGGCTAAAGTACTGTCGAGTCCCCCGGATAATAAAGCAAGTGCTTTCATATTTCCCCCTAAATAAGTATGCTTAATGTGAGTTTAATATAGGTAAAAGGTTTTGTCAACAAAAGGCGCCTCTTTGGATGGATCCTCCTAAATTGACCATTCCAAAAAATTGCTGTGATTTTGTTTATTATTAAGTCGGGTGCGGGTTAATTAAAAAAATTGTCAGAGGTTTGCATAATCTGTCCGAAGCAGGGATCTTAAAGAATTTGCCGAATTATATAGGATAATTTAAGTAATATTTTCGGAGGAATCATGCGTATCGGCATTTTTACCAATTGTTATTATCCTATGGTTAATGGAGTGGTCGGTGCAGCGACTCTACTGCGAAAAGGTTTTTTAGAAGCCGGTCATGAGGTGTATGTTTTTACGCCCAGTTTTGGAGATTACCAAGATGTGGAACCCGGAATCTATCGTTACCCATCCGTCAATTTAACCCCTAAGGTCAAATATCCGGTGGCCGTGCCTTTCTCCCCCATGATAAATAAGGAGTTGCAAAATATTCAACTGGATGTTATCCATAGCCATCATCCATTTGTGCTGGGACCGCTTGGACTCCGGTTAGCCCGGCGAAGAAAAATACCGATTGTTTATACATTTCATACTCAATATGACCAATACACTCATTATGTCCCTTTGCCCAGTTCGCTGGTGCGCTGGTTCTCCACCAGTCAAGTAAGGCGGTTTAGTCAGGCTGTAGACCAAATCACAACGCCAGCCGAATCGGCCCGGAAGATCTTGCTGACATATGGGGTTACCAACTCTATTCAGGTTATTCCCAATCCAACCGATTTAGATAAGTTCCTTCATAATGATGGCGGGGCTATCCGTGGAAAGTATGGATTAAACCAAGAAAAGTTACTGATGAGTATCGGCCGGATTGCTCCGGAGAAAAACTTAAGTCTGTTGTTGCATTCATTTCAGCAGATGCTTGCCAATTCTACGGATCATTCACTTAAGTTGATGATTGTGGGAGAAGGCCCCGCATTACAAGGTCTAACCCAACTTGCTGAAGACCTTGGAATTCGAGGAGATGTAATTTTTACAGGGTTGATTGATCCGTCATACATTCCCCAGTACCTTGCTGCAGCTGATCTTTTCGTGATGACCTCTACGACAGAGGTAAAGCCTTTGGCCCAATTGGAAGCACTGGCCAGTGGTGTGCCAATCGTGGCAGTCTCAGCGGCAGGGGCCAATGACACGATTGTTCATGGCGAAAACGGGTTGTTAACACCACCGGAAAACGCCCAGGCCTTTTCGGAGGCAGTTTTAAAATTGCTGGGGAATCCTGAACAGTATCGTAATTTTCAACAAAATGCCCGCAAAACAGCTGCCCAGTATGGTTATAGAAGAATTTCAGCTCAATATTTGGAATTATTTGAAACTCTATTGTAATAGTCAAAGGGGATAAAGAAATGAGACCTTCCAAAGAGGAATATTACTTAAATATTGCGGCGGAAGTGGCCGAGCGGGGAACGTGTCTGCGACGAAAATTTGGAGCCGTTATTGTCCGCGATGATCAAATTATCAGCACAGGTTATGTGGGGGCGCCTCGGGGCACTAAGAATTGCTGCGATATCGGTCATTGTCCCAGAGAGATGGCTAATATTCCTCCCGGTGAGCGTTATGAGTTGTGCCGTTCGGTTCATGCCGAGGCCAATGCTATTATTCATGCCGATCGTCTTAATATGATTGATGCCACACTTTATTTAGCCTGTAAAGATGTGAAGACCGGCGCTTATACTTCCGGGACCAAGCCCTGCCGAATGTGTTCCCGTTGGATTATCAATGCCGGTATCCGTAATGTGATCGTCCGGGAAGAGGTAGGTCGTTATACGGAATATTTGGTTGCCGATCTGGTTTGGGAAGAAAATACCAATCTCAATGAATTGAAAGGGTATTAAGTTTATTGTAGTACGTATTATGTATTCTTCTTTAAAATAGCAGGAGTTTTTCATTGTATTTGTAGAATCTAAAAATCGCAGTAAATATGTTGAGAGAGAAATCGGAAGGAGAGAAATCTGTGGTTCATAAGATTACACTGATCCCTGGAGACGGTACCGGCCCGGAACTTACGGAAGCCGCCCGTCGGGTAATTGAAGCCACCGGGGTTAAAATTGATTGGGAAGTTATGGATGCCGGTGTGGATGTCATGGAGAAATTTGGAACGCCTTTACCCGATCAGGTTTTAGAATCAATTCGCCGTAACAAAGTAGCACTAAAAGGGCCGATCACTACGCCGATTGGCACTGGTTTTCGCAGTGTGAATGTGGCGTTGCGCCATGCCTTAAATTTATATGCCTGTGTCCGTCCTTGCAAGACTTATCCGGGAGTGCGTTCCCGCTATCAGGATATTGATGTGGTAATGGTCCGGGAAAATAGCGAGGATTTATATGCCGGAGTTGAGTTCGACCTGGAATCTCCGGAGTCTAAGCAAATTATTGGCCTGGCAAAGGGTAAGATTCGAGACGATTCCGCGATTTCCATTAAACCCCTTTCGATTACAGGTTGCCGGAGAATTGTCGAATATGCTTTTAAGTATGCAGTCCAAAATAACCGGAAAAAAGTAACCGCAGTTGCCAAAGCTAACATCATGAAATTTACTGACGGGCTCTTTTACCGGGTTGCCCGAGAAGTGGCCAAGGAATATGAAGGCAAGATTGCCTATGAAGAAGTATTGGTTGATGCCATGTGCATGCAGCTGGTACAACGCCCGGAGGCTTTTGATGTGATGGTGATGCCGAACCTTTACGGCGATATTCTTTCCGACCTTTGCGCAGGCCTGGTAGGCGGTCTGGGAGTGGCCCCCGGAGCCAATATTGGGGATGGAGTGGCTTTGTTTGAACCGACCCATGGCTCAGCCCCTAAGTATAAGGGAATGAATAAAGTCAATCCCACAGCGCTTATCTTATCAGCTATGCTGATGCTGAGGCATATTGGAGAAAATGAAGCTGCAGACCGGTTGGAGAAGGCTGTCGCTGCCGTAATCGCGGAGAATAAGAATGTGACTTACGATATGAAAGCGGATCGTAATGATCCGACTGCGGTAGGCACCAAAGAAATGGCGGATGCGATTATTGCTAAGATGAAGTAAAATTGCAAAATATCAATGATAGTACTAAAAATCCGGTAGTGAAAACAACTATCGGATTTTTTATTTTGTTGCTAGAAAACCCCCACCGCCCTGATCGGCATGGGGGTTTTACAGGAGGTAAAGCAATGGAGGGAGTGATATTTGTTGAAACGCTATTATATTCCAATCGTTCCTGTTAAAAATTTCCTTCCGCTCTAAACAACAGTCTTAAACACTATGACTAGAAAGGACAATTTACAGCTGACTTATTGACCTATGAGAAAAAGCCAAATAGTTTGGTCACTCCTTTGGGATAATACCCGCTATAGGTACATAGTAATATCATTAAAGACGGAGTCGGAGTGGTAGCCTTGCATGATATTGATCAATTGCTGCAAAAGATTAGAGGTTTTTTAAAAATAAAAACAATCAGGGTAGGACTCATTATCCTCACCGCTATTTTTTTATGTTTGGGGGCTTTTGAGTGTTGGCTCAATTTCAAAGTCCGACAGGATTTGCGAGATTCTCTAGGTTGGGGGAGCGGATCCCAGGTGAAGATCAAGGCCCATTTGAATTGGTTGAGTTTAGTTGATGTATTGAAAGGAAGGGTCGGCTGGGTACGGATTGATGCTCAAAATTGTCTCATCAGTAATCTGCGTTTTGCAGAGTTGCATTTGGTGAATGAGGGATTTACTTTTAATTTACCGTTATTATTCGAAAAACACCAGTTGGAATTAATCCATTTATCCAAAACAAGAATTCAGACACTGATTAGGGCCTCCGATTTTAGTGATTATGTAAATTTATTTTATCCCCAGTTTAAACCGAGAATAAAAATCATCCCCGGAACGGTAGCTTTTTCGGGTGAGGCTCGAATATTCGGAAAGACTGTTCCTATGGAATTGACTGGCTTCATGAAAATTCTACCGCCGAAGAAATTACGTTTTTACCCCACTCATTTGATGATATCGGGGCATTCGGCGTCCGCAAATTTTCTAAAGCTTGTCGGTACAAGGCTTCCTTTAGAATTCGAGTTGATGAGTGAATGGCCGCTTGCCCTTACTTCGATTGATTTGAAAAATAGTTTGGTTGTATTAAACCTAAAAGAAATGAATACTATGAATTGAGATTATCATTTCTTTTGGTCAAAAGTATCTTAAAATTGATGAGATATACAATATACTGCATTTCAACCCGTAACAATGTGATTAAATATGGGAAAGAACATGGGTTATACATTATTCAAAGGTATTTTTGCATGGATTCCCTGGCACTGTGCACCAGCATTAAATCAATTGAACAAACGGGCCCTGATACAGAATTAATGCCGTGAATTATACCACGCGCAGTGGAGTATTTGACTTCCCAAATTAAAAAGCCAGTGATTGCAAGAACCCGAAAAAATGGTTTTCATATTTAAAATGGTTTTATATTTTTGAATATCTGCATATGGATTTAGTAAGATTTTAAAATATCAAAGCCGCTCGCGAAAATAAGTTCATAAATAGGATTATGGTGGAGACGAGGAGACCATTAATGATTGCGCTATAATGAAAAAGCGCTGTTATTATGGTTTTTTTTATAGGCAAAAAGGTTTTAAAAATGTTTACCGGTTAGCTGGTGAATTGAATGCAAAATGAAAAATTATGCCCCCGCTTTTTTGCGAATCCGATTGTTGCAGCAGTAAGAAATGTTAGGGATTTGGAGGATTCGCTCCAAAGTAATGTATCGGCAGTTTTCTTATTGACCGGTACCCTTTTAAATATCAAACAACTTGTTTTGCAATGCAAAGGGAAAAAATATGTATTTTTGCATGCGGATTTGATAGAAGGATTAAGTAATGATATCTGGGCTATGCGATATCTGGCTGAAGTCGTGCAGCCGGATAGAATTATTTCAACCCGCAGTAGTGTGATTAAACACGAAAAGAAGTAGGATTATATACGATTCAGCGCTATTTTTGTATGGATTCCCTGGCGCTTCATACGGGGATCAAAGCCATCGGGCAAGCCAATCCCGATGCTGTGGAATTGCTGCCGGGAATCATTCCGCGGGTGGTGGAATATGTAGCTACCCAAGTTAAAAAACCGGTAATTACCGGCGGCATGATTATTTCCAAAGTGGACGTGCTTGAAGCCTTAAAAAGGGAAGCCGTTGCCGTATCAACCAGTTGTAAGGAACTCTGGAATACATTAATTAGAAAGGTTGTTCTACAGAAAAAGAAGGAGGTGAAATGCCTAAAAAAGATTGATGCGGTTTTTGGGACGATGATAAAAATCTTAAAACAAAAAAAGGGGAGGCCTAGGAATTACCAACTTATTCGGCGAATTTATGGGTACGCTGATGTTTATTTTTTTGGAAATGGGGTCGTAGCCAATACGTGTTTACGAAAATCAAAAGCCGAAGGCGCTGGTTGGGTTAATATTACCATCGGATGAGGTATGGGAGTGATGATGGGAGTATTTACCGCTGTCGCCTGTGGCGCACCGTAGGCTGATCTTAACCCCGCAGTTACTTTTGCGAAACTTTTGAACGGTATTTATTCTATGCCGCAAGCATTGATGACGATGATAATGGAAATAGCAGGGGCGTTTGTCGGTGGAGTAATGACCTGGCTTGTTT
>JAEZKW010000172.1 GCA_023415375.1 Bacillota bacterium
TGAAATTAAGGGTAAGAGAATTTTTACATTTGGTGGTGCAAAATCATCAGATATCGAATACAGGAAAGAGCATATTTCATGGTGGAAAGAAGAAATGCCTTCTCAAGAAGAGTATGATGAAGGGATAAAAAATCTAGAAAAATATAATTGGGAAGTCGATTATGTAATAACCCATACGTGTTCATCGAATACATTGTTATTGATGAATACAATATTGGATCGTAATAAAGAAATTGGTGAAATAAATGAATATTTCAGTAGTATAGAAAGGAAACTGATATATAAACACTGGTTTTTTGGGCATTTTCATAAAGATTATATTGTATTGCCTAATCAAACTGTGATATTTGATGATATTTTAAAAGTTGATCAATGAAGAGTCGCCTACGTTATCTGTAGCTTCGGCTGGTCAGGTTACTTCGTCTAACCCAAATTTTTTATATAATATTCCATTGTGTAGTATACAAAGGAGGAGTACTTTAAATGTTATTTAGAGATCTTGGCAAAACGGGTTTACAAGTTAGTGTGATTGGCCTTGGATGTGAAAATCTTGACGGTAAGCCATATTCACAGGTTGAGGATACTATTAACACTGCTCTTAATCATGGTGTAAATATTCTGGATGTGTTCATGCCGGGGAAAGAAATTCGAGAAAACATTGGGAAAGCTTTAGGCAATAGACGTAAAAAAGTCATGATACAAGGGCATATTGGTTCTACAGATATTAGGCAGCAGTATGATATAAGTCGGGATATGCCTACAGTACGGCGATACTTTGACGATATCTTGCGTATTTTTGGCGGCTACATCGATTTAGGAATGATGTTTTTCATTGACTCGGATGAGGATTACAATAATGTTTTTGAAACAGACTTTGTCAAATATGTGGAACACCTTAAAAAGCAAGGTTACATCGGTCATATCGGCTTTAGTTCACATAATCCGGCGACGGCAATTAAGGTAATCAATACAGGATTGCCAGAAATGCTAATGTTTAGCATAAACCCCGCGTTTGATATGCTTCCATCTGAAGAATATATTTTTAATCATTTTCAAAACGGCTTTGACCCTGAACTATTTCGAGGAATTGATCCCAAGCGGGCAGAACTGTATAAACTATGTACGCAAAAACAGATTGGCATTACTGTGATGAAAACCCTGGGTGGCGGTAAATTGCTTTTACCGGAACACACTCCGTTTGCCAAGCCGCTTACCGTGCCTCAATGTGTTCATTATGCACTATCAAGACCGGCTGTGGCCAGCGTATTGTTGGGCTGTCAGACATCAGGCGAGGTGTTAAACGCGATGCGATATTTTGAACTTGACGATTCGGAGAAAGATTATGCAGAAATTCTTGGAACGATGCGCAATGATTTTAAAGGAAACTGTGTTTATTGCAGCCACTGCCAGCCTTGCCCGGCAGGGATTGATATTGCAACAGTTAACAAGTATCTCGACATCGCCCGTTTAGATCCCGTCAATATACCGCCATCCATTCGCTCTCACTATTTGAGCCTAACCCATAGTGGAAGTAATTGCGTTGGTTGTGGCGGCTGTGAGAGCCGCTGTCCCTTTAGTGTACCCATTATCAAAAATATGGCAGAAGCAGAAAGGCTTTTAGGTAAGAATTTTTAGGCAAGTCCATGACAAACAGGAGAAATAAAATGGCGGATAATATTAGGATCAATACCAAAGCGCTTGAGAGAAAGAGTCGTTCCAAATCAATCTTGAAAGAGAAGTAAAAGTCAGATACTGGATGAAGCAGATTTAATATTTAGATATAATTGGGCATGTGTTGATGCCCGAATCAAAAACTTGAATATGCCCTCTGGGTTAGATGCGGGAGTTGTATACGAAAGACATCGGGCTCTAAATTGGTTAATTCGATATATGGATCAAGAATGGGATGAAATAACAACCGATACATAAATACTTTTTGAATTAGCTATTAAATCTTCTTGAACGGAAATGTATTACGATTTTCATTATTAAATAGATTAGGTGTACCACTATTACTAAAAATGGGTTATCCGGGTGATCAGATTTCTGTCAATAGCAATCGGGGCCATTTTTGTAATAGCCGGTGTCTTTAGCGTCGTCAACAACATTTATTCAGCACAGATTAATACGGTTTGGTATCGTAAAACCATCCAAGCGGCAGCTAGATATGTTTTAATCGGCACTTTTTTGGCACCAAAAAGCGTTTTTCGTGTGATATAGTTTTATTGGAAAGGCCTGGGCCCTTTATGATTGATTTAAAAGACAAAAAAGCCTCCGACTGACGCTGGAGGTTCTTTTGAATGTGCGCCCAGCATGGGCGCAATCTAACGGGTGGGAGTCCCGAATGCGGGTTGATAGTGCCAAGCACATAGCCAAGAGCTCGCGTCCAACTGGACGCGCAGGTGTCCTCGGTGACGGGGAATCTGAAGGAAGCTGGAGGCAAACTTCCGATCTGACGAACAGGAATCACATCAGGCATATGTAGGTAGGGTAAGGTTGCAATACAAACCGAAGCCCAAAACTATCCGGAACATACGGTGTAAATGTGGCAGATAGATGGAAGGAAAGATTGCGCTCTTATCTGGGGAGGGCTCATGGACGTGTGGAAACAAAAGTATGAAGCACGGTTGAAACAAGATTTATCATGAGAGGTCAGCAGAAGTCATCGTACTTCGTAAAGTCGACAATACGGAGGAAGGACGAACTTTAGGAGGTGAAAGTCAATGAAAGTTACATTCGATGAATGAATTATATGAAGCTACTCAGAAAATCAACGTAGTAATCAATGAGATGAACCAAGCGTCGGCGGAGATCAATGAGATTGCTTCGATGATTGGAGGTATTGCCAAACAAACGACAATGCAGCCATTGAAGCAAACCGGATGGGAGAAATTGGTGAAGGATTTAGCGTTGTAGCTGTAGAAATAGGTAAATTGGCCGAACAATCAAAACGGGCTTCGCCGAAAATCAGCAGTATGCTTGTTCAGATGATGAACAACAGTGAGAATGCGGTTGAAGTAATTAATTCAGGGATTGAGCGGGCTCAGGCGAGTAAAGCGCTGACTACCCAAGCTGCTGTTACGTTTCAAACCATCTTTCGGGAGCTTGGTGCGGTACTGGCTGAGATTAATAAAGAACAATCAGTTACTTTTTTCAAAGTATAAGTATCTTAATAAACAACAGGCTGGGATTATTCTTATGTCAAAGCAGTCATTCAGAATTTTGTGCCTTGGGATCTCGGTTGTCGCTCATTTTACCGCGTACCTCCAATTTCTCTTTATTATGGATAAAACGCGTCTTCCAGCCGAATGGCAAGGGCAGTTTTATTTGTTGCTGGCGATTTCTTTCATATTATCCGTGGCATTGTTCATGCTTCCCCAAAGCGCTTATGTTTTTTGGCCGAATTTATTAGTCAGAGCACTAATCCTGATATTGATCGGTCTGGCATTTGGGGCTAATCTGACAATTGAGTCAATTTTACTGGGAACTCTGATACTTGAAACTTTCGCGAATAGTACTTTATTCAAAAGTTCAATTTCGATCATAATATTGAATGCAATTTTTGTGAAAATGCATTTTCCGATTGAGGCCTGGGGCCGCAGAATACCTTCACCTTCGACAGGGGATCTGATTTCCTTTGCCATGGTTGCTTTAATTATAACTCTGCTAAGTGCATTGATTCGTTTTTTAGTGGATAATAAGGCTTTGACGACAGAGATTAACCAGAAATATAACGATACTACCTTGCAATTGGTTCAAGCCAATTTTCAATTGCAGGAATATGCCACATTGGTCGAACGGCAGGCGAAAGAAAACGAACGAAAGCGTTTAGCTGCAGAAATGCATGATACCATCGCTTATACTTTTACCAATTTACTGATGATGTTGGAAGTGGCGATTGCTTTATCCGGTGGCGACCGCGAGGAGTTGAAAACCCATCTGGAGCGAGTACGGGATGTCACCAAGGGAAGCTTGGACGAAGTCCGCAATGCCCTGCGGGCGTTACGCCCCGTAACTATGAAAGAAGACAGCGGGCTGAGCACAATCTATCATCTGGTTCAGACTTTTACCGAATCGACCCGGATTAAAGTTGACTTACGCTTAGGAGACGCTCCGCTGCATTTTGGGGAAGAAGCCGATTGGGCAGTTTATCGCCTGGTACAGGAAGGAATAACTAATGCCTTACGTCACGGGAGTGCCAATTTAATAGAGATTACCTTTTATAGGGAGGGTAACGGCGTCTGCATTCGGGTCAAAGACAATGGCTGCGGCTTAAAGAAGGAATACAAGGAAGGCTTCGGTCTGACGGGTATGAGGGAAAGAATCGATAAACTGGGTGGGAAGTTGGATTACAGTAGTGAACCGGGTAAATATTTTCTATTATCAGCTTGGATTCCCTTAAAAGAAGAGGAAAGATATGAACAAAATTAGATTATTACTCGTAGATGATCAGGTCTTATTCGTAGAAAGTTTAAAAAGGTTAATCGAGATCACAATTAAGGATATTCTGGTAGTTGGGATAGCGCCGAACGGAAAAGTTGCCTTGGAAATGACAGCTGCGGAGAAGCCGGATCTTATTTTGATGGACATTCGCATGCCGGAAATGGACGGCGTTAAGAGCACTCAATTAATAAAGGAGAAATTTCCGCAGGTTAAGATTTTAATCTTAACTACATTTGAAGATGATGAATATATTGTGGAAGCTTTTCGGTATGGCGCAGTCGGTTATCTGCTTAAAGATGTACCGCCGAACGATCTAATCTCAGCCATCCGTCAGGTCTATCGGGGAGGAGTTAGCGTATCCCCGAAAATGGCCACCAAATTGGCTGAAAAGCTTTTTCAGGTCAACCAGGAAGTAAAAGCTCATGAACTTGGTTCTACCAATGCCCATCCCTGGGTTAAGGAGTTAAGCGGCAGGGAAAAGGAAATTCTGTGTTTATTAGGTAAAGGCTATAACAATAAAGAAATTGCTCAAAGACTTTTTATTGCCGAGCAAACCGTAAAAAATTCCATAAGTATCATTTATTTAAAGATTGGGGCCAGAGACCGGATTCAGGCCGCCCGGATCGCTTCCGAAGCCGGTTTATGTTAACTCTCGTATTGGTACTGTGGTACCATCGAGAGTTTTTTTTATTAAATACCAGTACAGCAGTTAGTAGAAAATTTGTTATCAAGTATGATAAATTAACATTAATGTAAAAAAGTCATGACGATTTGCAAATAGGAAGGGTACTTTGACGGATTGGAGGGGAATTTTAAAGATAAATATCTTTAGGAATTTATGGGAGCGAATTTTAGAGCGAATTAGTCGTTAATGAGAAGAAGTGGATGAATTTATGAAATATCATGGAAACGGACGTAAAAAATTAGTCTCTCGCTTGTTTCGCGGCTGAGAGAAGATTAGCTTTTTTGAGGTGATATTATGCGAACCAATAAATCGATTTGGCGAGTTGGAGTTCCATACTTGTTTTTGTTTCCCCAATTAATTTTAGTCGGAACGTTTTCGCTTTATCCGTTTATCTATAATCTGGTTCTCAGTTTTCAGGAGTTTCGCTTTAACGGCAGCCAGTTTATAGGTTTGTCAAATTATACTGAATTATTTGCCGATCCGGTATTCCGGCAGAGCCTTATAAATACTTTCATTTATAGCCTGGGGACGGTTCCTTTAACCGCCATATTGGCCTTAGCGGTTGCGATTGCTCTGAATCGCAAAGTTAAAGGGCTGGCTATATTCCGGACGGCCTTTCTCTTTCCCAATTTGGTGTCCTGGGTGGTTATCGGTTTGATCTGGCAGTGGATGTATTCTATAAATTACGGAGTATTTAACCAGATCTTAAACCTTCTGGGATTACACAGTGTCCGTTGGCTTCAAGATCCGAGGATGACCATTCCGTCGATTGTTATTGCCAGCGTTTGGCATGATTTAGGATATTATATGGTCATTATTCTGGCGGGACTCCAGTCGATCTCCCCTTCCTATTATGAAGCAGCTAAGATTGACGGGGCCAGTGCTTGGCAGCAATTTCGCGCAATTACGCTGCCGCTTTTGAAACCGATCCTCTTCATTGTGGTGGTCTTATCCACGATCAATTCTTTCAAAGTTTTTGACCAGATTTTTGTGATGACTTCCGGCGGGCCGGGCCGCGCTTCACTCATGATTGTCAACTACATTATCTCACTCGCGTTTGGTGAAATGAAGTTGGGTTACGCCTCCGCCCTTTCGATGCTCTTGTTTGTGATACTCTTTGTTTTAACGATTATTCAGCGAGTTGTATTTAAGGATAAGGATGAGGAGGGATAAGCGGATGAGCGCTTCAATATC
Source organism: Bacillota bacterium (assembly GCA_023415375.1). Taxonomy (GTDB): domain Bacteria; phylum Bacillota; class UBA4882; order UBA8346; family UBA8346; genus UBA8346. The sequence continues at coordinate 6,323 of JAEZKW010000172.1, forward strand.
AAAGAATCATAAATCATTTGGAAATAGCTTATTTTACGCAGGTTTAATCGTCGGATCCCTAGTAATGCTTTTTCCGCTCTTGTGGATGCTCTCCATTTCTTTAAAAACTCCGGCGGAGATTTATTCCCTTAAATTAATCTGGTTACCCCAACATCTGATCTGGTCCAACTATAGTTTCGGGTGGATCAAATCGGGGTTCGGCGGTTTCTTCGGTAATACATTGATTATTGCAACGGGTGCAGTATTAGCTTCGGTTTTCTTTAATTCCATGGCCGGCTTCGCGTTGGCCAAGTACAAATTCCCCGGCCGGGAAGGAATATTCCTTTTTATCTTGGCTGCGCTCATGGTACCGATGCAAGTGAAAACGGTACCCCTTTATGTCTTAACCTCGATGGTGCATTGGACGGATACTTATCAAGGGGCGATCCTGCCAATGATTAGCCAGGCCTTTGGGGTCTTTTTGATGCGCCAGTATTGTCTGACGATTCCGGATGAATTATTGGAGGCTGCACGAATCGATGGCTGTTCCGATTTCCGGACTTTTTGGCAAATTATTTTCCCGCTTTGCCAACCGGCAATGGCAGTCAACGTAATCTTCCAATTTATGTGGCGCTGGAACGACTTACTGTGGCCTTTGATTGTTTTACGGCAAGAGCGAATGTATACGATTCAGCAAGGGTTAGCCTTTTTCAGGGAAGATCCTTCCGTGGCAGGCGGACCGATTATGGCCATGGCGCTCGTATCGATCCTGCCTATTGTGATTATCTTCTTTTCATTGCAAAAATATTTCGTCCAGGGGATTGCCATGTCTGGTTTGAAAGAATGATGAAATACCTATTTACCGTCTTGAAGTGTCGGTCAAGGATGACTGCTGCTTAAGTTCATAAAAGAAGGTGATTAACGAACAGTCAGGCTTAGAGAGACCCGGATTGACACTACAATAATTTAATGAAAGGGAACGGACAATGAAACTTAAACTTTCGCAAGTGATTCACAAAGGAATGCCTTTATTGATGCTTTGTTTCATGCTGATGTCAGTGGTTTTTGTAAGTGCAGACAACCAGATAAACTTGTCGGTTACGTATTATTATACGAACGAATCCCAAAAAGCAGTTGTGCGGCAATTGTTTGACGATTATCAAGCGAAACATCCGAACATTCATTTAAATGTTCAGGTCGCGACCCTGAGCAAATATCTTACCAATCTCCAAACCCGTGCCGTGGCGGACGATTCTCCAGATGTGGCTATGATGAGCGCCCAATGGGTTGGAGACTGGGCTGATAAAGGATTACTCCAAGAAGGTAATCGCTATATATCCGGAGCAGTCTTAAAAAAGTTTGATTCGGTGCGAAGCCTTTCCGACCGCCTAGGTTCGAAGATCTACGGCTTGCCGGTTACCTCTACGGTTCGGGCAATGGCTTATAATGCGGATTATTTCAAGAAAGCCGGAATTACTCCCCCCACCAAATTAAGTGAGGCCTGGACTTGGGACCAAATGATTGCTGCTGCTAAAAAAGCTCAAGCCGCATCCGGCGCCAAATATGCCATTCAGTTCGAGAAAGCAAGCTTTGACGGCTGGCTCCCCTTCTTATATGAAGCCGGCGGACAGCTTCTTTCGAATGATTTGAAAAAATCGGCGATTAATTCTCCGCAAACTCGCAAGGCTTTGGAATGGACTTTGAAGCTTCACAAAGATGGAACCGCAGTACCAGGAATTATTGATGGCACCGAAGATCCGCTACGTTCCTTCGCCTCAGGTTTATCGACCATGTGGCCGACGACTAATACCTCGATTGAGGCCCTTGAGCCGCAAATGAAGTTCAAGTACGGATTTACCTTCATGCCGCGAAACAAGCAACAAGCCACCGTTGTTGGCGGTACTGATTGGGTCGTATTTAAGGGCAAACATCCGAAGGAGGCCTGGGATCTGTTGTTATATCTGGTAAGCCCCGAACCCATGGCCATCTATAGTTTGGCTAACAGTTCGATTCCGGCGCGGAGCGATGTTGAGGTGAGTTGGAAACAACGTCCTGATTTAGAGTCATTTTTCAAAGAGCAGATCAAGGCGATGCCTAAAAAACTTCAGATCGATCAGATTACTGCCACTTATGCCGCCAGTCGCGATAAACTTTTACAAGAATTGAGCGCTTATGTGAGTGGGCAACAGTCCATCGATAGCGCCATATCGAATATGGATCAAATCATTAATAGCAACATTAAAAAATAAGTCCAATCATTGACCAGGGGCCTGTCCGGATTGTTTCCCGGAAGGCCCCCTAAATTACCCGATCATTTTTGGAATCAAATCAGTATTTTTTAACAAGGTGAGGGATAGGTAATGGCGGATTTTGAAGTACGAGCGCTGGAGATTCACAGCCAGTATGCGTGGGATTTTGATTGGGTTAAGCATGCACTTGAATTTATCAAGGATCATGATTTGAATACACTGATCCTACATAGAAACGATTTTATCGACCGGATTATCTATCCCGGCAAGTATTTCGGGTGTAATCGCGAAGAATATAAAAATATCTTTGAAAGATATCAAGATGCCTTTCGGACCCTTTATAAATACACTCCTACCCGAAGAAGCGGCCCATTTCAACGGCGAGCGTACCTGAAACGTGTACTTGAACTGGCCGGTCGTGCGGGGATTGAAGTTTACATCGAAAACAAGGAACTCTATTTTCCGGGAATCATCTTGGAATTTTACTCGGAACTCGTAAAGCAGGGCAAGGTTTGCCCGAATGAACCTTTTTGGTGGGATTTCACCAAGACGAAATATCAGGAATTTTTTGAAGAATTTCCGGAGATCAGCGGGATTATTACGGCGCCTGCTACCGGAGAAAGTAAAGTCTCTATCTCTTCCAGCAGGTGTACCTGCGAATTGTGTAAAAATACCGCTAAACATGAGTGGTATCAAAAATTGTTGATGGCGATGTATGAGCCGATCCATGCTGCCGGTAAAAAGCTGATCGTCAGAGATTTCGTTTTTAATGCTCAAGCTCATCAGGAGATTGCCGCCACGATGGAGCAACTTCCCCGGGATGTGATCATGGCCCTCAAGAATACGCCGCATGATTATTACCCTACTTTTCCTGATAATCCGCGAATTGGCAATGTGGGAGATCATGCGCAGTGGATTGAGTTTGATACCATGGGGCAATATTTTGGCTGGGGGATTGGCCCCAGTATTATGACCGAGGATTTGCGGCGGCGAATGAAGTTGGCCCGGGAGAAGGGGGCTACCGGAGTCATGCTCCGGACCGATTGGGAAAGCCTGGATGGCCATTCTTCCTTTAAGACTTTAAATTATTTAAATTTATACGCTGGCGCGGCGTTAGCGAATCATCTTGAATCCGACAGTAATGGTATTTATCAGCGCTGGCTTACTGAACAAGGCTTTTATGCTCCGGCGCTCACTGCGGAAATGAAGCGGAATACTGCCCGGTGGTTGGAGGAAATTATGAGACCAACTTGGGATGTAATCAAGCGGACAGTATTTGTGAATGACTGCGTCTTTTCCGATTCCAGCACCATACCTGTGAGTTTGGAGCATGCCTTATGGCTGGCGGAGGAGAAGAACAGCCTTAAAGATTGGGACCATTCCAAAGAAACTGCTTTAGCTACCGATGAGCAAAATGTACAGCGGATTATCAAGGAAAAGGATGAGGCTTTGGCTATTGTTCGCGGGTTAAAGGCAGCAATTCAAAAAGGAAATACAGGGATAACCCCGGAGGCGCAGCAAGACCTCAGCGACAAATTTAATGTGTTTGAAAAATATGTTGCAGCATTTCGAGCCGCCGTACATGCCATTATATTAATAAAATATATGTTGGAGAAGGGGCCAAATGTCGATTCGGGTTTCTCTTCGCAGGCACCGGACGTTTTAAAAGAAAAATTGCAGGATCTGCTGGTGATGGCGGAGGAACTTGAGAATTTCGGCAAGCGCACGTCGTTTCAGCATACGGTATATGTTCTATTGGATCCGGAACGCCTGGTTGCTTTGCATGACGACTTAGTTCGTCGACTGAATAGTGTAAGCAAGCCTTGCTAAGCCTTGCCTTGCAACAATCGGCAAAGATTAAGCTGGTAAGATGATGTCTTTATCGTTGAAATTATCATAGAGTTGTCCAAAAAGTAGTTTAAAATCAATATTATCGTTAAGTTTGCTTTTTAGACAGCCCATCATAGGAGATGAGCGGTATGGGAACTGAAAGATTACCTTATTCTGAATTATTGCAGTTGAAACGGTGGAATACCCCCACGATTTATAATGGTTGGGAACAGATTACCAAGCATGATGCGGCGAAAGGTTGTTTCAATCTGGATGAAACCCGCGATTTCATGCCGCAGATGGGGCCGATGGTCGGGTATGCGGTGACTTTGGTCATTGAACCCAGCAATAAGGCACATAAGACCAATAATCCCAATGCTATCAGTCAATACCGCAAATACGTGGCGAGTATCCCTGGGCCCAAGATTGTGATAGTTCAAGATCTAGACAAACCGGCAATAATCGGCGCTTTCTGGGGTGAAGTGAACGCCAATGTCCACCGGGCGCTGGGTTGTATCGGGACCATTACCGACGGGGCAGTCCGTGATGTCGATGAAATGACCAATGCCGGGTTCAAGGCGATTGCCAGACGGATGTGTGTCGGCAACGCTCATAGTACCCCGGTTCGCTGGGATTGCGAGGTTGAGGTGTTTGGGTGCAAAGTTAAGCCCGGCCAATTAATTCATGCCGATAAACATGGCTTCTTGGTGATCCCCGAGGAGGATGAAGCCCGGTTGGTAGAGGCGGCCTACTTTATGGATGCCAATGAATGCAATACGATCATTCCGGCTGCCCGGAGTGCCGCCGGGATTACATTAGGCGAAGCGCTCGAATCGTTTGCAGCTTCAGCCAAAGAGTTCCGGGCCGCTTCGAAAGAAAAATTTGGCCGTACTGGAGAGTGGTAAGTCCTTAAGTTGTAGAAGAGGAGTAATGTTGATGCAGATAGTAGTACTGGACGGATTCACTTTGAATCCTGGGGATTTGAGTTGGGATCTCTTTAAAAAATTAGGCGAGGTTACCATCTATGACCGTACGCCGGTGGAGCTGATTCAGGAACGTTCTTTAGGTGCTACTGCAATATTAACGAATAAAACTCCGCTGAACGCGGAATTCTTCGCTCAAATTCTGGGGTTAAAATATATTGGGATTCTGGCGACCGGATATAATGTGGTGGATATTGATGCTGCCAAACGACACAATGTCATAGTAACCAATATTCCCACCTATGGTACGCGTTCGGTAGCCCAATTAACCTTTGCGTTATTATTGGAACTATGTCATCATCTGCAAGGGCACAGTGCTGCCGTTCGATCTGGGGCTTGGACGGCTGCCGCTGACTTTTCATTATGGAATGGCAATTTGGTAGAATTGGCGGATAAGACCATGGGAATTATCGGATTCGGCAGGATTGGCCGGCAAGTGGCGGAGATTGCGGCTGCCTTTGGCATGAATGTCATTGGTTGTGATTCTTCGAAGAGTAACCCGGAGGGGATGAAGAATTTCCCCAGGGTTGAGCTCCGGGAATTGTTGACCGAGTCGGATGTGGTGAGTCTCCATTGCCCGTTGTTGCCGGAAACACGCGAGATCATCAATAAGCAGACCTTAGGCTGGATGAAACCGACTGCCTTTTTGATCAACACTTCCCGGGGGCAATTGGTAGCGGAGCCTGATCTGGCCGAAGCCTTAAATAACAAAACGATTGCCGGAGCCGGTCTGGATGTTTTGGCTACTGAACCGCCATTACCAGACAATCCGCTATTGACGGCAAAAAATTGTGTGCTTACACCGCATATTGCTTGGGCGACTAAGGAAGCCCGGACCCGTTTGATGGCGATAGCAGTGAATAATTTGGAAGCTTTCTTGAGCGGAAAACCGGTAAATGTTGTAGCGTAAGTCGCGGTTTAAGCTAATCGTGCTTTAGTTTCAGAGGGTTATTTTAGTAACGCCTACCGGATAAATCCAGTAGGCGTTAATTTTTGTGCGCCCAACATGGGCACAATCTAACGGGTGGGCGAGTGCGGGTTGATAGTGCCAAGCACATAGCCAAGAGCTCGCGTTCAACCGGACGCGTGGGTGTCATCGACGACGAGGAATCTGAAGGAAGCTGGAGGCAAACTTCCGATCTGATTGAAAAGAAAGGTAAGATGATCATATTATGGAAATTGGAGGAAATCAATAAACTATATAGAACTAGTAACAAAATTTAAATAATTAGATTTTAAATTTAATTTGGTAAAAAATATGGGAATTTAATGCAAAAACCGGGAGGTAAATCATGGATATCTGTGGAAAGGTTAGGCGGAAATATTGGTTGTGCTTAAAAAAGGGACAGATGGAGAATTGAGGGTGTATTTTCCTTAGACCCGGAATTGGTTAAAAAGAAATGTATCAATCCATGTACTTCGGCATTCTTATACAACTCATTTACTGGAGGATGGGACTGATTTACGTTATGTACAAGAATTATTGGGACAT
>JAEZKW010000188.1 GCA_023415375.1 Bacillota bacterium
GCTAGGTCATAAATCAAAGGAACCCTAAAATAATCGCCATGATAGCATCGATAACAAAGCAAAAACAAAAACAAAAACCAAATAATGGCCAAGGCATTAAATGCGATTATCCCGAAAATAGGGATAATCCGAAGTAAACCACCGCCAAGTAGCCAAAGTACCGAACCCAAAATTCCCAAATATAGGGCTTGATAACCATGAAACCGTAAGAACTTATCCTTTTTAAAAGTTGTTAATACAATAATTAAACTTAGTGGCCAAACAAGGTATGATATACTTCCCAAAAGCCGATATTCAGTACTAAGGGTTTCCATACTAAGACCTCCAGTTAATAGTCTCACTTAGGATAGCACGTACATCATGTTGTAAAAAATAGTTCTTCCTATTTCCCTGGTTGATATAAATTATGATGGAGGTCCCGAAAATATTATTTTTATAATTAATGCTCCCATTTATAAATAAATCCACTACTGGACGGCAAAAGAAAGCCCGCCATATAACCATCGGTATCAATCGTCGAAGGTTCCTCACGGGAATTATTGCCGTAAGGCGGAATATCATTCACATGATCGATATCTGCGAGCTTCACCCATTTCCCAGCCAACCCGAAATCGATTCCAACCTCTACATCGTAGGGTTCGAAGTTGAAAAGTACAACCATTTGGTCCCGAGGCCAAGAAGTTGGGTTTGTCCGCCAGCCGACAACGACCCGGTCACGTCCCTGCTCAAGCCAAGGAGCTACAATAAATTTAAAACGACCTTCCTCTATTAAATTTGAACCCGCTATCCGAAGACCGGGGTAACGGCGGCGCAAGTGAAATAAACCCCGAACCCATTGATAAAACTGGTGTTCTTTTAAATTCATCGGCCAGTCGAATTGTATCCTATTGCGCGGTCTATCCACATCAAATTCTTGTCCCATGTAAACCATAGGTTGGCCCAATGCGGCTACCGTTGCCATTAATCCTAATCGGGATTTTCTTTCTTTAGCAGCAGCAGTTTTCAGGGCTGGTCCATCCGTAGCTACCTCATAAGGCATACTGTTCTCATCATGACTCTCGCAATAATTAATCGCATTGTTGGTATGTTTCGCATAAAAGTTTCTGCTATAATAAAAAACATCTCCCAAATGTTCGGTTGAATTATCGACCCAATCTTGGAAAACTCCTTCGCGTAACAAGGCTTTCATTTTGTCATGAAAAGGGTCGCACCACTGGGCAAAACCGTTCCACCCATCACGATTGAGGTCAGGTTGATTGGGTAAATTTTCGACAATTAAAATACAATTGGATTTAAAACCTCGATCACGTAATTCATATTGGAGACGGTGTAAAAATCCATGATCCATCCAATCGGAATGTGTGGCATCAAATCGAAACCCATCAACCCGATATTCCTTTATAAAGATTTTACAAATATCGATCAGATAATCCTGAACTTCTTCTCGTTCTGTCGCCACTCTATTTCCCCAGGGAGTATTTCCGCTAAAATAGAAGCCTCCGGGGTTGCTATCACTGATAATATCCCATAAAGGATTGAAAGAATTGGATGTATGGTTAAAGACTAAGTCTAAAAGGACCGCCAAATCATTTTGATGGGCAACATCGACTAATTCCCGCAATTGATCGGGTGTACCAAAGTCACGTTCAATGGAAGCAAACCCGCATGGATCATAACCGAGTGCAGTTGGACCTTGCATGGTTGGAGCCTCCGAAGTCGGCATCAAACCTAATGTGTTAATTCCTAAATCCCTAAAATACCCATTACGGATTCGATGGATAACCCCTTGAAATTTGCCTTGTTCTTCCACAGGGATATCAGCATCCCCTTCAGTAAAACCATAAACATTCATTTCATAAATAATCATTTCAGATAGGTCCGGCGTTCTCCAATTTTTGCTCCGCCACTCATATCGACTCGGATCAACAACCAGGCATGAATTGCGTGCTACATCTCCATCATAGCACCGTGCAAGAGGATCATGGACATACCTTTCAGGGCGTCTGTTACCATTGAGAGGTATACCTCCAACCACGTAAAATTGATATTTTATCTCCTGCGGTAGCTTGTCCGGATGTATTCTTAATAACCAAATATTGGGATAGTCATAATAACCTCGGAATAAATCCATCGCCAAAAACTTTTCTGGTTTCGGGGTTGAATGACCTGGACATTGCCAATCGTTAAAATCGCCAATTAGATAAACCTGTGCAGCCCGTGGATGAAAAATACCGAATAAAATGGAGCCGTCTTTTAAGGTGTTCGCTCCAAGCATCGTTTTTTTTATTTTGGTGCCTGCCGTTCTCACATCAGGAAACTCATGCCGTAAATAGGAGATATCTGTTTCCGGTAAGTAAAGGTTCTCCGGTACCAAATCTTTAATTTCCTCATAATAAGTGTTAACATCGCCCTTGACTTTAGCTGGTTTTACTGGATATAAATCGGGCCGATCCGCTAAACACCAGATCTCTTGTCCCAAAAAATTGCCATAAAATCGTTCAAAACCGGGGTCGCCTTTAAGATTATAAAAGCGGAGGTGAAAAGAACTTAGCGGCGAATCGATTTGAAAAAAAAGTCCATCCTCATCTTTGCCATTGGGTCGAAATACTTGAGGCTTTCTGCGGTATTTATGATTATGCCATAACTCTAAATAAAGCCCTTCAGAACTTTCAGCTCGAAGATGAATGGTAATTTCCATGATATCCTCCCCAAAGTGGATAATGTGTATAGTTTAACCAGTACCATGGTATTTATTTCATAAATTTTAAGTATAAAACCATCCTAAAATTTATTAATAAGATAGCTAGTTCATGAAGGAGGATTTTAAAAAATAATTCAGAATAAGCTATAGCATACGTTTGTGATGGAGTAATTGAAATGGCTACAATTAAAGATATTGCACGCAATACGGGCTTTTCAGTGAGTGTCGTTTCCAGGGCCTTGAATAATAAGTATGGAGTCAAGGATAAAACGCGTTTATTAATTGAGAATGCAGCAAAAGAGTTAAAATATTATCCACATGCCGCCGCAAGAAGTCTTGTAACACGAAAGACCGAGACTATTGGAGTTATGATGGCTGATCTTTCACAGCCATATTATTCACAAATCATAAAGGGAATGGAATATAGCGCCAGTCAAAACGGTTATATGCTCTTATTTTCCAATTCTTATGAAAGTCTGGAACAACGGCATGTTGTACAAAAACTGATTGAATCCGGCAGGGTTGATGGCTTGATTATTATAGGCAGTAATATTAAAGAAAAAAATTTCGTACTGCATTTACTGGAACGGGAGATTCAATTTGTTTTGGTCGAACGGAATTTTAGCGACCCAAGAGTTAATTCTATATTCGTGGATAATGTCGAAGGGGCATTCCGGGCAGTTAATTATTTAATAGAAAAAGGCCACCATCGTATTGCACATATATCGGGTAATCTAGATTTTCAAGTGGCCCTGGACCGACTCGAAGGTTATAAAAAGGCCTTACAAACGGCGGGTTTACCCTTTATCGAGGAACTAATTACCACCGGAAAATTTATATGGCTGGATGGATATCTTGCTATGAAAGAATTACTGCGTTATCAGCCTACTTGTACAGCTGTCTTTGCCGCCAACGATACAATGGCATATGGAGCCTTACAAGCTATCAACGAAGCAGGCTTACGTGTACCTGCTGACATTGCTATCATCGGATTTGACGACTTGGAGTTCTCTCATCTTACGAGTCCGCCTTTAACTACAATTCATCAACCTCGTTATGAAATGGGCGAACAGGCCGTTCAAATACTTGTTGACCAATTAAGAGCTACCGAACACTCTGGTGCTAAACAGTGCTTTATTCCGGAATTGGTGATCCGCAAATCCGCCTAATTTTATTTTAACCTCTACATTCTTTTTTCTTCATAATCGGTTTTTCGGGCATTTTGATATGGAGGAGTGTAGACTGGAGTGTCATCAACTTTGACTGGCGTCTCTTCCTCCATTGATTCCAATATTGCAAGTAATGTTCGTGCATCTCCAAACTCTACTTCCGGCGTCACAGCAATCGGTTCTTTTCCGATATAGGAATTATAAAAATTCAATAGCTCATTATAAAAACCTCTCTGTGGCCTATAGGCAAGTTGTTTTGTTTTGCCATCGGTATAAGTGACATTAATGGTACCGCAGTCACGTTCCTCTTGATAAATTTCCCCTTTACGCCCAATAATCCTAAGTCCAATTAAAGGCCGTTGCATTTCTTTTCCTCCGGCATAAAAATTATAACTGCCGGTAAAACCACTCATAAACCTGAAGACTACATTTACCACGGCGTATTGATTCAAAACTTCCTTATCTTTCTGTCCATAGGCCATTAATTCATCAATCGGTCCGAAAATGTGCCGTAATGCGGCCATATCGTGTACAGCAGTATCATAAAACACTCCGCCAGGGTAGTCTGGATGTTGACGCCATTCTTTCGCCGGAAAGGCATCTTTTTTCATGTCATCCGGAAAGTTGAGTACCCGGTTCCAAACAAAATAGTCAACCTCACCGATATGCCCCTCGCCTACCAAATCGCGAATGATATTGGGATCTTCATTATAACGATAATTTTCGGCAATCATGATAGAGACACCGTACTTCTCAGGGAGTTCCGCGCTTTTCTGGGCTTGTTCCAAAGTTGGCGCTAAAGGTTTCTCACAGATGATCGCCTTTTGGGTTTTTCCAACTATAGCCGCTACAGCCTCGGTTACCGTAAAGTTCAAACCAATGGGAACCATAATATCAATGACCTGTAAATCATCGCGCTTTGCTAATTCCCGGAAGTCGCTATATACATCTTTTTCTGGAATTGTCAGTTTTCCGGCCAGGCTTAGTGCTTTGGACTTATCTTCATCACATAGGGCTACAATCTGGTAATTGGCATCTAATTCCTGGTAAGCTGGGTAATGAAGCCGTTCAAACGCCATACCAGTTCCAATAATCCCTACCTTAAGTCGTTCCATAATAATCTCCTTTACAAAGTTTTCCTTCTTAGTATTTGCCCCTTGCCTTTTGAATATTCCATCAATCTTGTAGATTCAAGCACGGGATTAATGTTCAATGAATTATTGAAACTGTTTTCGTTCTTTTAGAATCTCACTAGAAAACAAGCAATAAGGGCTAAATAAGACTCTATAAATTAAAAATCCCTCCTAATATATTTGATTTAGAAAGGATTTCAGGTGACTATTTTTAGTTAGGAATAAGTGTTTATTTTTACTTCGAAAACTGTACCCTTTCCTAAGGTACTCTTAACATCTATCGAGCCGTTATGCGCCGATACAATCCATTTAGCAATCGATAGCCCCAAACCGGTTCCTCCCTGTTCCCTCGTTCGAGATTTATCGACCCGATAGAATCTTTCAAAAATCCGTTGTTGATCTTCAGGCGCAATGCCGATACCCGTATCCTGAACAGAAATTCTTACATTGTCTTCTTTATGGGATATTGTAATAAAAACCAAACCATTACGATAAGTATACTTAATTGCATTATCCACCAGGATATAAATTAACTGATATAACCGCTCTTTGTCAGCAAAAATTATCACCTGGTCTGGTAAATCCAATTGAATATCAATGTTCTTTTTCGATGCTAATGAAGATAAAGAATGAACAACTTCTCGGGCTACTTGAACAATGTCAAATTCCTCTTTTGAAATCTGTTGGCCTTCTTCATCAGCCCGTGCTAAAATTAATAAATGAGCTACAATCTTATTGAGCTTTTGAATTTCATCTTTCATATCGTACAAGGTCTGATGTACAAAATCCGACATTTTGCTTTCTTTATCAGCCATAATAGCCTCGGTTCCGCTAAGCAAAACCGTTAGTGGAGTTCGCAACTCGTGAGAAGCATCGGCAGTAAATTGGCGTTGCTGTTCAAAAGATTTGTAAATCGGAACCATGGCTCTATTGGCCGTGACATTTCCTACCCCATATACAACAATTAAAAAAATAGCCCCTATCAAACACAAAGCCAATAAATAAACATGCAACCTGTCATAATAAGTGGTAGTATCTTTGCCTATATAAATTCTTCCCAATATTTCTGTTTGATCACTAATATTATAAGAAGCAATAATAAATATCCTGCGTTTAGGGGACATTCTTACAATTACAGGTTTAGCGTAACCGGTCGGAAACTTCCAGTTCCTTATGATTGGAAAAATAGCCTGATGCTTTTTTTGATCCGGAAATTCAGCCATACGAAGCCGATGGTGTGCATCATAAATATAGCAATACATTTTATCATTGGGCTCAAAATTTTCTTCGGTATGTCCGTGAAAGGTGTTTTTTAACAGGGAAACAGCTTCCGCAGCCTCTTCCTTTGCATAAAGTACTGTCTCTTGTTGTTCCTCACGAAAAAAAACCCATATAAGTCCAAAGTAACTGACAATCATTAAACAAATTAATAATAGGGCCGTTAAAGCGGTATTAAATAAAACCATACGTTTCCGAATTTCAGCAAACACTTTTATCCTCCATCTTGTAACCAATGCCCCTAATGCTCTGAATTAAAGGATGCTCAATACGTTGATCCACTTTTTTGCGTAGCAAATGAACGTAAGCGTCCAAATTATTTGAGGTAATCTCAGCACTAATTCCCCAAACGCGTTCGATAATGACTTCTCTTGGGACAACACGGCCATAATTTTGGACTAACAAATCAAGAATTTGGAACTCTCTGGAAGTTAACTGAATGATTATTCCTGCTCTGCTGACTGTTTTATCCAATCGATCAATCCTTAAATCGCCGATTTGAATGATATCTTGCGGTATTTGCTGGTTACTGCGTCTGGTTAAGGCTTGCAGGCGTGCATAAAGTTCAGCAAACTCAAAAGGCTTTACCAAATAATCATCAGCCCCGGAGGTTAACCCCTTAACCTTATCATCCAAGGTATCTTTGGCCGTAAGCATAATAATGGCGCCTTGATAGTTTTCCTTGCGTAAATGAACGCATACTTGCAGGCCGTTTTCTCCCGGGATTAGCCAATCCAGGATCAACACATCATAATGGGATACTCGAATATAGTCGTATACTTCATCGCCCCGGGTTACCCAATCAACCTGAATATTTTCCTTTTCCAGCATATGGGTTACGATCTTTCCTAAATGTTTATCATCTTCGGCGAATA
>JAEZKW010000196.1 GCA_023415375.1 Bacillota bacterium
TAAAAGAAATTACCGTGTCAAGGAGAGTTTTTCCGATGTAAACTTTACAATCGCGAAAGAGTTACCATTATGGCAACCAGGCTCTAAAAAAGCTTTGGTTTTATATGGAACAAGGGATGTTCCAGAGATCATACAAGCATGCCAAATGCTTAATTCCAATGATGTTCAAGTTGGGGAAATCGACCAGGCAATCCATAGTGACACCTTTCCGGTAGAATCAACTTTTAAAACAATTAAGGATCAATTGCGGGAATGGTATGCATTACGAATCTAAATTTGAGTTTTGCTTGACCAAGAGGAATACTCTTTCTGAAGAACAAGTAGGGAGAGGGTCAGTTCCAATATATCAACCCAATGCATAAATAGAGTTCATTGTATCGCAGTTAAAATAATTAAATAGAGGTGATTATTAATGGATGAAAGGCTTTTATCATTATCGAAAACGTTGAAAAGCCGGGGGTTTCAAGTGGAAGTTTGTGAAGATATTAAACAAGCAGCGGAATTAGTGCATCAAATCATTGATAAATGTGTTCCGGTAGGCTCAATCGGTTTTGGGAATTCAATCACAGTGAAAAGCGCCGGACTTCATGAAAGCTTATCAAAATTCACCAAGGAAACTTACATACACGTTCCTGCCGCCGGCACAGAAGATATAGATAGAAAGGCATTAACTGCCGATTTTTATCTGACATCGGCAAATGCTATTTCATTAGATGGACATATCGTGAATATTGATGGGAATGGCAACCGGACTGCTGCAACATGCTTTGGTCCTAAACATGTAATTTATTTGATTGGTAAAAACAAAATAACTACAAATCTCGAAGAAGCTATGCTGCGCGCAAAAGACGCTGCAGTTCAAAATGCTAAAAGATACAACAGGAATACGCCGTGCGTGAAGAGCGGTAAATGTATCAATTGCATTTCTCCGGAATGTGTATGCTCAGTGACTACAATTCACCGGAAAAAACCATATGGAATCAATATGACAATCATTTTAATAAATGAAGCGGCAGGATTGTAAAGAGGCAGCCGTCTGCCTTGTTTTCCTAAGCCCGTTTTTTTATGGCCATTGAAACCCTAATATGCTTGCTATATAATTTAAAGGTATCTGTTCGAAAGTATACGATTTAAAAAATCAGGTGAACTTATGGATCAGTTAATAGAAAAAACGGTCGAAGCATTGAGACAGGCTGGCAATATAATATTAGAATGCGAAATTGACAAAGATCAAATCATCCAGAAAGGAGCGGCCAACTACGTAACCCAGGTTGATTTGCAAGTTCAAAAATTTCTGGTTGCCCAATTGCAGCAGATGGTACCGGAAAGTAATATTATCACGGAAGAATCGGCAGATAACCGTTATAGTCTCGAAAAACCCACCTGGATTTTAGATCCGGTGGATGGCACAACCAACTTGATGCGGGGTTATCGCCATTCTGCCATATCGCTGGCTTTCTTCGACGATCAAAAACCAGTTTTTGGTGTCGTTTATAATCCCTTTAATGATGAAATGTTTATAGCATTTACGGGTGGAGGGGCATTTCTCAATCATCAAAAAATTAAAGTAAGTAACAATCAAGATATAGGTGATTGCTTGATTGCATTTGGCACCACTCCCTATCAGAGGGAGAATGCAGGTAAAACCTTTCATATAACTGAAAATATATTTCGGCAATGTTTGGAGATTCGTAGATCGGGAGCAGCGGCCTTGGATATGGCCTATGTTGCCTGCGGCAGGGTTGATGCTTTTTATGAGTACAGCCTCCAGCCTTGGGATTATGCGGCCGGAATGATTATTCTGGCTGAAGCAGGAGGCCTGAGTACTAATTGGCAGGGAGACCCACTAGGGGTCCTCGCCCCTGGCAGCGTTTTAGCGACAAACGGGGTCGTTCACAATAAAATGTTGAATTTTTTAAAGGATTAACTTTTGTTATTCTTGAGCTTTTTGTATAATGTCCAGACTTTCTAATATTGTCCGTCCCACATCGTTGCCATTTACCGATAGTAGGCTGTCTTCCAGCCCCGCTTTCATACCAGACCTGTATATCGTTTTTTCATTCTCAAGATCAGCCTTGATTTCCAATGATCCATTGATTCCACTTACTTTTACGTCCAAGATGTTTTGCTTGTTTTGGAGTTCACTTTGAATCGCCATTACTTTTTGACGAAAGGCCTTTAATTTTTGATCGGAAATAATTCCTTCTTCGGTATATGACCAAACTACAATGGTTCCTCGCTGTCCGGTTTTCGATTGGGAGTGGGTGGCTGTAAGCCTAAGGGCGCCGTATTGTAATCCGTCATTGAAAAGCTCGAAGGGAATGGCCTTTCCCGCAACATCCACCGCTTTCAGCAAGCGAATGGCTGTAACGACATCCTCCCTTTGGATGAAAAGGGTGGCATTCTCAGGGATCTTCAGTTTCTGGGGGATGAATTCCTCGAAATCAAAATGGCCCAAATTCCGTGCCAAATTACTATCCGCTATCTCCTCAAAGGAAAGGTCATTGATGAAAACCTGGGATACATTTTTTTTGGTTGAATAAATCCAGGCATAACAGTACTTGGCTCCTTCCGGAGCTTTTTCTGTGATTTCATTCCAAGTAAACTCATTTTTTGAGAGTGGAAAACTTTTGGCGTGTTCTTTCTCAATTAAATTATTGTTTTGATCGTAAAAATTAATATAAAGACAAATGCTTCCACCCATCATATGAGCCCGCAACTTATAATATTCATGAGGTGTTACTGCAAGCTTTTGACGGAAGCCGATTCCTTCGTTTTTATCATTATCAATGAGCTGAACGGTCGGTTTATGATTGATGGAAATAATATTCAGCCAGGTAGTGCCGTTGTTGGCATCAGGATTGGTTTGCCAGGAACTTCGAGAATTAAAAATCTTTAATTTTTTATCGTCAAGCCAAAGAAAGGCGTCGGAGGGAAGAGTGATAACTGATTCCAACTTTTCAGCGGTTTTGTTGGTATTACCTTTGATAGATGCTAAAAAGAGAACTTCACTATTGTTTTGAACGCTGGTCAAAAAAGGCATCAAATGCAGAGATTTCAGATGGCCGGATTTCTCCAGGATTTTTTTTAGGCCGTAATAATCTCCCCGGCCGTCCATGAAAAAATTAATAACCGGAATATCGGAGCCGCTGCCTGAGTTAATAACGAAAGGCGTTTTATCCATATCGTGATAATTGGCTTCAGCGGAGGCGACACTAAAATTGTGTCCAAGATAGTTTGAAGCCCTTTGATAAGGCTCTTCGCCCCAGCGTTCATAGATAAAGCGTGGCAAGGGTGCGGTGAGGTATTTTTTTAGCTCGGGATCAGGCTTTATAAATGAATAATAATCAAATACTGATTTGAAGGGGGCAGACCCTCCTTCGAGCGAATTCCAACCGGCCCGGGTCATCATTTGATCAATAGAGTTGTGGCCGTATAGTCGATCATAATCACGGCTATGGGTGCCTCCCAGCCTCCCGGAAGGTCCGTACCAATTTACAGCGATATCAGTCCAAAGATATTCCAAAGCAGTGGAAGCGATTTTTTGAATTTCCGGGCTTTGGCTGAAATGAACAATGAGCGACAAGTTTTCGATATCAACTGTATAATAAGTTGGACTTAGATACTCACAAAGCCCGTTTCGATAGGTATATTTGATCCATTCCTGAAGTAAATCGTAACCTGCTTTTGCCATTTCGGGGCGGTTATCGTATTCACCCATCATAATTAAATTCGCTGTTTTCATTAAAATAATATTGGTGTAGGACAGTCTGACATAGTGACGTTTAATACCTTCGCTGCATTGATCAAATATAGTTTGGAGTAAGGCTTTAGTGTTTGGGGACAGTTTGTCCTGATATAAAATCCAAATAGGCAGGATAACTCTCATACAGAATTCTACAGCGTTTGGGTCATTTATTTGGGTATCACCGCAATACCAAAAAATATTGCCATAAGTTTTGGGGTTTTGATTGGAGAGGTTAATATTGTCTTTCAAATCTTTAAGAGCGATATCGATGCGATCGGTCCGATAGTCAACCGAAACGGCATTAAGAGCAAACATGGCAACATCAATTAAGGAAGTACCATTTTTTAAAGCCGGTATGAACATTCGGCTCCATTGCTGATCGAGCTTTTGGACGAGTATCGCTCTTTGGTCGGCAGGTAGCTCAAAACGGGGCGGGTTGTTTTCGGAGTAAACTAGGTTGAAGAAAAATGATAATGAAAAAACAAAAATAAGAATAATTTTAGCCATTATCTGTCAACCCTTTTGAGTCCGTTATTCCCGATCCTCGATTTTAATAAAAGCGGGTCGGCTAATTTGAACGGTTCTGCCTTCAAGGTCCTTATATTGATAGAGGCAGGAGTTGCCAATGATGTATTTGTTGTAGCCTTTGTCCTGAGTCTGACGAAGGGTTTTGTTAGGACGACGCCATTGATTCATATTGTTTCACCTCTTTAATATTACATTAATATAACATATTATTTATCGGCAAATGTTATTTTTTCTTGAAAAGTTCTTTACAATTTGCTGCCCATAAAGAAGGTTCTCTTATAAAAATAAATTGGAAGTGTTGCAGGAAAATTTAGTTGCAGATTGAATATCTGTTTTCAACATAGCTTCCAAGTTGTATAAGTTCTAAGGAGAAAGGTTAACGATTCAATGAGTGATCAAGATCAAGATCGAGATCAAGAAGTTTTTGAAGTTCCCACTCCAAAAGATCCGTTACATTTTATCGCAGCAGTGCCTGGTTCTAAAAGTATTACCAACCGGGCTTTATTAATAGCCGCCCTCGCAGAGGGACGCACCATTCTAAAAAATGTTTTATTTAGTGACGATAGTATATCTTTCATGGATTGCTTGAAGAAATTGGGGTTTCAAATCGATATCTCTACCAGCGATAAAACCGTTATTATCAATGGGCAGGCCGGAAAAATCCCTTTTCCCGAAGGAGAAATTAATGTTGGAAGCGCCGGAACGGCAGCCCGGTTTATAACTGCGATGTTAGCCTTATCCAAGGGAAGATATACAGTTCAAGCTTCATCTCAAATGATGGCTAGGCCCATGAAACCCTTATTGGATCCGTTAGTGAGCTTGGGAGCGCAATTTGATTTCCTTCAAAAAGAAGATTGCTTGCCTTATATTGAACGTAGTAACGGTTTTCAGGGCGGCCGTATCGTAATGAACGCCAGTCAAAGCAGCCAATTTTTAAGCGCACTTTTACTGGTGGGATGTTATGGAACCAGTGATTTGGAGATTGTACTCAGTGGTACTTTAGCTGCCAGGCCCTATATTGAAATGACCATCCGGATGATGAGAGATTACGGTGTGCAAGTATACCATGAAAATTTTCAGAGATTTGTTGTACCTCACGGTCAAAGTTACCACGGGATGGATTATATAATTGAGCCTGATGTATCCAATGCCAGTTACTTTTGGGCCATGGCTGTTTTGACAGGTGGTTCGGTTTTGTTAAAAGGTGTTCAGACGGATTCCTTGCAAGGAGACATTGGTTTTTTAGAGGTTCTTAAGAAATTAGGGAGTCAAATCAAGGAGCAAGATGATGGCATCTGGTTACAAGGGCCTGCCGACGGGGTTTTTCCCGGAATTGATATCGATATGGGCGGGATGCCCGACCAAACCATGACTTTGGCGGCTATAGCCCCTTTTGCAACATCACCAACGAATATTCGAAATGTAGCCCTGATTAAATACCATGAGTCAAACAGGATAGCAGCAATTATTAATGAATTGGCCCGCTTAGGGATAGCTAGCGAAGAGACTGAAACCGGCATCAAGATATATCCTGGAATACCTAAGGCTGCTGCTATTGAAACTTATCATGATCACCGGATGGCCATGGCCTTTTCATTAATTGGGCTCAGGGTACCGGGAATACAAATAAGCAATCCAAGTTGTACTGCGAAAACTTTCGCCGAATATTTTCAATGTTTTCAAAAAGCGGTGGAAACAGGAAGATAATTACACCACGAAGGTCACGAAGAACTCGAAGATTAAAAGAAAAATTTCTCTTCGTGGTAGTGATCTTATTTTTATCCAAACTGATCGTTATAGAATTTGTTAAGGCAGAGTTTGAAAGGATGACTCCATGAGCTACAAGATATTGGCAACCGATATTGATGGAACGATAACCGATGAAAAAGGCCGTATTCATTTAAAAGCGGTTGAGTGGATTCGCAGGTTAGAGGGAAAAGGGGTAAGAGTTATTTTGGTATCCGGACGGCCCTTGGCGTTTTTGGAAAGCCTCTCGCTATTCGTAGGCACCAGCGGACCAT
>JAEZKW010000231.1 GCA_023415375.1 Bacillota bacterium
TCTGTCCATCCCTGACTTCACCCTGCAAAATCAACTTACCCAAAGCCGTCTCCAATTCTTTTTGAATGGCCCGCTTGAGGGGTCTGGCTCCATAAGTGGGTTCATAGCCAACATGGACCAGATGAGCCTTAGCCGCATCGGTAAGTTCCAAGGTCAAGTGGCGGTCTGCTAAACGGTGTCGAACCGTACCCAGATGAATCTCGACAATCTCTTTAAGATGTTCCTCTGAGAGCGCGTGGAAGACGATGACTTCATCCACCCTGTTTAGAAATTCCGGCCGAAAATGGCGGCGCATCTCTTCCAAAACCGTGCTCTTAATTCGCTCGTAAGACTCTCCGGCGAATGATCCTTTATAATCCAATATCCGGTCACTGCCGATATTCGAAGTCATAACAACAATCGTGTTCTTGAAATCCACTGTCCGGCCTTGACCGTCCGTAAGGCGGCCATCATCTAGGATCTGGAGCATTAGGTTAAATACATCATAGTGAGCTTTTTCAATCTCGTCGAACAAAATAACCGCATAGGGCCGGCGTCTTACGGCTTCTGTCAATTGGCCGCCTTCCTCATAGCCTACATAACCCGGAGGCGCTCCGATTAACCGGGCTACTGTATGCTTTTCCTGATATTCCGACATATCGACCCGAATCATGGTATTCGGATCGTCAAAAAGAAACTGGGCCAAAGTCCGTGCCAGCTCGGTTTTACCAACCCCGGTGGGACCCAGGAAGATAAACGAACCAATCGGCCGATTGGGATCTTTCAGGCCGGAGCGAGCCCTCAGAACCGCTTCAGCAACTGCAGTCACCGCTTCATCCTGACCAACCACTCTTTTATGAAGTTCATCTTCCAAATGAAGTAATTTTTGGACTTCCCCTTCAAGGAGTTTGGTAATAGGGATCCCGGTCCATCTGCTGACGACCTCGGCAATGTCCTCTTCATCGACTTCTTCTTTGATTAGACGGGCTGATCCTTGCTTTTTGGATAGCAATTCCTCTTCGGCTTTCAATTTCTTTTCCAAAGATGTTAATTGGCCGTATTTCAACTCGGCAGCCCGGTTCAGATCGTATTGCAATTCCGCCTGCTCGATCTCGACTTTAGTGGTTTCAATATCTTTTCTTAGTTGCCGCAGCCTTTGTACTCCCTGCTTTTCCGCCTGCCACCGCACCTTCAGGGCATCGGATTCCGACTTGAGGTCGGCAAGTTCTTTTTCTAACCTCTCCAGACGTTCTTTGGAAGCAATGTCGGTTTCCTTTTTCAAGGCTTCCCGCTCAATCTCCAGTTGCATGACCCTGCGAAGCTGTTCATCCAGCTCGGTCGGCATTGAGTCAATTTCGGTCCGGAGCTTGGCCGCTGCTTCATCCACCAAGTCAATGGCCTTATCAGGCAGAAATCGATCGGATATATAACGATTGGACAGAACCGCTGCAGCGACTAAAGCAGCATCTTTAATTCTCACTCCATGGTGATTCTCGTACCGTTCATTAAGGCCCCGCAAGATGGAAATAGTGTCTTCAACCGTAGGCTGATCCACTAGAACCGTTTGAAAACGGCGTTCCAGTGCCGCATCTTTCTCAATATGTTTATGGTATTCATCTAAAGTGGTCGCTCCGATGCAATGCAGCTCACCACGGGCTAGCATTGGTTTTAACAGGTTCCCGGCATCCATCGCCCCTTCAACTTTTCCGGCGCCAACAACAGTGTGTAATTCGTCAATAAAAAGCACGATATTGCCATCTGACTCTTGGACCTCCTTTAATACAGCCTTAAGACGTTCTTCAAATTCCCCACGGTACTTCGCTCCGGCAATTAAGGCACCCATATCGAGCGAAACGACCCGTTTATTTTTAAGTCCGTCCGGGACATCACCGCGAATAATCCGTTGGGCTAAACCTTCGACAATCGCCGTTTTACCAACACCTGGTTCTCCGATCAGGACCGGGTTATTTTTGGTACGTCTGGACAATACCTGAATAACCCGGCGGATTTCATCGTCCCTACCGATAACCGGATCCAATTTACCTTGACTGGCATACTTGGTCAGGTCACGGCCATAGCGTTCCAAAGCCTCATAAGTTGCTTCAGGGTTTGGTGAAGTCACCCGCTGTCCGCCACGGACTTCTTTTAAAATCTTGGATAAAGTATCCCGATTTAAGTGAAACTCTTTAAAAAGCCGGCCTGTAGGGCCCCCGTCATCCACCATGGCCAGCAATAAATGTTCCACTGAAATATATTCATCATTAAACTTTTTCGCTTCATCCTCAGCTTGTGCCAGCAGCCGGTTTAAACGGCCGGTAATATATACTTGTTCCGAGTACCCGGAAGATCCATTGACTGTCACCCTGGGTAACCGATCCAGTTCGGCCCGGACTCTTTTTGTAAGATCCGCTGGGCTCACTCCAGCTTTCTCGATGATTCCACCAGCTAAACCATTCTCTTGTTCCAGCAAAGCCGCCAGGAGATGCTCCACATCCACTTGCTGATGGCCCAGACGAACCGCCATCCGTTGTGCGATTCCTAGGGATTCTTGTACTTTTTCCGTCATTCGATTAACATCCATGCTTTAAAACCTCCGTTTCCTTTGGGGTTTTTGGCTATTGGCTGATTGCCTAGAGCCTTAACTTCTCTTAACTTTCGCGCTCACAAGCTAAAAGCCAGAAGCCAGCCGCGACCTAAATCCCCGCCTTTACTTTCAGCCACTCTATTTCTTGCTGTAATTCTTGGATCTTCCCGGTCAAATCGAGAATAATCGCAATTCCCGGTAAATTAATTCCCACATCGTTTCGCAAACGTTGAATCGTTTTTAGGCGCGGAATCGCTCGATCCTCAAAAAACAATTGGTTACCAATTTTCTCCACCGGTTCCAAAAGCCCATATTCGACAAAATACTCCACCAGCTGGGGATGGACATCGGCAGCGAGCGCCAAATCTTCTATATCCCACAACCTATGCCAATGGTCGCTAATGATAATTTCATAATGATCCATTTTTATCGACCTCCCACAAAAGATTGTCTGGGGTTGAACTCAGTTTCCGATGCCAGACGGGAGAATAGCTCTCTCTCTTTGGCAGTAGGCTTCGTGGGAACTACTATTTTCAACTTCACATATTGATTGCCTCTCGCGCCATTACGGGTTCGTAATCCTTGCCCCCTGAGCCGAAATCTTTGTCCGGTTTGAGAACCGGGAGGAATCGTCATTTCTACCGAACCATCCAAAGTCGGTACTTGTACCTTTACTCCCAGTACCGCCTCCCAAGGGGATAAAGGCAGTTCGATTTGAATATCATCTTCAGGCAATACTGTAAATACCGGGTCAGGCTGCAATTTTACTTTTAGATACAAGTCCCCGGCGGACGCCTTTCCACTCCCGGGCCCACCCAAACCGGCCAGTCGAATGACTGTACCGTTCCTTACTCCAAGGGGAATATTTACCTCTACTTGCTTATTATGAATAGAAAATGAATGAGCACCCCCTTGGTGTGCTTGAATCAGTGTTAGGGGAAGTTCCGCCTCTACATCTCGGCCTTTTACCGCAAATCCTGCACCCGCCTTGCGCGGCCCTCCGCCTCCGAAAAACATATTAAAGAAATCACTAAAATCATACCCGACGCCGCCACGGCCAAAAATATCTCCCAAATCCTCATAGGAAACATGAACATTCTCCCAACCAGGCGGCGGTGTAAAATCACTGCCTTCATGATAATTGGAACCCAACTGGTCATAACGGCGGCGCTTTTCCGGGTCGGATAACACTGCGTTAGCTTCATTAATTTCCTTAAACTTTTCTTCAGCCGCTTTATCGCCGGGGTTCACATCCGGATGATATTTACGCGCCAAACGGCGGTATGCCTTTTTAATCTCATCTTCACTGGCAGTCTTGGATACGCCCAAAATCTCATAATAATCCCGAAATTTAACCGCCATTTTGATCACCTCTTCTGCTTTCAGCTTTTGGCTATTGGCTGTTAGCTTCTGGCTTCTAGCTTTTGGCTTTTAACTTTTAGCCTTTAGCTGTTATCTGGTAGCCAATAGCCAACAGCCATTAGCAAAAAGCCAATAACCAAATTACCTCGTCTCCCGATAATCGGCATCGATTACATCATCGCCGCCCGGCCGCTGAAATCCGCTGTAATCACTTGGCCCATAATCGGCTTGCCGCTTTGTTTCATGAATCGTAGCTGTAATACCATGGCTCAATTGCTGGAGATCACTGGTGAACTGCCGTAACTTATTGATATCATCAGAGTTTTCCCTTACCAACTCCCTTACTTCCCGAATTAAGTTTTCGGCCCTGGCTGATTCGTTGGCTGGAACCTCCGACCCATACTCTTTTAATTGTTGTTCCAATTGATAAGCAGCGGCATCGGCCTGATTGCGAATCTCGGCCACCTCACGGCGCTTCCGATCATTTTCAGCATTCGACTGTGCCTCTTTGACCATTCGATCAATTTCTTCGCGGCCGAGCTGGGTTGAACCGCTGATTGTGACTTTTTGCTCTTTGGCCGTATCCTTATCCCGGGCTGTGACTGTTAGGATTCCATTGGCGTCAATATCGAAAGTTACCTCGATTTGCGGTACACCCCGGGCAGCCTTACGGATGCCCTCCAACCGGAAATGTCCCAAAGTACGGTTATCAGAAGCCATCTCCCTTTCTCCTTGAAGGATATGAACATCCACAGCCATTTGGTTATCTTCAGCAGTAGAGAATAATTCCGTACGGCGTACCGGAATCGTAGTATTGCGTTCAACCAGTTTCGTCATGACTCCGCCCATTGTCTCCAGGCCCAGTGAAAGCGGAGTAACATCCAATAGAACCACATCTTTAACTTCTCCTGCTAAAATACCCGCTTGGATCGCTGCTCCTACGGCCACAACTTCGTCCGGATTGACCG
Source organism: Bacillota bacterium (assembly GCA_023415375.1). GTDB lineage: Bacteria > Bacillota > UBA4882 > UBA8346 > UBA8346 > UBA8346. The sequence goes on from JAEZKW010000231.1 coordinate 4,894, forward strand.
ACTGATTGGGATCTTTTCCGCCGGTTAACTTGCGAACAAGCGTCTGTACCGCAGGAATACGGGTTGAACCCCCTACTAAAATCACTTCATCAATGTCTTTCTCACTCAGTCTGGCATCACTCAACGCTTGCTTAACTGGATTGATACAACGATTCACCAAATCGGCGGTTAATTGGTCAAACTTGGCGCGGGTTAGGCGAACCTCTAAATGTTTTGGCCCGGAGGCATCGGCTGTAATAAAGGGCAAGGATATCATAGTCTCTAAGATACTGGACAACTCAATCTTTGCTTTTTCCGCCGCTTCCGTTAATCTTTGAAACGATTGCCTATCACGCCTCAGATCAATCCCATTGGTCTTTTGAAATTCCTCAGCCAACCAGTCAACGATCCGTTTGTCAAAATCATCGCCGCCCAGATGGGTGTCGCCGGATGTAGATTTTACTTCAAAAACGCCATCACCGACTTCCAAGACAGATACATCAAATGTTCCACCTCCTAAATCAAAAACCATAATGGTTTCGTTCTTCTTTTTATCCAGTCCGTATGCAAGAGCAGCCGCTGTTGGCTCATTAATGATCCGCAATACCTTTAATCCTGCAATTTGACCGGCATCTTTTGTAGCCTGGCGCTGGGCATCGTTGAAGTAAGCCGGTACTGTAATAACGGCTTCCGTAACCTTCTCACCGATATACTTTGCTGCATCTTCAACCAATTTTCGAAGCACCCCAGCAGATATTTCTTCCGGAGCATAATGTTTACCCCCGATTTCAAATTTAACAGCATCATTTTGCCCTTTTACAACCTTATAGGGAACATTTTTAATTTCTGCGGCCACTTCTGAAAAACGCCGGCCAATAAACCGTTTGGCGGAATAAATCGTGTTTTCAGGATTGAGAACGGTTTGACGTTTAGCCAACTGTCCTACCATGCGTTCCCCATTTTTACTAAAACCTACCACCGATGGGGTAAAACGGCCGCCGTCAGTATTTATAATAACAGTCGGCTGTCCGCCTTCCATCACCGCTACCACTGAATTTGTAGTACCAAGATCAATACCAACTGCTTTACTCATTCTGGATTCCTCCTTTACACCTAATATTTCCTCGTTTACCGTAGCTATTCGCTATACATATTATCGAAGAACGCTCAGGTGTATTACTTTTGTCTTGCAAATTAATCATAAAACTAGTCCTTTGTTTGTTCTTTATTGACCTTCTTCTTAATCATAATATTTGATTTTTTGTATAAAGCCAACTTTCAATTTGACCTTTTATAACTAAATTATGTCGGTTTTGATTTATGGCTTGAAATTAAAAAAGTCCAGCAAATCATTTTTTATTCTTTTTCCTTATTACTTAAGCTTTCAACGTATTTGGTCAAATAAGGTCAAACAAGTAGCTAAGAAAAAGGGACAGTCAAAATTTCTAAGACAGCCCCTTTACTTAAGTAATATGTATAGATACGAACTTAAATCAACGCTATCTTCTTCCAAATACCTGCTTTAAAATATCGGTTACTCTGGCCAACGGGTCCTTGCGGATTTTCTTTTCCTCTTCTCCTACCAGATAAAACAATCCATCCAAAGCTTTGTCGACCACATATTCATCGATGTTCACCGGTTCAATCTTGATAAGTGGTACCGATTTTGCTTTATCTGCCAATGCTTTGTAGTTTCGAGTGACTCCCACATTGTTGGTGGCTTCGCTTATCACCGGTTGAAAAGCTCTCCGGAGCTCATCCGAAGTTTTCATTTTAAAATATTCAGTGGCTGCCGTATCATTACCCTGAAGAATCTTCCGGGCATCCCCAAAACTCATACCTTTAATTGCGTCCCAAAAGATTTTCCTAGCAGCAGGGGCTGCCTGTCCAGCGGCACGGTTCATACTTAGGATATAATCATCCACTATTTTATCATTTCCGGTTTTGCGCAATACTTTTTCGGCCTTCCGCAGTTGATCAGGCATCGAAATCTTAATTACGGGATTACCAAAATAACCATCTTTTTGCCCCGAGGAATTCACTGCATTATCGGTACCGACATGGAGTGCCTCTTTCAGTCCGGCGATGATTTGTTCCTCACTCAATTCTCTGTTTCCTGAGTCTTCCCCATTCTTACTTTGCAGGGCCTTTACTTTTTTCGGTAAATCTTTTTCCCATCCTGCCCATACCAAAGATGAAGAAATCAATAAGGTAAAGATGATAAAGGACCACCAAAATTTTTCACGGATGAACACTCCTTTGATTCGAACATTCTTAATTAATGCTCCTAGCCTGTTACCTTCGTTTAAAAATCGATTAGACTATTATAGGAACATCCCATATATTCAAAAAAAATTTTAGATAAAAACACTTTTTTAAATTGTAGGGGAGATTCTACATCAATTCCTTATTTAAAGGAGGAAACATGATTTCTTTGAAAATTTCCATATCCGTACATCCAATGGCCGAGTTAAAGACTAAAATTAAGTTAGAAAGCGATAGTCCCGAAAAAGGCTTACCATTTGAAAATTTGGTCGTTGAGGCTTTACCCACTACAATGGATAGCACTGACCTTCGACTACAATTCATCAACGCGCACATGCACGACTTCAGTTACGATCAAAATAAGCCTATTGAACCATTGGCCTCTCCCAAAAAATCTTGGTGGAAAAGGTTTTTAGCCTATTACTTCCCAACGAATTCTGTA
>JAEZKW010000374.1 GCA_023415375.1 Bacillota bacterium
TTACTTTCCAAGTTTCCTGTAATATAACGGTGGATGTCCGGTAACTTCTTTAAATACCCTACCGAAGTTTGTTATACTTCCAAAGCCAACTTTTTCCGCAATATCAACGACTTTTTCCCTGGATTCAAGCAAAAGTCTTTTTGCTTCCTTGACCCGCACATTATTTAAATACTCGATCAAAGTAAAATCAGTGACTTCTTTGAACACCTTGCACAAGTAATTGGGACTGATATAAAAATGATTTGCTAAAAAATTGAGGGAGAGTGCTTCCGAATAATGCTGATTAATATAACCGGCGATATCGGAAACTTTTTCATGCATTGGACTTGGGTGTTCAAAGGAAGATGCTTGGGATTCTTTAATATTTCGGGAAAGGAAAATGAGCAGTTCCAAAACATAAGCTTGTATTGCTAATAAATATTCGTTGTTTTTGTTTTGGTATTCTTGCAACATTTTGGAGAATAGTTCATCCACAAAAGCGCGGGCGTTTAATGATAAGCTAAAAGCGATGGTTTCACTTTGAAATAAGGGTGTTAAGATCTCCCGAATAGACCGAACCGGAGATAGCCGTTTTTCAATGAAATAAAGGAGGATGCCTTCGCAGTTTAAAGCCTCATTACTGGTAGCTTTATGGAGGACGTTGGGATGGATTAGAAACAAATCGCCTTCCTTAACTTTAAAAGTACGGTCGTTGATGAAAAAAAACCGTTGTCCGGAAGACAAATAGAGCATTTCAAAACAGTCATGAACATGACCATCATGGTAATTGTTCATTTTGCGCCGGTTAATATAAAAAGGATTTTGATCATTCATACCATGCGGAGCCATGATTCCACCCCCCATTGATTGTAACATAGATTCAAATAAAATATGAGAGGAATTTGCCTGTTGTGATAAAAAATATACGGATTTTAATTTGAGAAACCGTTATAATTTATTTTGAAGGGGTTTATTAGCAAAATTGATAGAAAATCAATTCACAATTCAAGGAATCAATTAAGGAATCTAAAATTATGGTGCAAAAAGTTTCAGTGTTCGAAGGAAATCAAGAATTATCCAAAGCGGAAATCCGGAAATCAATACTAATCTTTTCCGGACCTATTATTGCTGAACTTATGTTGATGTCGTTGATTGCAATGGTTAATCTGTCTTTGGTTGGGCACCTGGGGGCGTGCGCTCTTGGTGCGGTTGGGCTTACCAGTCAACCTGTTTTGATTAGTTTAGCGGTTTTTCAATCTTTTAATATAGGCGCTACGGCTTTGATCTCCAGGTTTATCGGAGCCCAAAATCACCGGGATGTGAAGAAGGTTGTCATTCAGACTGTTTTAATGGCGATAATCTTGGGAACGATTTTAGCCGTTATTGGAGTTGTTTGGGCGCGGAAGATCGTTATTCTCTTGGGAGCAAAACCGGACACTGTAGATTACGCTTCAATGTATATGAAATATATGGCGGTTGGAATGCTTTTTCAATCGATTCCCACCGCAATCACCTCGATATTTAGGGGAGCTGGCGAATCAAAAATTCCGATGTACTATAATATCGTCTCCAATATCATCAATGCAGTAGTCGGCGTTGCTTGGATTTATGGATTTTGGTTTGTCCCTACGATGGGCCTTGAGGGAGCGGCCATGGCTACGACTCTCGCTAAATTGACGGCTTGTTTGATGTCAATATCGGCTCTATTTAGGAGCAAACTTCCGGTTGGGATTTCGTTCCATGATAGTTTTCGATTGGATTTCAATATGATTCTGAGAATCATGAAAATTGGGATTTCCGCAGCAGGAGAACAGTTCGCTTTTCGGGTGGGCTTTTTGTTATATACTAAAATTGTCGCTGATCTAGGAACTGCTGCTTTAGCTGCGCATCAAGTATGCCTCAGCATTACTCAGTTTGTTTCAAATTTGGTCAATGGGTTGTCGGTTGCAGCCAGTTCATTTGCGGGGCGGAGTTTGGGAGCCAATAATTCCAGATTGGCCGAAGATTACTGCCGCCAAATTAATCGGATGGGATTGGTGATTTCGCTATCGATCGGAGTATTCTTTTTTTTGGCAGGTTACCAGATTGCCAAAATTTATACACCGGATGCGGCTGTGCTGATTCAAGCAGCGCTGGTTCTTAAAATCGCAACTTTCATTACATTTCCTCAGAATTATCTGTCCATTATTTCCGGTTGCCTAAGGGGCGCGGGGGATACGCTTTGGCCCCTGGTATCCTCTTTGATTGGGATGATTGTAGCCAGGGTATCACTGGCTGCCTTATTTGTCTTAGTATTTCATTGGGGGCTGGGAGGGGCGTGGATGGCTGCATTTTTAGACCAATTTATCCGTTCTGTTTTGATTTATTTCCGGTTTCGGACCGGAAAGTGGAAAAAAATTGTCGTCTAATAATCATTACTGCATGATTTAGGAGGCATCATTCGATGAAAGAGTATTACCCTTTTAAATTAATTCAGAATCATCAAGAAAGTTATTGCATTTGGTATTGTAGTGAGAAAGAAGGTTTCATTATGGATACTCGCAAAGTGAAAACTTTTCATAGCCTTGAAGAGTTGGCGTTATTTGCCCGGTTCAAAAAAATTAAGCTAGAAGACTATGAAACCTCTTTATCCTTTGACTATGCAACATCATGGCTTCAAGAAAAACATAAACGTATCGATAGTTTATATTTTCTTAACTTTTGGAACATCATTTCCGATGTAGCCCATTCGGTCGGAGATGAATTTTATGGTAATTCCGATGAAGGGAAAATAAACAATTTATATGATAAGCTTCTCTTTGGAAATAATGAAGTGGAACTAAAACCGGAGGATAAAAGGAATCTACAAATGTGGAACGATGAGGAAATATTTGAGTTCGAAAAAATTGTCAAAGATGGTTTGCATTTGGTGAATCAGTATTTTTAATCCCACCAACACTATTAACACGAAAATGTAATCATTTCAGCTGACTTTGGGTTGCATAATCTACCGATGGCAAATTGGCCGATAATGATGTA
>JAEZKW010000021.1 GCA_023415375.1 Bacillota bacterium
GCTGTAAGATAATGGTTTTGCAACAGATTTTTACTGGAGAGGCTGAGCATATATTGTCGGTTTATTTCCGCTCTCTTTTTGAATACACTTTCTCGCAAAGAGGTCGAACCGTATGGAAGACCTTGATATTTCCTTTTCATATTTTTTCCCCAGGAATACTGTTTAACATCCGTCCATTATTTGATTTCTAATCCGCAAAAATCAACCTTTGAGAGCACCGGAAAATGCACCAGTGGCAATATATTTTTGGAAAAATACAAAGATTAACATGGGTATTACCGCAGCTATCGTGATGACTGCAGTCTGAATTGTATCGGGAATACCGTATTGCCCCTGAATCATTGCGATACCTATGGTAACGGTGCGCATCTCCATTTTTTGGAGCAATAACAAGGAAAACGGCAATTCATTCCACATAGATTGAAAACCAATAATAATTAAGATCCCCATCATCGGCAGTGCCATAGGTGTGGCAATCCGGGTTAATATACCCCATGTGCTTGCGCCGTCGATACGGGCGGATTCGATGATTTCATATGGTAATGTATTGAAATAGGTGGACATAATATAGGTTCCGAAAGGAGCAAAATAGGCTGTCCAAACTAGGATAACGCCCCAATAAGTATTGGTGAGATGAAACTTGGCGCATAATTGAAAGATCTGCAAAGATAACAGCATCTGTGGGAAGATCATTAAAAAGAGTACAATTAAAAATAACGGTAATCGTAATTTAAACTGCAATCGCCCGAATGCAAAGCCTGCGGTAATACAAACAAATAAGTAAAAAACCATTGCCGCCGGAATAAGGATAAAATTATTTCGGAAATAATAAAGCAAATTTTGATCGATTGCCAGTTTATAGTTATCGATGACCCAATGTGCCGGTGGCATGACCCGGTTGTCGAGATATTCGTTGACTTGTTTAAAACTGGTTATTAATACGTGATAAAGTGGGTATATCGATAAAATCGCAGTAAATATTAATACGATATAAATGATCAACTTAACATTTTTATTCATTTTCAGGCCGCCTCATTAATCGAATTTGCATGATAGCGATAATTGCGCAGATAAAAAAGAGAACTACCGCCCAGGCGCTGGCGTACCCCATTTTCCCGTTAATAAAACCAAGATTATAAAGCCCATATTCCAAGGTACAAGTACTGTATCCGGGTCCGCCATGACTAAAGGTATAAATAAACGAAAAGGCGCGGGCTACGTTTTCAATAACCGACATGACAACTAAAAACTCAATATTAAACCGGATCGAAGGTAAGGTAATTTTCCAGAAAGTCGTCCACCAACCGGCCCCGTCAATCCGTGCCGCTTCATACAATTGCTCATCAATGCCACCCATAGCCGCTAAAAAATAAATGGTGCCGAACCCGACGCGCATCAAAATACCGTAGACAAATCCTAATGATAATATCGCTAAAATGGGGCGATTCAGCCAATCCAACGCCCACGAATGTAGACCGGCCATTTGCAATAAACCGTTCAAAGGACCATTGGATCGTAAAAACAGGTTGAATATCATTCCCAAGATTACATAACCTAGAACGTTGGGTAAATAAATTACGGATCTAAAAAATTTCCAGCCTTTAAGACCGCCCCGTAACAAAGCCGCCAAACATAAGGGTATAAAAACGCCTCCCGGGATGAACAGAATTAAAAACAAGGTATTTTTTATGGACTGCCAAAATCTATCATCTTGTAACATGGTGCTAAAATTATCAAATCCAATCCAATTGACCAAACCAAACCCTTTCCAATCGGTAAAACTGTAATAAAAATTTGAAACCGCCGGAAAGAGGATGAATACAGAGGTAAGAAGCATCAATGGTGTAATTAGCCAATACGCATCCCGCTTTTCTTGAGTTTGCAAGTTCGTTTTTCTCAAAGCCATCAAACTCCTTAATAAAAAGACATAGTATCAGGTTTTAGGTGCCGCTTTCATCACCATTCCGGTAATGAAAGCGGCAGGAAACTACCTTAGGAGCCGCAATGATATTTTATCTGTGTTGTGCTGCAACTTTTTCAACTTCCTGAACGAATTTATCAGGAGTGATTTCTCCGGTTATCAATAATTTTTGAGAAACGGCGTTAAAATCATCTTCAAAAGAACCGACAAACCAGGTTTGATAATCTTCAGAAATATTCTTTTTCAGATAACCGCTGATATCTTTTAAAACTGGATATCCTAAAGCTGCAGTATCCAGGTTGGTATTCGGAGATAATGCGCCGGTACCTGCGACAAAAGTTTGAGCTCCTTCACCCCGGGCATAAAACTCAGCGTATTTCTCCGCCAGATCTTGGTGTTTGGACCAAGTCATAACCGCATAACCAATACCAACGGGTTGAAATGATTGCATATCCTTGTTCTTAGCTTCAGCAAAGTTGATCGATGGGAAATAACCGATATTATCTTTACCTAGACCATCACTGAATTGTTTCCAGTTGGCGACATCCGAGAGCAAGCCTACAGAAATAGCGCCTTTACCCGCAGCAAACATGTTAATAGCATCCATGAAGTAAGGAATGGAACCGGCATTGGGATCAAAATAACCTTTATTTTTTAATTCCACCATCATCTCAGCTGCTTTTTTGAATGCGGCATTTTTGGCAAAACCTTGTTTTCCGGTTTTCAAGCCAGCAACATCTTTACCGTAAATATTCGCAGCTAAACAACGGAACATAAAGTTAGCGGTATAATCCCTAAGTCCACCAGTAATTGGAACAATTCCGGCCGCTTTTAACTTTTCACAAGCCGCCAAGAAGGATTTCCAATCTTTTGGAGGTGCATTGGGGTCAAGGCCGACTTTTTTGAAGTAAGCTTTATTGTAATAAAATCCGAAACCCTGGGAGGTCATGGGGATTAATTTGATGCCTTTTTTAAAGTCCCGGTTCGTGGCAGCGACTTTCCAGCTATCTTCAGGAATTTCTTTGCGCCAGGATTTGATATACTTGTCCAGTTTAACTTCAAATTGGTCCAGTTCGTATACGTCGCCTCTTGCACCATGCATTAAGGCTACATCCGGCCCTTCATTAACTTGGGCAGCCGCGCGCAATTGTTGATAATATTGATCGTTCGGTTGGGCTACATGATTCACCTTAACATTGGGATATTTTTTCATAAACATGTCGTCTATTTTTACCATAACTGCGTGCATACCAGCGTCAGCATACTTAAAATCCCAAACTGTCAATGTAATCTGGTTCGCTGCATTAACTGCGCTTAAGCCACAAACCATTGCGGCAACGAGTCCGAACAGCAATAAACAGGACACAAATTTCTTAGTTCTCGACATTCATTCTTCCTCCCTAAAATTATTTAGTGACAATAAGTTGAGATAATAAATCCGAAAATGTAAACTATCGACCCAAAAACCACCTCCTTGACATACTAAATAACATGCGATTTAGCAAATCAATCAAGATGTTCACATTTATTATACCAGCTAAATAAGATTTACCGCTGCTGATAGCTGTCATGAATTCTTAGTAAAATATTGGTTACGATTTGGGATCAATGTCATGGATCCGGTAATCGAAAAAAGGATTTTTATTTTAAATACTCTGAAATACTAGAAACTCTCATAATCATCTAACAAACGGACCCATGACAATTGTCATGGGTCCAATAATTTTCAACCAAATTGATGGATGGGGATTCATTTATATAAATATCTGTATATTAAACGACTTCTATTCTTCCTTTTGTCCAGGGAATTAAAATTTTGATGGTAAAGCCTTGACTTGGCGCGGACTCAACCGCAAATCTTCCCCCCAAATCTTTTACTCGCTCTTGAATGCCGGTCAATCCACAACCCAACTTAATATTGGATGTGCCTAACCCGTTATCCCTAACAGTAATACTTATTAATTTATTTTTCTGATGAACATTGATAAACACGTGGTTGGCTTGTCCATGACGAAAAGTATTCGTTAGTGCTTCTTGAATGACCCGATAAATTAACCAATCTATTTCTTCAGTTAAACTATCCGGCAAATCAGACATATGGACTGAAACTTCAATTTTGGTTACTTCTGAAAAAGCAGTAATTAAGGCTGAAATCGCCTGAAGATGGCTCACTTCAATCGGAGGCCGCAGGGCCCTAACCGCCCTTCTAACTTCTGCCAAAGCCTCCCTGGCTTGTTCCCTACCGCTATCCAGTTTTTCCAATGCTTGATCCTTACCCGCGATAATTAACTCCCGGGTATAATCAAGCACCGCAATTAAATTCGTCAACATATATCCTACGGAATCATGAATCTCACGCGAAATCCGGTTTCTTTCATTCATAATACTTTCCCGTTGGTGGCGTACTGTATAATCCTGAAGTCCCAAATTGGCTTCAACCAGACGGATATTCGACTGATGAAATTGTTCAACTTGTATAGAAAGCTGGGTGACTCGATCTAATAAACCCCGTATCAAAATACCACCAATCATTGCAATAACACACTCTCCCCAAGGGAGAACAAAATCGGCAATTCTGGGACCTGCATGAAAATAACCCCAAGTTTGATTAGTTAAACATCTTTCCCAAGTCATTAATGAAAGTAAAAATAGAGAGGAACTTATTCCAATCCAGGTTGAAGCGACTAAGAATATCTCGAATAAAATTACTGCAATTAAAGGAACATAAATGGGCATTTGTTCAGGCATTGAATTCATAACGATTAAAGCTAAAAGACCCCGTAAAACAAAGCCTAGAACCTTAATCCAATTGATAGTCAACAAATGAGTAATAACAACCAGACAAGCCGAGATAATTAAGATGGTAAAAAATTGAGTTTCCCAATAAGGAGGGACTCCCATCGGTTTGTATAATAAATAAAGATTCCACGCCAAACCGTGAATCAACAGGCTAAGAACAATCGTCCCGGTATGAATAAGGTACGAAGATCGCACTAGAGGATCCCCCTACTGAAAATTTTAACTTGAAATTGGAATTTTTCCACCCGCGCCCATGTGCAATTTATCGGGAAATTCAAACATACTTGCAGAATCGAGATTTAAATTACACCGTGCTCTATCGCATATTTTACAACCTGAACCCGGTCTTTTAAATCAAGTTTGCTATAAATGTTACTCACGTGATTACGTACGGTACCTTCAGTCAAGCACAGCTTCTCGGCAATCTCTTTATTATCGTGTCCTAATGCTAATAACCTAAAAACATCAAACTCCCTGGGTGTTAATAACTTTTGAATGTTTATGTTCATGTTGATTGGTTCTATTGGTTCGGGTATCGTATTTAATTTATGAATCAGTTTCGCTGCCACATCGGAAGCCATTAACACCCCGCCATTATAAACTGTTAAAATAGCTGCCTCTACTTCATTGGGTTGAATATCTTTCAAAAGATATCCTGCCACACCTAACTTTAAAGCCTCAAACACGTACTCGTCATCGCTAAAAGTTGTCAACATAATGATTTTACACTGAGGGCAACTCTCCCGGACCTTCCTGGAACATTCAACCCCATCCATAACCGGCATTCGTACATCCATTAATATAATATCGGGGAGATGCTGGATAGCAAGCTTTAAACATTCCTCACCATTGCTTGCTTGCGCAATCACTTTGAGGTTTGGATTCCGTATTTCCAATATTGACCCTAAACTCTCCCGGAAAAGCTTTTGATCATCCGCCAATAAAATCCTTATTGGTTCCGTAAAGATTCCTTCTTCCAGTTGATATTTTTTTAATTATAATTCGCCTTAAAAGTAACGTCTTCCTTCAAAAGAAGGTGGAACTTCATCAACCAAAATTGGAATTTACCGTAAATCATCTGTTGGCGAGCCATACCGATGTCATGGTTCACTCCAACAAAAAATGCTGCCCGAAATTATCATTGAATCCGGGACAGCCCCAATACAATTTTGCGTCATCAATATAGACACAGGGATCGATTCCTATGACATTAGCTAAGTAACTCGACTGGGCAGTAAAGGGGCCCAATGATTTGAACATCGTCATTATCTACTTTTAAGATTTATTAATACAAGTTCAAATCTGACTATGGAGCCTTCTATAATAACCAATATTTTGATTGAATTATATTGAATTATTTAGAAGGCTCCTTTCATTCAGTTATTTATTGTACCGAAACATCATCAACATACATATTAACCCCGCTACCCGGTCCTTCGTAATAAATGGACAGCTCGGTTAAAGCTCCGGTAACCGTTAATGCATAACTGCCGGACAATTGGACCCAGGAACTATTGCTGCCAGTCGCAGAAGCTATATTGGTATATGATGTACCGCTGCCGTCCACTTTTTTGATCGTCATGATAATCGAATCACTCGTTGCATTATCCAATCTTACCCATCCGGAACAAGTATAGGTTTTGCCGTTTTGCGCTATGGTAGTTAAATTCTGCAGTGGCCCGTTCCAGGCGGCGGTCCTGCCGCTAGAAAACAAACTATACGTACCGTTATGTTTTTGAGCAGTGGAAACAGCGATCGAGCCTGCACCATTAACAGCCCATCCATTGGTATTTCCGGTTTCCATTCCGGGATTGGTAATTAAATTGCTTGAGGTTCCGCCAGTAAATTGATACCAGTTAAGGTTGAACAGGTATCCGCTTCCTCCGGTAAATTTCAAATATAAGTCATGTACCCCGGTTGCGCCGCTGACCGCACAAGATCTTGTGACCCAAGTCTGCCAGCCGCCTGTGCCTTGAACAGCACAGGTTGCCGCCAACGTCCCGGTTGGACTGTCAAGACGAATCTCGATATTTCCGCCACTGGTCGCAGAGGCTACTCTAGCATCAAAAGATGTTGCACCGGAACCAAAATCCACCCCTTTGATCATAATCCAGTCCCCGTTTTCGATATAGCCTACATTCCGACCGCCTTCGCCGCACTCTTCCGTATTAATGCCGGACTCTTGGGCCATTGTTTCAGCTTCATTCATGATATAAGGGTTTACATATTTAAGCTGAGTTAAGCCGTTCGTTGTTATTGTAACTGGTTGGATGGTACCATCCGCGTTATAGTACAACCTATCTAGACATATGCTTCTTTGGTATGCTCTTATCGAAGTGTCAGTAATACCGTTTTGTATCGCAAGAGCATGGTTGTGATAAGCAATATACCAATTCCCCATAAAGGATACAATTGAATGGTGATTATTATTACCATCATTCGAAGGCGGATTGGGTAATATGGTGCCTTTGTCTACGAAGCCGGCAGTCGGGCTACTGCTCATCATATAGTTTATCGTAGCAGCACCCTGGGAAAAGTCTGTAGAGTATGAATAGTAGTATTTCCCGTTATATTTATGAATCCACGAATCCTCAAAAAAACGCGGAGCCACAATCTGCGACGCAGATCCGTTAATGCTGATCATATCGCTATTAAGTTTGATTACTCGCGTATTCCCCTGCCCGTTTCCTCCAAAATACAAATAGGCCTGTCCATCATCGTCAACAAATGCGCCAGGGTCAAAACACCAAAATCCCGAAGGCGGATTTACACCGGGAGTACTGCTATTTACTAATGCTTTTCCAAGCGCATCGGTAAAAGGTCCGGTAGGACTAGTGCTCACTGCAACGCCTATACCATTTCCACCATTACCATAATAGATATAAAATTTATTGTTTCTGTAAACAACGGCGGGGGCCCATGTTGCTGTAGCCCAGCCGGATGCTTTAAATACCTCCCCGTGATCTGTCCAATTCTTCAAATCATCCGTGGATATACAAGTAACATCTGTGATTGTATAACCTGCCCCTGCTTGATATACATCATGCGAACAATAAAGATAGAGCCTACCATTATATTCCAAAGCAGACGGATCAGCCGTATAACGTTGATAGAAAATCGGATAGTCGGCAAAGCATGGTATGATAAAAAGAAGAATAACTATCGACAGTAATGAAACCATTATTAAGAGTTTATTTTTCATTGCATAAACCTCCAATTTAAAATTAATTGTATGATTCGTTTCTTAGTCAGTTCTGGAATAGGTTTGAGAGAAGCTGTCGCAAAAGCATTTTCAAATTAAACGAGATATCCAATATATCGTTCATTGAATAGACCAATGTTTATATATTGTATCTCTATCGTACGTGCGCGTACGTGCATAAATGCACGTAAACGACTGAATTCTCTTTTGCAACAGCCCCTTTTTTGGTTTAACTATTGCACCGAAACATCATCCACATAATAATTAACTCCGCTAGATGGTCCTTCGAAATAGATGGATAGTTCGGTTAAAGTTCCGGTAACATTTAACGGATAGCTACCGGCTAACTGAACCCAAGAGCTATTGTTTCCTGTCGCGGTAGCAACATTGGTATAAGATGTTCCGCTGCCGTCTGTTTTTTTGATAGTCATGATAACCGTGCCGCTTGTTGCATTATCTAATCTTACCCAACCGGAACAAGTATAAGTTTTACCATTTTGCACCACGGAAGTTAAATTCGAGAGCGGTCCGTTCCAGGCGGCGGTCCTGCCGGTAGAAATCAAACTATACGTACCGCTATGTTTTTGAGCAGTGGAAACAGCAATCGAGCCTGCGCCATTAACAGCCCATCCATTGGTATTTCCTGTTTCCATTCCGGGATTGGTCACTAAATTGCTTGAGGCTGCGCCGGCAAATTGAAACCAGTTCACATTAAATAAATATCCGCTTCCTCCGGTAAATTTCAGATATAAGTCATGGGTTCCGTTGGCCCCGCTGACATTACATGTTGCAGTGACCCAATTTTGCCAACCGCCGGTTCCGGGAACTGCACAAGTTCCCACTACAGGGCCGGTAAGGCTGTCAAGCCTGATCTCAATATTCCCTCCGCTGGTGTTGCTGGCTACTCTGGCCTGAAAGCTATCAGCGCCGTTGCCGAAATCGATATTATTGTAAACAGCATAATCCTCGTTCTCTATGTAACCGATATTCTGTCCCCCCTCGTTGCAACTTTCGGTTTGGATTCCTGACTGGGTGTTGTAGCTTTCGGCTTCGATTCGTAAAAAAGCTGATTGCGGGCCATAATCCGTAAATCCCGCCACTCCCGCCATTTGTACAAAATTCCATAGGCTAGGCTTCCACACACTCCAATCATGTCCCGCTCCCTGGATGAGCCATTCCGAGTAGGGGATATTATTGGCTTTACAATAATCCCTTACCCTATTGTTATTAGATATAAGACTATCTGCGGTTCCGCAGGAAAGAAACAAAAGTTTCAACAACTGCTTAATGTTTGTATTAGTAAACAACTGGTTAACGTCTTTGGTGTTCGGCGCTGAGGAAAATCCACCGATATAGGGGAATGTATCCACATTTGGCAGCCCGATATTCAGCGACTGTCCGCCACCCATTGAAAGGCCGGCGATCGCTCGGTGTTTGGAGTCGTTATAAACTGAATAGTTTTTTTCAATATAGGGCATGAGGCTATGGAGCAAATCGTTGGTGAAATTTTCCCAACCATCCGATATTCCCGTTCCTGTTGCATTACCGTTCGGCAACACCACAATAAAAGGTTTGATTTTTCCCGCAGCAAGGAGATTATCGAGGATGACGTTCGGTGCGCCGTTGTTATACCACTCGTCTTCATTTCCGCCGATGCCGTGCAATAAATACAGGACACTATATTTGCTGCTTGTTGAATATCCCGGCGGCAGGTAAATTCTCGCCCTCCGCTGGCTGTTTGTCGCCGCGGACTGATAATAAAAATAGCTGACCTGACCGTGTGGAATATTGCTCTGAACCTGGTCATATCCCGTTTGCGGTGTCGTTGGGAGAGTCTCTGCAAACAGACTCACAGGTGTTACGAAAAATATCATGAGAATAAAAAGGATTTTCATTAAGGCTTTTAGTCTCATTTTTACTTCCCCTTTCATTTTTATGTTATCTACCGATTAAGTAACATAACAGCAAAACTAACTTAAGTTTAAATTTGTCGTCTTATCATCATTT
>JAEZKW010000099.1 GCA_023415375.1 Bacillota bacterium
AATTAAATTTAATAAGTTAAATTCATTAAATGACTTCTTTAAAAAAGACTTACCAGTCATTTTTCTTTCCTACTGTTCAGTTTTCAAGGTTCAATTGATTTTCTGCCGCCGCTTGAGGCGACTTTTATATCTTATCACAAACCGTTTTACTTTGTCAAGCTGGAATTTTTTTGTTTTTATTTCAGCCGACCGATTTGCGACAGCTTTAATATAATATCATAGGTGAAATATCAAATCAAGAGTTTTTTATTATTTAGGTTTTAAATTTCTAAATCCTTAGTAAAATAGCATATAAGCCGCCTCATTATTTTTTAGCCAGCTTCTCTATCTTAATCATCTTTTAATATACAAACTCTATTTTATGCATTATCATCAAAATCTGATACAATCTTTTGCTGAATTAGGCTTTCTTTGCTTTACAAATTCAGCAAGAAGTCTCTCCGGTTTGGCTCATCTTCCATTATACGATCCATTTTTTCCATAAAAATCCGCAATGTCCAATCAACACGGTTATAATAATAACGCGAAGCTAAGCGATAAAAGCTCCACGGAAACGCAATATAAGCATGAATTATCTGGTGGTCCAATTTGCTCATTGGAAAATGAGTTTCATATTCTTTCAAGATCATTTGATACCAGTTTGAATCCCACTTTGATGAGCGCCCGGTTTTAATAAGGAAAATAGCTAAGTCGATAATCGGTAAATCCCAACGGTAATCATCAAGTTGGTAACAAATTGCCCTTCCTTCCTGATCGAAACCTAGATTATGACGGGTTAATTTATTAATTATAATATCCGGGGCCGATAAGCGATTGATAGCCTCCTGATAATTGGAGTTCTCCAATATTTCAAGAGCAGCTTTTATTTGTTGCCGAATCTCCGGTAAATAACTAAGATATTGCCTATCAAATTCAGTGGGGCGCAAACGGTTAATAGCCAGCATTTCAAATGAGTCAAGTTGTTGTTTTATTTCCCGATATTTTTCAGGTAAATTAAAACCCGATTTTTTTTCCGATAGATAAAATAAAAATCCATTGTTATGAATAATTTTTCTGAAAAATACCAGTAAATTAACGATTGCCTTTAAATCACGGCTGTTACTGAAACGGACTTTTTGAAGCCCCGGCCAAGGAGTTATATAAAACCAACAATTTTCATTAAACTCGGCGTAATTTCGTCCGTCTGTTAATTGCATCGGATATAAAAATCCCGTAAATCCATGCTGAGCGCATAACTGTAAAATTTGAAGCTGGCAAGCCAAATATGCTTCAGGGCTTCGATGGGTCCACAAGGCTATGTTCCCTTCATGGGTCTCCAATAAATAACCATCATCGTAATAAGGAACTACCCGCCTCGGTTTTGCCGGTATTAAATCAAAAACTCCCGGCTTGATTCCCAGGCGAAATATAGTCTCATAAAAAATGAAATCATCGGTTTCCAAGTTTTTTATTCGCTCCCATTGGTTTCGGAAATTTACCCCAAGAAACAATCACTGGAGTGGCTGGAGTTTCTTTTTTTGATTCATATTTTTCTTGGCCTTTTATTTCACTTTTTAATTCATTTTTTTCCTCGCTTATTATTTCAGTTTTTAATTCACTTTGGGCCAACTGCGCTTTGGTTTGAACGACTTTTTCATTTCCCGCGGCTTTGGAATCTGGTAAAGATTCTGTACTTATTTGAGGTGCGATTATTTTCTCTTCTTCTGCAACATCTGGTACGTTTTCATCAGGAATCTTAAGTTGAGGTTCGACGATTTCGATAAAATTATTTTCATTATATGCGGGAGTCTCCTTTGCTGCTGACTCAAGAACATTACCGTCTCGTCCAGCCATGACTTGATCCGGTTCATTATAATTCAATCGTTCCATTACATCACTGGGTAACTTTTGATCATGTTGAACTTGAATGAGTGAATCGACCTGTCCCGCAAAATCTCCCCAAGTTTCAACCGGTGATAATACCATTGAAATTTTACCCGGATCCACAGATGGTACTCCACTTTGATGCCCCCAAACCCAACGCTTTTGGGTTCCTAACTCCTTCCAAGCTTTTGTCAAACAGCGTTCTTTTCTTGCCAATTCTTTGATCTCCCCTTTCAAATCCTTCGGGCTTAAAATTTCTTCATTTTCTCCTGTACCCAATATATCAATCACTTTTTTGGGATATTTCAATAAAGCAAATAATGCCACATGTTCTTCCGGCCAGAACGGTTGAATTTTGGCATACTCATTGAGTAAAAACAAAATCCAATCCGGTTCCCACCATGCCACGTCATTAATCAAAGAAGCCACATCGACAATCCGAGGCTGAAATGCAAGGCCCTCCCAATTTAACAAATAATAATCATTACTCAGCCATACAATATTCTTGGTTGATAAATTACCGTGCCCTAAAACGCCCGAGTGTTGGTGATGTTCCAATAACGATGACAATCCCGACTTTTTCCAGCTATCGAGACAATCGCTTAAAACGGTAATCACACTTTTTCTTAACTCATCGAATTCTTTGCGGGTTTTTTCATGTTCAAAATCGTTTTTAAATTGATCTAATTTATGCAACGTATTTTCCCATTCAAAATCAATACTTTGCCAATGATCGCGGATAATTTCAATGCCACGATTCTCAAAATAATCCTTACCACAGTTATAGAGTTCGGTTGTAATTTCGGCTATTCTAGATAACGAAGCCGGATCACCCGGTTGAAAATGTTCCTTTGCCAAAAGCCACGGCTGAATCAGGTAACAAAAGGAATGTTCTTCCCAAATAACCGTTTTTTGCCATGGTACTGCCCAGTTATGAAAAGAGCGTTCGTGTAAATATTCTAAAATTTGCCGTAGCCATTTCAATTCTTGTTTGCTGTACTTTTTAAAGCCTAAACGGAACCATCCTTCAACCGTTCCAACATAAGCTGCATCATGATCACAGAAATAGCGTCTGGGCTTTAATCCGAGCCGCTGAAAAATGGGTAAATACCTTTGATATTCATCAGTTAGCAGCCTCATTGTATCGTCATAAATTGCTTCATCATAACGCTGGTGTTTCAAGATACGCCCTCCCATGCTCGTAAATTCCTAGTATTATAATTTCAATTGCGAAATATTTTTTAGGAGCACCTCTCTAATTTTTATTTCATAAAATATCCTATGCCTAAATCTGTGTATAAATGATAAACAGACCATAAGGCCAAAGGAATCCGATAAGGGAGGCACAAGCTTGGAGATCCGCAGCAGGGCCCCTCTACGTATAAGTTTTGCCGGTGGCGGTACCGATATTGAACCTTATCTTTCTGAAAAAGGAGGTGTGGTCCTTAGTACTACAATAAATCGCTACAGTTACGGTACTTTGATTCCAAGGACCGATCAAGAAATTCAGGTCGAATCCCTTGATGTTGAGATGTTTGCCAAATTCCTGGCCTCACAAAAATTAGATTTTAATGGGCAAATGGATTTGGTAAAAGCGGTACTTCGAAAGTTCGAGGGCTGGAAACAAGGGTTTTCACTTTTTTTACATAGCGATGCCCCGCCAGGGAGCGGCCTGGGTTCATCTTCAACAATGGTCGTCGCACTACTCGGACTTTTCCGTCAATGGTTAAACCTAACCTGGAGTAATTATGATTTAGCGGCTTTAGCCTATGAGATCGAACGCGTGGATTTAGCGATTCGCGGTGGGAAACAGGATCAATATGCAGCGGTTTTTGGTGGTTTTAATTTTATTGAGTTTTACCACGATGGAACTATCGTCAATCCCTTACGGCTATCACCTGTAATTATTAACGAGCTGGAGTACCATTTGTTACTTGTTTATACAGGACGGACTAGGCTTTCAGCCAATATTATCGCTACTCAAGTTGATGGTTATTTAAAGAAAAAGGAAAGTTCCTTACACGCCTTGGATGAATTAAAAGCGATTACAATAGCCATGAAAAACGCTCTATTACAAGGACGTTTGAACCAGCTCGGGGAGTATCTGCATCAAGCTTGGATGGAGAAAAAGCAGCTTGCTGGGGCTATTTCCAATGAAAAAATCGACACTCTTTATCATTTGGCCATGAAACGAGGCGCTTTAGGAGGAAAAATTCTAGGAGCTGGCGGTGGAGGATATTTACTGCTTTATTGTCCTTATAATAAAAAACACTTAATTGCCGCAGATCTGGAAAAGGTAGGAGCACAAATAACTCCCTTCAATTTCGAAAATCAAGGTCTTACCACTTGGCGAGTGCAGTAGGAAAAATTTGGAACATTAGGAGTCTTAAATGGTCACCTATTTTGCCGATTGCAGGCATGAAGTTCAGCATACAATAGATAGAAATCGACAAGATCAAAGAAGTGCGGCAATTTTTCTCGACCGTGACGGCACCATCATCGCTGAAAAGAATTATTTAAGTGATATTTCCGGTTTAGAATTCCTTCCCGGAGCCTTCACCGGCCTAAAGACTTTAGCTGCAACCGGACTTCCGCTCTATATATTTACGAATCAAGCAGGAATCGCTCACGGTTATTTTACAGAGGAAACTTTGAATCAAATCCACATTTACATGGTTGCCCGGTTATGGGAAGAGGGAATCCAAATCCGCGGCGTTTATTATTGTCCACATCATCCTGATGCGGAAATTGAGGCTTATCGTTACGATTGTAACTGCCGGAAACCCAAACCCGGTCTATTAAAATTGGCATCTCGCAGCGAACAGTTAGATCTAGCGGAAAGTTATGTTATTGGGGATAAACGAAGTGATCTGGATGCCGGAAAAATAGTAGGAGCTAAAACAGCTTTGGTTTTAACCGGTTATGGCTTAGAAGAATCTCAAAAGTTGACTCCGGAAACGGCTCCAAGTTTTATAGGCCACAATCTGGAGGAAATTGCTGAGTGGGTGAGCCATGATATCCATCGGAAAGGAGTAAACTTTGAAAATAGCCATTGAAGCCCGGCCCATCAAATGGTCCTATGGTACTGGCATTGGCAACTACACTTTTAGTATGATTGAAAAACTTTATGAGCTTGATAAGGAAAACCAGTATACTTTTTTATGGCCTGATGAGAACCCTGTTCCCTATATACCATTTAAAAGTTATTACAGCTTTTATGCCCTGCCTAAAGATGACGAAAGAGAAGACGTGGAAATTCCTCTCTGGCTATCAATGGAAAAGGCCGATATTTTTCACTTACCGCAAAATGGGTTCCGGATACCCAGAATCAAAACCTGTAAAATCATCGTAACCATTCATGATTTAATTCCCTATTTTCTTCCGGAAATGGTCCGCCCGAGCTTTTTGAAACGTTTTACCCGCGAAATGCCTGAAATTGTTGAACGGGCCGATCATATTCTGACGGTTTCCCAGTTTTCAAAGGATGATATCGTCAAAATTTTTGGTATTCCTCCCCAAAAAATTTCGGTTGTCTACTCGGCGCCTACTGCCGCTTATCAGCCATTACCGAAAGGACCGATCCAAAAATATCTTGGAGAGAGATACGGACTTAAAAAGTCGTATATCCTTTATGCCGGAGGTCTAAACCCCCGTAAAAATGTAGCTGAATTGATTTATGCTTATTCCAAGGTTTTTCGGGAATTGGATGGTTTCGAGCAGTTGGTAATCCTAGGTGGTAATGGCAAACATACTGAGCAATTAAAATTGTTGGTGCAATCCTTGGACCTAGAAGGAGATGTCGTGTTCCCTGGATTTGTGGAATCCATTGATCTACCGTTATTCTATAATGGTGCCAATTTATTTGTATATCCGTCTTTATACGAAGGCTTCGGCTTGCCGCCCATTGAGGCCATGGCCTGTGGAGTCCCTGTAATCACCTCCAATGTTTCATCGATTCCTGAGATCGTGGGCGATGCGGCAATTCAGGTCAATCCTACCGACACTCTAAAATTAGCGGAAGCAATATTCAAGGTTTTAAACAACCCGGAGCTTCACCTTACATTGGTAAAAAAAGGACTAGAACACTGCAAAAAATATCATTGGCGTCAAAATGCAGCCCAAATTCTTGAAGCATACCACCGGGTGATGCATGACGAACCGGCTACAATCGCTGCCAACCAATAAAGCGTGCGCCAGTAAAAAGTTTGAAGTGCGAAAAGAAATAAGGTTTTTATTATGATTATTGGGTTTATATTTCAAACTTTGCCTTTAGCCTTCACAATTCATAGCGCCCGCAACCACCATTTGGTTTGAAATATTCTGGTCTCGCTTTGGAGGTCTTGGACCATAAAATTGGTAATATTGGCATTCAATCCGCCCATTATACAATTTTCGTCTCCGATCGGCGCGTCTTCCGAAAACTTGTTCAAATCCCGGATAGGATGTAATAACATAAAAAGACCAAGTGTCTAGCGCCTTAAACGCACTGCTCATCTCGCGGTAAAGTCTTTCTACATCTTTAGGATTGGAGAGCCTTTCACCGTAAGGAGGATTACAGATAATACAGCCATACTTATGGCTATTGCGCAAATCTGAAACAGGTAATTGTTGAAAATGAATTTGTCCTTCTAAACCGGCCATTTTTTGATGATACCTGGCAAGGCTCAAAACTTCCCCATCAATATCTGTCCCCATAACCTTTAACTTCAGATCGCGCCGGATAGAGTCCTTCGCCTCGGTTCGGGCCTTCTCCCAAGTATTCCCGGAAATCTGGGGCCATTTTTCGGCCGCAAATTCCCGATTGAGGCCGGGCGCCATATTGAGGCCTATGAATGCTGCCTCGATCGGAATAGTTCCAGAGCCGCAAAAGGGATCGATTAAGATCCGCTCCGGATTCCAAAAACTTAAATTTACCATTGCTGCTGCCAATGTTTCTTTGAGCGGAGCCTGGCTGGATAATTTACGGTAGCCTCGCTTATGTAAGCCGACTCCACTGGTATCGATGGTCAAAGTCGCTACATCATCAAGTAAAGCAACTTCAATCGTATATTTGGGTCCGGTCTCGGCGAACCATTCTTTATGGTAACGTTGTTTCATTTTTTCCACGATAGCTTTTTTGACGATGGATTGGCAATCCGGCACACTAAAAAGTTTCGATTTCACCGATTTTCCTTCCACCGGAAATGTGGCGTCTTGCGGCAGCCATTCCGGCCAAGGCAGTGCCTTGGTTCCTTCAAAGAGCTCATCATAGGTTAAAGCCTTAAACTCGCCCATTTTAATTAAAACCCGGTCCGCGCTTCTAAGCCAAAGATTACAGCGGCAGATTGCGTTCTCATCCCCTTTAAAGGTAACCCGGGCATTCTCAACCTTCACATCCGTATAACCCAAAGCCTC
>JAEZKW010000111.1 GCA_023415375.1 Bacillota bacterium
GGGAATAAAGCGATGGAACTCAAAGGATTAATGCGGGATAATCCATGTATGGTTCCGTCTTTGGTATATACGACTAGGGAGAGCGCGGACTTAACTCAGGAATTTAGGGCGTCCCTTGAAAATTACCGGGAACTCCGCACTACCGCCCAGGTATTGGCTATTTCCCCACCGCTCCTGGCTGATCACCTAGCCAGAGAGGCGGCTTATTACCTAGAAAAAATTGGTTTCGGCATTTAGCGGTTATAAAAGAGAGGGAAACCCCTCTTTTATTAGTTGGTGCGCCCAGCAAAGAGGGACTCAATGTCGGTGAAAATTTGGTATAGGATTACCAAGAAGACTGTGCGCCTAATATTCGCTGAATGTTTCCCCGGACCTGGTTCATTGCCTTTTCTGCCACATCATACCATTTGATCATCAATTCTTTCCGGAGTTTTTGGTCATGACTCTTCTAATTTCTGTACATTAGTCCGGGGAGTAATCGACGGATGATTAGTCTGGAACTGAGTATAGTTCTGCAAGGAATCATTTAATTCCGGAATAGGCAATCTGGTTTTCGCTCCCCGGGCATTCCGCAAATACTCCGCTTTCATGTTATAGTCGCGGATATGATAAGGGAAATGGCGTTCAATAATCCCACGCAGTTCCTGATCTTGTACTTGGCTTAGAAAAAGCCCCATATTCGTGATAGAGTTGACGCAGCTAACTGTTAGTTCATGTAAATCATGCATTTCGTGGGCAGCTAATTTCATCTTACGAAACCTCCTTTTTTATAAAGTCTAACCACATGGAGGGAACGCTATCCTTTTATAGAAACCGGCCATTTGGGATAAGTTATATCAAAATGAAAGAAGGATGAACAATGAAAGCTGTAGTATTCCACCGTCCTTATGAACTTGCGGTTGAGGATGTTCCTGAACCCAAAATAACTGATCCCAACGAGGTAATTGTTGAAGTGACTTCCACGGCTATCTGTGGTTCTGATCTTCATTTATATCATGGGTTAGTGCCGCATACTCCCGATGGGATGATCTTAGGTCATGAATTCATGGGGCGGGTGGTGGACGCCGGGAAAGATGTTTCCAAATGGAAGGTTGGCGAGCGAATTTTAGTCCCATTTCCGGTAGCTTGCGGCGAATGTGAGATGTGTCGCGCTGGATTATGGAGTCATTGTGTCCGTACTAATATTCATGGTGAAAGTGGCGGAATTTTCGGTTATGGTGATTCTTACGGTGGTTTCCAGGGAGGCCAGGCGGAGTATGTCAAGGTCCCATATGCTGATGTGAGTCCGGTTCACATACCCGACAATCTTAGTGATGAACAGGTTTTATTCTTAACCGATATTTTGCCCACCGCTTACTGGATTGTCGATGTTTGCGGTGTAAAACCTGGTGATGTGGTCGCAGTATTCGGCTGTGGGCCAGTTGGTTTACTGGCAGAGCGGTCAGCCTTTTTTAAAGGGGCGAGGCGCGTTTTTGCCGTAGACCATGTCCCCTACCGGTTGGAATTTGCCAAAAAACATAACCCTGGGGTAGAGCCAATCAACTTTAAAGAACAGGATCCTGGAGAGATGATCCTTGACTTGACGGGAGGCCGGGGGGCGGATGTAGTCATCGATGCAGTGGGGTTTGAAGCGGAGCCAACTAATTTTCCGATTAATGCAATTGCCGGTATGAGTCGAATGGGTATTCCGCCACTGCATGGACTGCGGCCTGAAGATCAACCGGCGCTGGCGTCAGTCTCGGCAATTAACTGGGAAATTGAGGCTATTCGTCATGGGGGTACTTTGGGATTGGCAGGGGTTTACGGGGCCAAGGCCAATGGTTTTCCAATTGGAGATATCTTTGCCAAAGGGGTAACTATAAAGTGCGGACAGGCTTTAGTCCAAAACTATCTCGATGAATTGTTAAAATACATTGTGGATGGACGAATGCGGGTGGATGATATCATTACCCATACATTTCAGCTTGAAGATGCCATGAAAGGTTACCAAATCTTCTCAAGAAAAGAAGATGATTGCGTCAAAGTTGTCATGCACCCTACACATTAAAAGAGCTATCTTTTCTAAATTTGTAATATTGTAATATTGGCGTTTTTTAACGTGGAAAAAATTTACTTTTCCAAAATCAGTCGATTAATTTAAAAAGAGGATTTTTGCATGGAAAACGAGACTACCCAAGAAAATGGCATTCACCAGGTCGCAATGGATTTGTTTTATATCCGGAAGAACTAGCGCACCAACTCAACGAATTAAGCCGGGACTTTGCAACTGATTCCATTCCCGAACAAGGCCGTTATGTAGAACATCCAGTACCAATGGCCTCCGTAGACTAAGGAAATATATATTTTTGAGTTAGATTGCCCTATTTGTATATTTTTTGTTTCTTTACGAAAATCTAATTAAAATTGACAGTAATATACTAAACTAATTTAATAGGAGGAATATAATGTTTTTACACGACAAAAAGCCGCTTCATGAAGTAAAGGTTGACCGCCCCAACCCAAATTATGCCTCAATGCTTCAGGAGCAACTGGGAGGGGCAAATGGGGAGCTAAAGGCGGGCCTCCAATATATCGCTCAAAGTTTTCGAGTTTCAGATCCTGAAATTAAAGACATGATGTTGGATATTGGAGCGGAAGAGTTGTCTCACATGGAGATGGTATCTATGCTGATTACCCAGTTGAATGGGTCCAATCTACAAGCTAATAATACCACCATCGGTGAGGTAGAGACACAAGTACTTTATGGTTTAGCACCTGGTTTAGTCAATGCATCCGGGCATCCCTGGAGTGCTGATTATGTTAATGTAACCGGTGATTTAGTCGCGGATTTATTATCAGATATTGCCGCTGAAATGAGAGCCAAAGTGGTATATGAATATCTGTACCGGCAGATTAATGACAATGGTGTTCGGAGTACCATTGATTTTTTGCTAAATAGAGAGGAAGCGCATAATCAGTTATTCCGTAAGGCCCTGGGTAAGGTGGCTCAAAGCGGAGCGAATAAAGACTTTGGGGTAACTCAAGATTCAAAATTGTATTTCAACCTATCGAATCCGGGCGGACAGCCTTTTAATCTCAACAATATTCATCCGGTTCATTAAATAATTAAGAGGGGAAAATATTGCCCAATTCGGATAGAAGTTTTGTAAAGGAGGAGGAATTTTGAATCTAATTTTTAGGGCTTGTTATGGTATTGATTTTAGTTGTCGCCGCGATCGCAATTTTGGTTGGGTTTATTATTTGTAATTGGTCGATGAAGCGAATAATAGAATGAACATCAGAAGTGCTAATAACTTTAAGCCCATTTATGGCAATATTTTTATCTCTACTTTTATTCATTCGTGAACATACTAGTCTCATAAGGTTATAAGTCTCATGAGGTTAAATGGTGTTTCAATCAATAAAACATTTACAAATGGAGGGTTTGTTGATGAATAAAAAGGAAGAGAAGGGGATCGCAGGCGTTAAAAGACCGTCTATTGCCGGTAGAGGGGACATTGATGTGGAACTGGGTAATTTGGGTAATGAGGAGAGCCAAACATACTCAAAGAAACCCATTCAATCTTCGTATTATCCCAAGAAAGATTATGAAATGGGAAAAGATTTTCAAACGAATCAAGAGCAAGCCATTTCAGGAAATAAGAGCTATGATGGAGCATTCGACCTTCGAACTACAGCCGACAAAGATCAAAACTTTGAGTTCGGAAAT
>JAEZKW010000134.1 GCA_023415375.1 Bacillota bacterium
GATTATGAGATGATCGGTAAGAAAATGGAAAAGCAACTTCGCAAGAAATTAGGCCGTAGCCTTCAAATACGCGAAGTCGATGCCGGGTCGTGCAATGGCTGCGATTATGAGATTAATGCTACAATTAATCCTTTGAATGATCTGGAACGTTTCGGCGTTCATTTCGTGGCCTCGCCCCGTCATGCCGATATGCTCCTGGTTACTGGGACAGCTTGCCGAAATATGGAGTTGGCATTAGTTAAAACCTACAATGCGACGCCTGACCCTAAATTAGTTGTAGCGGTGGGCGCTTGTGCCTGCAGTGGGGGTATTTTTAGAGATAGCCTTCAGACCAGAACGGGTATCGACAATATCGTGCCGGTTGATGTTTATATTCCGGGATGTCCGCCCAGACCTCAGGCTATCATTTATGGAATTCTTAAAGCAGTGGACAGACTTTAACATATAATTGTATTTTGTACACAATTGGGCTATAATGGAAAGAAAAATTCTAAGGAAGTGGCAGTAATGCTTGATATTAAATTTGTGCGCAGCGAACCGGAGCAGGTCCGGCAAGGTATGGCCAAACGGAATGCCAAGGTTCCCCTAGATGACTTCCTAAGGCTAGATGAGGAGCGACGTAAAAAATTAGTAGAGGTAGAACAACTTAAGAATAAAAGAAATACGGTCTCCAAAGAAGTAGGACGCTTAAAAGCTTCAGGACAAGATGCCTCAACCCTTATCAAAGAAATGCAAGAGGAAGGGGAACGGATTCAAAAGTTAGATATCGAGGTCCGGGAGATTGAAGAGAAACTCCAGGAAATTTTGCTGGTTATCCCGAATATTCCCCATGAGTCTGTGCCTGTAGGGCCGGATGAGACCGGGAATCAATTGATTCGTACCTGGGGAGAGCCCCGGCAATTTAATTTTGCTCCGAAAACTCACGATGAGATTGGCGTAGGTCTTGGGATTATGGATTTTGAGCGAGCGGCCAAGATCAGCGGTGCCCGCTTTGTGGTGATGAAAAATTGGGGTGCCAAACTGGAACGGGCTTTATTCACTTTTATGTTGGATTTGCATACCCGGGAACACGGTTATAGTGAAATCTTTCCTCCTTTTCTGGTAAACCGGGCTTCGATGACAGGTACCGGTCAATTACCCAAATTTGAAGAGGATGCTTTTAAAGTCACAGGGGACTATTTTCTGATTCCTACGGCAGAGGTTCCGGTGACCAATTTGCACCGGGATGAGATACTCGATCCGGATATGCTGCCGATTAAGTATGTTGCCTATTCAGCGTGTTTCCGGGCAGAAGCCGGTTCAGCCGGTCGTGATACCCGGGGCATTATTCGTCAGCACCAATTTAACAAAGTTGAGCTGGTGAAATTTTGTAAACCAGAGGATTCTTACGAGGAACACGAGAAATTGGTTCGTGATGCTGAAGCTGTTTTACAGCGACTGGGCCTTCCTTATCGAGTGATGCTGCTTTGCAGCGGCGATCAGGGATTTTCGGCAGCTAAATGTTATGATCTTGAAGTCTGGCTGCCGAGTTTCAATACGTACCGGGAAATCTCCAGTTGCAGTAATTTTGAGGCTTTTCAAGCCAGGCGCGCTAATATAAAATACCGTCCGGCAGCCGGGGCCAAACCGGAATTCGTCCATACTTTGAATGGTTCCGGGGTTGCGGTGGGCAGAACCGTAGCGGCGATATTAGAAAATTATCAAAATGAAGACGGTAGTGTAACAATCCCCGAGGCTCTGCAGCCTTATATGGGTGTGGATATTATCAAACCCGGAAAAGGCTGAATCTAAAATCACCAAGCAATATTCAAAAATGGATTAAAAACCCTTTTGCCATACGACAATTTTGGTAGAAGGGTTAATTTTTAATATCCGTGAAATGAGATAACCTTATGAATTTGGTATGAATATTCCTTTTTTAGGGCTTTTATGTCTATTGAATCGTCAGTTCATAACGTAAATCGATCATCCTTTTTCCCCATACTTGCACAGGGCTTTCAGTTGTTTTCTTAAATCCAGCATGGGTATACATCTTGATCGCTGTTTGTTGATCACTGGTTGTGAGTAAGAAAACATGAGAAAAATTCTGTTCTCGGCAGAAACCTAGAGCTTCTTCCAATAAATTCTTTCCAAGTCCTATCCTTCTGGCACTTGGATGAATGAGGAACCAGCGCAGTTGGGCCTCATTTTTGGAATGTCCGACGATAGCGATAGAACCTACAATTTCGCCATCAAGCTCTGCCAGCCACAAGCGATCTTTTTCGGGATTATAATGTTCGGTGAATTCATGAAAAGTCTGGGCTACATAGCCCTCAAATTGGTAATTATAACCGCAATCTCGGGCATAAATGATACCATGTAGATGAATTAAATAACCGATATCTCCCGGATAAAAATCATGGCGGATTTTTATTTCTTGAATGGAAACAGCCGGTTTTCCGGATCTAGATAAAATTCGCTGAGCCCTATTCATTGAACCTACCAAAATTGCCTGATCCTGGGCAGATAAATCGCTGATAATTGCTTGAATCTGTTCATTGGAGGCCTCATTGAGTTTAAAAAAAAGGGCAAGACCTTTTTCAGTAAGATAAAGGTAACTGTATCGAGTATCATTGGATGATTTCTTTTTATAAATAAGGTTGTTTTTAACAAATCGGGATAGTACTCTGCTTAAATATCCTTTATCCATCTTCAATTGGGTCATTAATTGAGTGGCTGTACATTCTTTGGTATGATAAATTTCAAATAAAACGCGAGCTTCGGCTAGGGAAAAAGAGCTGTCGAGTATATGTTGATCGATGATACCCAAAATATTGGTATAAAAACGATTGAATTCACGGATTCTTTCGATGGTTTGATGATTCATTTTTAGCACCTATCTTTATAAACTTTTTTATTTTGTTGACTTTGTCAACTAATTATACAATAACAAAACTGGTTGACTTTGTCAAATGATTTTCAGTTGCTGGCTTACAAAATAAAATGAATGAACTGGGTAATAACGGGAATATTAGGGAGGAGGTGGTTAAAATTGTCTGCAGGCTTAACTGTTTTTGGGATTATGATTGATCATCGCGATCAAAATGCCCCTGATATGCAGGAAGTTATCACAAAATATGGCCGGGATATTATTGGCCGGATGGG
>JAEZKW010000169.1 GCA_023415375.1 Bacillota bacterium
AGTTTAAGGGCATCTTTTGGTTTCATCTCCGGGTGGTCATGCAATATGTAAAAAGACATCGAATAACTTAATCCGGCTATAATTCCAGGAATGATGAAAAGTAAGGACCATAAAAACGTAAACAAGACGATCCAAAGTTGTAAAACCAGTGCCGGAGAAAATGATTTAAAGCCCTCAAATAAATTTTCAATAATGGGGTTTTGGTCTCTACGCAGATTCAAAAAAAATGTGGCTAGACCGAGGGTTAACGGTCCACCGATAATTAAGAAATAAAGTAAATTGACACAGGGTATCCATCCTAAGATACCAATAATGATAGCGGAAATAAAGCAAACTAAAACCGCATAAAGCCACCGACCTTTTAATTTTTCCCTGGCCTGTGCCCGTAACTCAAAATTCTTTTTTAAGCCGTCATTTACACTCATTCAATTACCTCCTTTATTTTTGGGTTGACCTACTGTGATGATGAATCTTTATTCTTTATATTATGTAAAAATCCTTCAATAATGGCAACGGATAACATGAATTTTTGGAAATACCGGGTATCACCGAAAATCTCCAATTGGTCATAACGCTGTCTTTCCTAGATTCAATTAAAAGGTACCCAATAAAAAAATGCCCGAATTCCTTCCATTTGGGAGTATTCTACCGGGATTGACCGAGGGAAGAGAATAGGGTTATATTGATACTTAACGTAATCCTGGCACTTTTTATCGATGATAAAACCTTCCTCTGACAAAATCATTTGAATCCTCGCCGGAATAAACTAACTAAATTCATAACCAACAATGAACGATAATATGGTAAAATGAACATATATTTCAAGGTAATATTTTGTCTCAAACGGCCATTTATCGAGGTAAAATCGATGCTCCATAGCAATAAATATGCCTGGACCTGGAAAGTCAAGCCGGAGGTTTTGGATGAATATGTTCAAATGCATTTAAATCCCTGGCCTGAGATTTTGGAAGGACATAGCCGGGCCGGGATTCGGAATTATTCAATATTTCAACAAGGGAATCAATTTTTTATTGTTTTGAATGTGATGATATTCAGGCAGCTTTTGAATATATCGCGAAGAATGAGGCGTGTAATCGGTGGAACGCCATAACATCTAAGATGGTAGAAGGTTCATTCGATTTTAATGAAGCAGAGCCGATACAGCCGATGCGGGAAGTCTTTTTTTTGAAATAACAAACAATCTGGAGAAACAATTCATGAAAACCAGTGCAAGTAGGATCTCAATTCCCACCATTCTTGACGTAGGAAAAGGAAATATTGAAAATATTGGTAACCTGATTGCCAAGAATACTCTTTCAAATGTTATTGTATGTTTCGGTGCCGGAATCTATCAGATGTTTGGAGCAGCCATTGTCGAGTCTTTAAAAAAAGCCGGCATTCAAATTCTCCAAATCTATGAACAGGATGATAACCAACTAGAGAATTTAGCAACCTTTGCCTTTACAATACCTGCCCATACCCAGGCGGTTATTGGAATCGGCGGTGGCAAAGTGCTTGATATGGCTAAATATATCAGCTTTTTAAATAATATACCTTTTATCAGTATTCCGACTTCCATCTCCAATGACGGTTTTTCGAGCTCGGGTTGTTCCCTCTTTATCAGTGGTCGCCGTAAATCGGTCCCTGCAAAAATGCCCTATGGAATTATAGTGGATATTGATATCATTAAAGGTTCACCGGAAAGTCTTATTTATTCGGGTATTGGAGATTTGGTCTCTAAAATTACTGCCATTTACGACTGGGAGTATGAAGAACAAAACGGCAAAGGCACTGTCAATGATTTTGCAGTGATGATTGCTAAAAAATCGGTTAACAGTGTAGTGCGGATGGATATTCAAATGAATATCCGCGATGAGTTTTTTCTTAAAGAGTTGGTTGACTCACTGATTATGAGCGGGATCGCTATGGAAATAGCCGGTAATAGCGCTCCGGCAAGTGGGAGTGAACATTTGATATCCCACGGCCTTGATTCTTTACTGGAAAAGCCCCAGTTACACGGCATCCAAGTCGGAGTTGCAACCTATATTATGAGCCGGGTGCAAAACCACCGGGTTTCAAGAGTGACCAAATTTTTAACGGAGACAGGCTTCTTTGCTCATGTGAAAAGTTTGCAAATGAAAGCCAGCGACTTTGAAGAGGCTATCGATGTTGCTCCGACGGTGAAACCGGACCGCCTTACCTGCATCCATATAGAAGAAAATCGGATAGCAGCGAAAAGACTTCTACGGGAAGATGAAATATTAGCCAATATTCTAATATGAGTTCGTTAATTGAGATGAAACCCGAATTAACATTGCAAGCAACATTCGAAAATAGGGGTATATTGACTTGAAACATCTTTTCGTGATTAATCCCGTTGCCGGAAAAGGAAAACCGCTGCAATTCATCCCGGAGATCAAAAAATATTTTACTGAATGCGGTGAGGAATGCCATATTGAAGTGTCCCAGTACCCCGGCCATGGGACGGATATTGTCTGCCACCATGCGGGAAACGCCCATGCTGGCAGTGAATTGCGGATTTATGCGGTGGGCGGAGATGGCACAGTCAATGAAATTGTCAATGGCATCATTCAAAGCGGCCAAGGCGCTTATTGCAGTTTGGCGATTATACCATCAGGCTCCGGAAACGATTTTTTTAAATCCATTCCCCATTGTTTATCGATTGAAGATTTGCTTTATGCCTCAGTAAATGGTAAAACGGATTCGATCGATTTGGCCATGGTCAACGGACGTTATTTCGCCAATATCGCGTCTTTCGGATTTGATGCTGAAGTGGTCTATCATGCGCAAAAAGTAAAAAAATACTCATGGATGCCGACTCATTTATCTTATTTTGCCGGTATCGTTACAACTTTGTTTGGATATAGAAATCTTCATATGAATGTTTTGATTGATAACCAAAGGATCGATGATAAATTTTTATTAATGGCTGTAGCCAACGGTAAATACTACGGCGGGGGAATTCTACCGGCTCCGGAAGCTTTGATTGATGATGGATTGTTGGATATATGTTTGATTCATAAGAAAAACTTTTTTGAAATTGCCACCACTCTTCCCAAATATGTAAAAGGACAACATCGGAATGTGGCGGGGGTTGAGTTTTTTAAAGCCCGCGAAGTGAAAGTAATATGTGATCGGGAAGTTCCTTTAAATATTGACGGCGAAATCGTTCGGAGCCGGGAAGCCTTTTTCACGGTGATTCCAGACGGAATCAACTTGGTAGTGCCTTCTATGGATTGTGATATAAGTCAAGAACAAGCAGCTGCTTCTAATGATCAATAGCACGTTGAGCAATTTGCTTTATCTGCGTATTTTCCTATAAAGCTATTTCCTCGTTTTAGCTTGAAATTTGTAAATATATAGTATTGTATACATCTCCTTTTCTTCAGTTTAGGGCAGGACTCGTAATTTTGATGTCGAATGGAATAAAGAATTTTTTAGGATTTAGGGAATCCTTTAGCCGATTTACTAATAATATGAAGCAAAGGGCGCGTGTGTGCGCGTTATGGACGAGCTTAAAGTGAAGTCGTTCATAGTAGCCAACAATCCGATAAGTTTCGTTTGGGTTTTTTACAAACCCAAAAAATAAAAAAGGAGGAAATTTGAATGAAGCGTGGTTTGTGTTTTTTGCTGGCTCTTGTTTTATTAGTTCCTGTTTTTGTAAGCTTATCTATAGCAGCAAATGATACCATTAAAATTGGTGTTTTTGAACCAATGACCGGTGCCAATGCTGCTGGCGGGGAATTAGAGGTTGAAGGGGTTAAGCTTGCCAATCAACTCTATCCGACAGTATTAGGTAAAAAAATCGAGTTGGTCATTGCCGACAACAAGTCGGATAAAGTCGAAGCGGCTACCGCTGCTGCAAGACTTGTCGAAAAAGATAAAGTTTCAGCGATTATTGGAAGTTGGGGCAGTTCGCTATCGATGGCTGCCGGTGATATTGTCAAGAATGCAAAAGTCCCTACAGTTGGTGCATCTTGTACGAATCCTTTGGTCACCCAAGATAACCCTTATTATTTCCGGGTTTGTTTTATTGATCCATTTCAAGGAACTGTAATGGCTAATTATGCTTTTAGTAAATTAAAAGCCAAAAAAGCAGCGATTGTTCAAGAAGTTTCCAACGACTATGCTGTAGGACTAGCCAGTTTCTTTACCCAAAACTTTAAAAAGCTTACCAAAAATAACAATTGTATTGTTGCGGTTGCAAATTATAATACAGGGGATCAAGATTTCTCTGCTCAGTTGACCAATATTAAAGCCAAAAATCCTCAAGTCATTTTTGCTCCCGGAAACTTTACCGAATCAGCCTTAGTCATCAGTCAAGCCAGAAAATTGGGTATTACCTGCCCGATTATTGGTGGCGATACTTGGGAGACCCAGGAGTTCTTAGATATCGGTAAGAAAGATGTTGAAGGTATAGTTTTCTCTACTTTCTTTGCCACTGAAAAACCTATTACCAGTGAATCCAAGGTATTTCTTGATGCTTACCACAAGGCAAACAAAGATAAAGACCCGGCCGCAGTTACGGCTCTCGGATATGATGCTTATCTGGTAATCCGTGCCGCCATTGCCCGTGCTAAAACCACTGATGGCCCGAAATTAAGAAATGCCATTAACGCCACCAAGAATTTCCCGGGAGCTGCAGGTACCATCACTTTTGATGAAAACCGGAATGCGGTAAAGAGTGCAGTTATTAAAACCGTTAAGAATGGCAAATTCACTTATATGGATACCATTCAACCCTCTAAGTAATGATTTTGATTTGAATACGTCAATACGCTTCCTTCGTAAGGAGGAAGCGTATTCAATGTTTGGACATTTATGAACCCATGAAGTTAAACTCTTCACAACGGAATTTTTATTTATGGTGGTGTTTACATGACTTTTGATCTATTTTTGCAACATCTTGCCAATGGAATCTCATTGGGCAGTTTATATGCATTGATTGCCATAGGATACACGATGGTTTATGGTATCTTGCGCTTAATCAATTTTGCTCACGGCGATATTTTCATGATGGCGACCTATTTTGCATTTTTTGGCGGCGTTACCTTTGGAATGCCTTGGTATATTTCATTTCCACTGGTTATTGTTTTTACCGCCATTTTAGGTATGCTGGTGGAGGCTTCGGCTTACCGGCCGCTACGAGACGCTCCAAAGATTTCAATCTTGATCTCAGCCATCGGCGCTTCATTTTTGTTGGAAAATTTGGCGATTGTCCTTTTTGGAGGCGTTCCTAAACCATTCCCGGCCCCCGATCTTTTTACAAATGTAATTCAAATCGGAACGGTTGCCATTCAAAAAGTGACTTTTTATATTCCTATTGTCACACTGGTCTGCTTGTTTATTTTGTTATATTTAATTAATAAGACGAAAACTGGTATGGCTATGCGGGCCGTATCCAAGGATCACGAAACGGCGCGACTCATGGGAGTCAACGTTAACCGGACGATATCCCTCACTTTTGGTATTGGTTCGGCTCTCGCTGCAGTCGGTGGAATCATGTGGGGAATGAAGTACCCTCAGATTGCCCCTTTGATGGGAGTCATACCCGGGTTAAAA
The DNA here is from genome assembly GCA_023415375.1 of Bacillota bacterium. GTDB lineage: Bacteria > Bacillota > UBA4882 > UBA8346 > UBA8346 > UBA8346. The sequence goes on from JAEZKW010000169.1 coordinate 5,584, forward strand.
TGTTTTATTGCCGCAGTTATCGGTGGTATCGGAGATATTAAAGGAGCGGTTATCGGTGGCTTTGTCCTGGGCATTGGTGAAATCATGTTGATTGCCTTTTTGCCGGATCTAACCGGTTACCGTGATGCTCTCGCTTTTATCTTGCTGATAGTGATTCTACTATACAAACCTACCGGAATCATGGGCGAAATAATTGCGGAGAAGGTGTGAGATGAAACGCAGGAATGCAATTTTAACGATTATTGCGGTATTTTTATTGATAGCTTTTTTGTATTATGCCCAAAGCAATCTGGATATGTATATTGTTCGGATATTAAATGTTTGCGCCATCTATGCCATTCTCGGTTTGAGTTTAAACTTGATTAACGGGTTTACCGGACTCTTTTCCCTGGGACACGCTGGCTTTATGGCGGTAGGTGCTTATACAACGGCTTTATTGACCATGTCACAGGCCACTAAAGAACAGATATTTTATATGGCTCCCTTGATTAAGCCATTGGATACATTGATGTTGCCTTTTCCCATCGCGTTATTAATTGGCGGAATCATGGCGGTGGTCGTCGCATACTTGATTGGAACACCAGCGCTGCGCCTGAAAGGTGATTATTTAGCCATTGCGACCTTAGGGTTTGGCGAAATTATCAGAGTGATTTTTACCAATACCCAAAGTATTACGAATGGAGCTCTTGGATTAAAGGGTATTCCGGCTGTAACCAATTTATGGTGGAGTTTTGGAATGACCGCTTTCACATTGATTGTACTGGTTTCCTTGATTAATAGCAGTTATGGAAGGGCTTTGAAAGCGATTCGGGAAGATGAGATTGCTGCCGAGAGCATGGGAATTAGCTTATTCAAACATAAGGTTATTGCGTTTGCTACCGGAGCATTTTTTGCAGGGATTGGTGGCGGTTTATTGGGGAACCTTTTGGGGACGATCGATCCCAAGATGTTTAATTTTATTTTTACATTCAACATTTTGTTAATTGTAGTCCTTGGAGGAATGGGGAGTTTAACAGGCTCAATTATTGCCGCATTCATTGTTACCATTGGCAATGAAGTACTACGTTTTCTTGATGAGTCCATGGACTTGGGTTTTGTAGTTTTTAACGGCAAGGTCGGACTCAGGGCCGTGGTTTTTTCAGCCTTGTTAATGCTGGTGGTGCTCTTTTACCGGCATGGTTTGATGGGAACGAATGAATTCAGTTGGAACGCTGTACTTAACAAAGATTTTTGGCTTAAGCCGTTTACCAGGAAAAAGCCTCTGGTTAAAGGAGGGACCCGCTGATGAAAATTTTGGATATGAATGCGGTTACCATGCAATTTGGAGGATTGACAGCTGTCAAGAATTTCAATTTGCAGCTCATACCGGGGGAAATTGTTGGCCTCATCGGACCGAATGGCGCCGGGAAAACAACTGTTTTCAATATGATTACCGGTGTCTATAAACCAACCAGCGGTAAAATTGTATTTATGGATCAGGAGATTACCGGGATGCGGTGTGACCTGATAACAAAGATCGGGATCGCCAGGACCTTTCAAAATATTAGGCTTTTTAAAGATTTAAGCGTACTGGACAACGTATTAATCGGATGCCATGTTCATCTGGATTCCGGGTATTTTGAAGCTGTTTTAAAGCTGCCTCATTATCGCAGAGAGGAAAAAGAAATGCGCCAAGAATCCCTTGCTTTACTGGAAAGAGTGGGATTGTTGGAATACCAGAATGATAAGGCCAGCTCTTTACCTTACGGGATGCAACGCAGACTGGAGATTGCAAGGGCGTTGGCGACCAAACCCAAATTGTTGCTTTTAGATGAACCGGCTGCCGGAATGAATCCAAAGGAAGCTGTGGATTTAACTGATTTCATTAAACAAATCCGGGAAGAATACGACCTCACAATCTTGCTGATTGAGCATCATATGGATGTTGTGATGGGTATTTCTCAAAGGATTTCGGTGTTGGACTACGGAGTTCTGATTGCCAGCGGCACCCCTTCGGAGGTACAAAACGATCCGAAAGTAATTGAGGCTTATTTGGGGGTGGATGAAAGTGCTTAAAATTGAAAATTTAGTAGTCTCTTACGGCGGTATCGAAGCGCTCAAGGGTATTAGTCTGGAAGTTGAAGAAGGCAAGATTGTTACTTTGGTAGGTGCTAACGGTGCAGGTAAGAGTACTACTTTGCGGGCGATTGTTGGTCTTGTCAAACCGGTGAGTGGGTCCATTATATACAATGACCAGGATTTATTAAAAATTAAAACCCATCATCTAGCGCCCAGCGGGGTTACGTTGGTTCCTGAAGGGCGCAAAGTGTTTTCCAATTTATCGGTGCTCGAAAATTTAAAAATCGGGGCTTTTACCCGGACCGATGAAAAAGGGATTCAGTCCGACATTGAATGGGTATACAGCCTTTTTCCGATTTTAAAAGAGCGTTCCTGGCAGGCGGCAGGCACTCTTTCCGGTGGGGAACAACAAATGTTGGCTGTGGGGCGGGCTTTGATGTCCAGACCGAAACTGTTGATGATGGACGAACCTTCCTTGGGTTTGGCGCCGCTTATCGTCAAAGATATTTTTGCAATCGTTCAAGAAATTCATAGACAAGGTGTGACGATTCTTTTAATTGAGCAAAATGCCAATGCCGCTTTGCATATTGCGGATGTTGGCTATGTAATGGAGACCGGGCGAATCACTTTAAAGGGAACCGGGAAAGAGTTATTGGCAAACGATGAGGTAAAGCAGGCATATTTAGGACACAAGACTGTTACAGGTGATAAAATTAACCAGTAACCCTTTATGACTTTGTAATTATATTTATAATTATTTCCTTACAAAGCGAAGTTGCCAGATAAACCGATACTATATAGATTCGGTCAAAGCTGATTTCATTTTCATCAAAACGGGGCTGTCTCAAATTTGAGAAAACCTCGTTTTTTATTTGCCCACCTAAAATCACCATTTAATTTAATGAAGCAAAATTATTTTTAAGAATATGTAAATTTTTTATTGCATAATTTTAAAAAATGCAATAAAATTAAATTGTAAATATTTTACATTCAATACAAAATAACCTATTGATGCCATTAATTTGATTAGCAGATAATTTATGTAGTTTTTACGAAAGGGGGGGATATAAATATGGAAATTGTCTGAGGAGTTTTCTTCGTAACAAAAAAAATTATTAGGGGGCGAAATAATGAATGTAAAATTAACTGGCAAAAAATGGTTCTTGCTATTAGCCATCATGCTTTTGGTCATAGCGGCCAACATGCTACCGGAACAATTTACAGCCTTAAGCGGTCGTACCTTTGCCGCTACCGACCCCAGCGAGTACTACAATCGTTTCATGGAATTGTTTAATAACCTTCAAAACAGCGGTTATCTTAGCCAGGAAGGGGTTCCCTACCATAGTGT
>JAEZKW010000182.1 GCA_023415375.1 Bacillota bacterium
GGAACTTTCAACATCCCATCAGCCGCTTCCGAAACATAGCCAACATCATCAATAATAATAGCCACCTTCGCTTTTTTATGAATCTGCAAAGGTACTGCCTGCTCCCCAGTTGCCGATGTTGAAGGGGTTGGGCTAGGAATTGGCTTCACCGCCGGTGGCGACAAATCCGGTTTTATGGGTGGCAATTCCGGAATTAAACCGGGTAATTGACCTTTAAAGCCGGTAATCGGTTGAACTAAGGTCAAATGTTCAATGGGCAAACTAGCCCAACTTGCGCTAGGGCTATACTTTCTTGGCCGGATGGAAAAGCTACTGTCGAGCTTGACCCAAAGCAGGCCATTACTATAACCCCACTTCCCCGAATGAATATTAAAGCCCAGACTCTGTACAAGTTCCTTCCATTTAAAAGATAATGCGATTAAAGAATTCTTATTGGCTGCCTTTGGCAAAATGATGGTATTCGTTAAGAAAGTCCATTCAATTTGCTCTTTGCCAACTTTCCTGGTTAATCGCTGTTTTTTTTGTATTTTATAAACCGCTTTTGGAATATACCCTTCGTGTACCAATATTTTTTGCCATGATTCTTGATACTCTTGCTGCTTTAAATGTAACTGTTGAATACGACTACGCTGGACAGGTTGCTTATTATCAGAAGACATTTGAGTGAAAAGTCCAATCCCAGGTAACCATAAAGTAACTGCTACAATCAAAACAGCATATATAAGAAAAAAAATAAGGGCTGTTTTCGTTGTATTATTTATCGGCCTCAAAACCCTCACTCCTCTCAAAGCTCAAAGTGCATACGTAAGCGAGAGCTGTCTAAAAGGCATTTTAAACCTCGATCCGTCAAGTTATTAATCGAAGCGCTTTTAAAAGTTACTTGCCGGATTCATGTTAAAATCAATAAAATATAACATTACAAATGCTTTTAAAAAGTGATTTATATTATATACCTTTACACTTCGATTCTTTTGGAACAGCCCCATAGAGCAATCAGCTCGCCAGCCTATTTTGGTGTTGCAATATATGTAGACGCAATATTTTAAGAGCCTCTGACTCCTGTAACTCATTCATTTTCTTAAAAGGACCGGTGTCTCCATTTTTCAGCAAACGCTCCAAAGCACCGGGTATCTCCACGATCATGTCGGGTTGAACCCCTTTTTTATGGATATTCACTTTTCCCGATGTTAAATAACTGGCAATCGTAATTGTCATCGCAGTCCCTCCTGGAAGTTCTTTGACTTCCTGGATCAGATCTTTTCCAAAAGTATGGGTCCCGACCAATATGGCACGTTTTTGGTCTTTTAGTGCTCCGGAAACGATTTCCGAAGCGCTGGCACTCCAGCTATTGACAAGTACCACCATGGGTAAATTACGATGTGCATAATATTCAGCCGATAAAACCTGCCACGGCATATTGCGTCTTTTAACATGGATAATGGGAGTATTCACCGGAATAAATTCACTGGCCACTTTTATCGCGGCATCCAATGAACCGCCGGGATTGGCTCGTAAATCTAAAACTAATGCTTTGCAGTCAATCATTTTATCGATTTCTCGTAAATCTTTTTCCAAATCGATTGGAGTTGTCTCGGCAAATTGAGATATTTTTATAAAAGCGTATTTCCCAATCAGCGGATCTTTCTTAATATCCATTTCAACAGTGGGAACGGCAATTTTATCTCTTTGAACTTTATAAGTGAGTTCCTGATGTTTACTTCCATCGCCCCGGGCAATTAAGAGCGTTACTGAAGTCCCAATCTTGCCCCTGATTTTAGCGATTGCCACATCGGCACTCATTTTGCGAACAGGCGTTTCACCAATGGCGATGATTCGGTCTCCCTCTTGCAAACCCGCTTTTTCACTCGGTGAACCTTCCACTACTTTTGAAATTAATAATTCCCCTTCTTTGACAATAAAAAAAATACCAATCCCTGCAAAGGATCCGCTGGTATCTTTTTTAAGCTCGGAATACTGATCCCGGTCTAAAAAGCGGGTGTATGGATCATGCAAAGACTGAAGCATGCCTGAAATCTGACCCTTCTCCCAATAGGTCTTCATGAGATTAACCATACTGACCGGCTGGTAATAATTTATTTTGACCACGCTCATCACGTAAAATGCCGAAAGAATGTCGCGATACCGGCCGCCTCTGGCATTACCCTGCCACCACCAGCCCAAAAAACACAACGCAACCAACAACAATCCTATGAATGAAATACTCTTTAAACGGGAGTTTTTTGCCAAAAAAAACCCATCCTTTATAATGATCTTAGCGGGTCTGTCGGGACCCCCGCTTTACGGACTTCAAAGTGCAAATGCGGTCCGGTGCTAAATCCGGTGCTTCCTACCTTGGCGATGATATCGCCTTTGGATACCATCTGCCCTTTGCTTACTAATAATTCAGAACAATGGCCGTAAACCGTAGAGATTTCATTGCCATGGTCCAAAGCGATCATATTCCCATACCCGCCATTACGGCCGGAAAAAATCACAACCCCCGAATCCGCAGCGGCAATTGGGGTTCCCGTCGGTGCGGCAATGTCCATGCCCGAATGGTACTTCTTTTTCCGTAAAATTGGATGAACACGCCAGCCTTGGTAGGAGGATATTCTCCCCTTGACCGGCCAAATCATTCTTCCGGTACCCAGGGCGGTTTTATTTTTATTTTGTAAGTCTTTAATTTGGGCTTCCATCTCTTTAGAAGTCCGTTCCATTTCATCCAGAGACTCTTCCAAAACCTGGCGGTCTTTTTGCAAAGCGGTCAGTTCTTCTTTTTTATCCTGCATGATCTGAATTTTACGGTTTTGTTCGGTTCGGTTCTTCACTTGTAGCAACGCATAGGTCTTTTTTTGATCCTGCAATTCCTGTTGTTTATCGCTGATTTCTTCGTGCTTCTCAGTAATAATCCCCTGCCGCTCCCGCAAGGATTGAATCATATGTAAATCGTCTTGCACGAAACTGCTTACCATTTCAAAACGGTACAGGAAATCATCAAAACTTCCGGACTCAAACAAAGCTTCCAAATAACTTTGATACCCATATTTATATATAGTAATTAATCTTTGATCCAGAACTCCTTTTCTGCCGCCAATTGCATTTTTAATATTTTCCAATTCCGACTGGGCTTTGCTGAGCTCCGCATTGACAACGTTCATCCGGTGCTCGGTTTGATCAAGATTACCATTGATTTTTTTTAAATTAGAATTAATCTTATCGAGTTCCTCTTGAGTCTTGAGTAGACTCCCAAGGACCCTTTTTTCCCGCTGCTTGGTTTGACTTAGTTTCTTTCGCGTTTGTACTATTTTGCTTTGAAGTTCATCCTCCGTAACCGCCCAGCTTATCGGTATAAAAGCCATTACAAACATCAAACCAAAGCTCATACAGGCCACTCCGGTTGTTTTTTCAGCCATCACCAGGAACCTCCTTGCCTCTTTTCAACACACGTTTGCGGCTTTATAGCCGAAGGGTCTATAGACTAAAAATCAATAAGATATACAATATATTATCGTAAAACTTCAAGTAATATATTGTATATCCTTTAATAAACGAACCGATAAATTTACCCGATGCAGGCTTATTCAAAGGCAAGAGTCGTTAAGTCAGACCCTGAGGAATTTCTTAATCGACATCATACTGCCAATCGCTCCGAAGGCAAACCCTACCATCGAAATCAGCAAAAACAGTTTCTCGTTGATGGCGGCCTCCCGGAGTAAGGGTATAAACGGAGCCAATTGATGAATATATTGAAACAGAAAATGATACCCCTTGGATAGAATAATGGCTGAAATTAAAGCTCCGCTGAGTCCCAGAATAATCCCTTCCAACATAAAGGGCCACCGAATAAACCAATCAGTCGCCCCAACCAACTTCATAATTTCAATTTCTTTTCGACGGGCAAACACGGTCAGACGAATCGTATTGGTAATGATATAAAGAACCACAATTCCGATGATCATCACCAAACTAAATCCCAAAACCCATATGATTCGAACTACAATAAGCATTGCTTCCACAAAAGTTTTACCATACTCAACTTCGTCGACTCCCGGGATTTGATTAATCTGGTTAACCAGCCTTTTTACCCTAACATCTTCTTCCAGTTTAATATTGATCATATCCGGTAACGGATTATCGGAAGTAACAAAAAGATCTCTCACACCCAGGCTTTTCTCCAGCCACTTGGCACCAGCCTCGCGCGAAACATAACGGATACTTTTCACTCCATCAAGTTCAACCATCTGGGCTTGAATGGGGCCAGGGTCAACTCCGTCTTTGAGATAAACCCTAAGTTCCAAAACGCCTTTGGCCATTTCGGCAAAGTGGTTAAAATTGGTCACCACAATATAGAAACATCCTAAAATGATTAGAGATAACGATATTGTAATTACTGCAGCCAGACTCATTAACCCATTTCGGGTAAGTCCTTTAGAGGCCTCTTTAAAAAAATAACCGGCTGTTTTTATTTTCAATTCTCGTAGACCCCTTTCTGTTCATCTCTGGCCAGAATACCATTCTCCAAAGCGATGACTCGTTTTCTCATTTTATCGACAACCGTTTTATTATGAGTCGCCATAATAATGGTCGTTCCCCGCTTGTTAATTTCCAAAAACAGATCCATAATCCCCCAGGATGTATCGGGATCTAAGTTGCCGGTAGGTTCATCAGCGAGTAAAAGCAATGGACGATTCACAATAGCTCTGGCCAAAGAAACTCTCTGCTGTTCACCACCTGATAACTCCGAAGGGAAAACTCTGGCTTTATCCTTCAGGCCAACTAAATCCAAGACTGCCGGTACTTGCCGAAGAATTTCCCGTCTGGAAGCTTCGATAACCTCCAGTGCAAACGCAACATTTTCAAAGACAGTTTTATTCGGCAATAATTTATAATCCTGAAAAACAGTTCCGATATTCCTACGAAAAATAGGAATTTCAGAGTTTTTCATTTGCGATAAATTTTTACGGCCCACGAAAACCTTACCTTCGGTGGCTAATTCCCGCCGATTGACTAGTTTCATAAAAGTCGTTTTCCCGGCTCCACTTGCTCCAACTAAAAAAACAAATTCGCCTTTTTCAATGGATACGTCAATTTTGTTTAAAGCTACGACACCGTTACTATAAACTTTAGAAACCTGTTGAAGTTCGATCAAATCTATTCACCTCGATTTAATCAGCGATTTAATCTTCGATTCCTTCTGCTCTTCTACAATTGTGGCTTTATTTCGACACCAAAACTTCAATTTCCTCCCCCTTCTGCGATTCAATATATTACCATCCACATTTTCTGACCTGATTCCAATATTTTGAAGTGTCATAATAATCCAAACGGAAAATAAGAAACTTTAAAGGAAGATAATAGAACTTAACTCTTGACTGCCCATCTTAAAATGGATATAATAATGGAAAATACAGTTATAAGGAACTTGAATTTATGGACAGTACGGGACAGAAAGATACTTTGACCTTAAAAGATGTCTTAACGTTGGAAGAAGCCAGTCAGCTTTTCCAGGTAAGCAGCAAAACATTTTTAAAATTATTAAGAGAAGAAGACATTCCAGCCAGGAAAGTCGGACGTGAATGGCGGTTTTCCCGCAGCGCCCTGTTAAACTGGATCGAGTCTGGCAATTCACGCTCGTATACTTCGATAGAGGAAGAAAATAACGCCTACTTTGATCAAGTCGCCCCGGTTTATGATGAATTACGAAAAGATTGTTATGGTAATGCTCTTCGTGATAAAGTGATATCCCGTTTTACCCCTGGGGCCGGTTCCCAGGTCGCGGATATTGGTACAGGAACCGGTTATTTGGCCAAGGGCCTGGCCAAATACGCGGGTAAAGTTGTAGCCATTGATTCCTCAACCGCTATGCTAGAAGTTGCTGCCAATGATATTATGAAGGCCGGGTTCAATAATATTGAGTTCCTGGTCGGTGACGCTCATGACTTGCCTTTGGACGATACTAGTCAAGATATGGTATATGCCAACCTCTTGCTCCATCATTTATTAGAACCGGCTATAGCAATCAAGGAAATGGTGCGAACCCTAAAATCCGGTGGACGAATAATTCTTACTGATGTCAATCAGCATAATCATCAATGGGTTAAGCAAGAAAAGTTTGATTTGTGGCTTGGCTTCGAAAAGCATGAAATCAAATTATGGTATGAAAAAGCCGGCCTTATTGATATTGAAATCGGTGATTTCGATTGTAACTGCCGGACCTCAAATAGTGCTGGAGAGACAATTGAAATCCCCATGTTTTTAGCTGTGGGGACAAAGCCATAATTTGGCTTTTAGCTATTGGTTGTTGGCTGGCTATTCACTGATGGCTTTTTGGAAAAATAATGGCTAAAAAATCGATTTTCAGCAGCTTTCCGCCACCAGCTGGTTGCAATAATATGCTGGCTCCTGGCATCTAAGTTCCGGAATTTATAATAATGAAAGGATGATAACCATGAGTATGACCATTACTGAAAAAATCCTGGCCGCTCACGCCGGGAAACCCCATGTTTCACCAGGGGAATTAATTGATGTATCTTTGGATTTGGTATTAGGAAATGATATCACGGCGCCGGTAGCTTTTAAGGAATTCAATAAAATTGGAGTAAATAAGGTATTTGACCGCGATAAAATAGCTTTGGTTCCGGATCATTTCACACCAAACAAAGATATCAAATCAGCTGAACAAGCAAAAATGATGCGGGATTTTGCGCACCATTACGGAATCACTAACTATTTCGAAGTTGGAACAATGGGTATAGAGCACTGCCTTTTGCCGGAGATCGGCTTGGTGCTTCCCGGTGATCTGGTTATCGGCGCTGACTCTCATACTTGTACTTACGGCGCATTAGGAGCGTTTTCAACTGGAGTGGGCAGTACCGATATGGCAGCCGGAATGGCGACAGGTAAAGCCTGGTTAAAGGTTCCCGAAAGTATCCGTTTTATCTTCACAGGAAAACTCCCAAAATGGGTTGGAGGGAAAGATTTAATTCTTTTCACAATTGGTCAAATCGGAGTTGACGGAGCTTTGTACCAAGCAATGGAATTCACCGGTGAGGCGATTACCGCTCTTTCAATGGAGGGCCGTTTTACTATGGCCAATATGGCAATCGAAGCCGGTGGCAAGAATGGTATCTTCGCTGTCGACGACAAAACGATTGAATATGTGAAAGGACGTTCAAGCCGTAAATATACTGTTTATAGCAGCGATCCGGATGCTAAATATGCTAGAACCTATGAATGGGGTATATCCGAATTGGAACCGCAAATAGCCTTCCCTCATTTACCGGAGAATAGTAAACCCCTATCACAGTGCGATAATATTAACATTGATCAGTCGATTATCGGCTCGTGCACCAATGGCCGGATCGAAGACTTAAGGGAAGCTGCAACGGTATTAAAAGGAAAAAAAGTAAATCCTAATGTCCGTTTAATTGTAATCCCGGGGACTCAAGCTATCTGGCGCCAAGCAATGCATGAAGGATTGTTTGATATTTTCATGGATGCCGGAGCTGCTATTTCCACCCCCACCTGCGGGCCTTGCCTAGGTGGCCATATGGGGATTTTAGCCAAAGGTGAAAGGGCTATTGCCACCACCAATCGAAACTTTATCGGCCGGATGGGACATCCCGAAAGCGAAGTCTATTTAGCCGGTCCAGCGGTAGCTGCAGCATCGGCAATCGCCGGTAAAATTGCCGGACCAGAGGAGGTAGGAGTAAAATGAATCAAATTCAAGGGAAAGTTTGGCGCTTTGGGAATGATGTCGATACCGACTTAATTATCCCTGCCCGTTATTTAAATACCAGTGACCCTAAGGAACTGGCGGCCCATTGTATGGAAGATGCTGATCCGGGTTTTGTTTCAAAAGTTAATACCGGAGATATCATTGTGGCCGGAAAAAACTTCGGATGCGGCAGTTCTAGAGAGCATGCTCCCATTGCCATCAAGGCAGCCGGAGTCACCTGCGTTATAGCGGCTTCTTTCGCCCGAATTTTTTACCGCAATGCCATTAACATCGGCCTGCCGATTTTAGAATCTCCTGAAGCTAGTGAAGCGATTGCCGAAGGAGATAGTGTGACAATTGATTTGAATACCGGTGAAATTACCGATCTCACCAACGGAAAAGTATTTCAAGCCGCTAAATTTCCACCGTTTATGCAAGAACTTATTGCCGCAGGCGGATTGATTGAATATGTGAAAAAGAATGTAAAAAATTAGCCCCAGAGACTCAGAGTACACAGAGAAAATCGTGAGTAAATTATATTTACTTTGGTTTTTACTCTGTGATCTCTGTGAACTCAGTCCCCTACGTTCTGTGTGGAAAAATCTTGATACGAGTTATTAACCACGAAAAGCACCAATTTACGCGAAATTAAAAACGCTTAAGTATTGTTCGGAGCCGAAGCTATTATTCTAACTTCTGGGTCCTGACTCCTAAATTCCAAGTATTTTAAAAAACCGGAGGTTATCATGTACAAAATTGCCGTATTAGCCGGAGACGGAATCGGCCGGGAAATTGTTCCCGAAGCCGTTGCAACTTTAAAAAAAATTGGAGTAAAATTCAATATCCACTTTGAATTTCGGGAAGCTTTAATCAGTGAGGATGCCTACGATAAATACGGTCATCCACTACCTCCTGAAACGCTTGAAATTTGCCATCAATCGGATACAGTTCTTCTCGGAGCCGTCGGCAGCCCAAAAATGGACCAATTACCACCGGAACTACGCCCGGAACGGGCAGCTCTTCTTCCTCTTCGAAAAGAATTGGGGCTCTTCGCCAACTTACGCCCAGTAAAAGTTTTTGATTCCTTAATCGGATCCTCGACGCTAAAGCCGGAAATCATTCAAGGTGTTGACATTGTTGTCTTTAGGGAATTAACCGGAGGCCTTTACTTTGGCCCGAAGAAACGGGAAGTTCTTACTGACGGTACGGAACAGGCTATCGATACTCTCGTATATAACACCCACGAGATTGAAAGGATTGGCCGTTTAGCTTTTGAAGCAGCTCGTGGACGTAAGAAGCGCCTCACCTCAGTTGACAAAGCAAATGTACTGGAAAGTTCAAGATTGTGGCGTGAAACGATGGTAAAAATAAGCCAAGACTATCCTGATGTGGAGCTTTCCCACATGTATGTCGATAATTGCGCCATGCAATTGGTACGTTATCCAGGCCAATTCGATGTCATCGTTACTGAAAATATGTTTGGAGATATCCTTACCGATCAAGCCGCCATGCTTACAGGTTCTTTAGGAATGTTGCCTTCCGCTAGTTTAGGCGGAAAAACGGCTCTGTATGAGCCTTCACACGGTTCAGCACCCGACATTGCCGGTAAGAATATTGCGAACCCGTTGGCCACCATCTTAAGTGCCGCCATGATGTTGCGTTACTCTTTCAAGTTGGAAGAACCGGCGGAAGTCATTGAGAAGGCCGTCCAAAAAGTACTTTATGAGAATTACCGGACAGCCGATCTTATGGCCGAAGGCATGATAAAGGTTGGAACGAAAGAAATGGGAGAATTGGTTAGAGAACGGTTATAAAAATTATAGTAATGTAACGACTGAAGTAGTTACTAAAGTAAATGTGGTGCGCAGCGACACGGGTAAAACCCGTTTTGTTTATTCCGTTCATCTATCGGGAGATTTAAAGCCTAAAGAAAAACAAATACTATTGGATAATCTAAAAGTTGTCGGTTCGGAAGAGCTTGTCTCAAAAAATTGTTTTTATCTTCCAAGATTAAATCGACATCAGTTCAAGAATAATAATATGGCCAATCCTCTCAAAAATAAGAAAATCGGCCAAATCAGATCATTCAGAATGTTTTATTGTAGTTTAAGTAGAGCGGCAATAATATCAAAAGTGGTTATGATTATATAATTATCCTACTTTTCCCAGTAAGGTTCCTCTACTCTCCCGCTCTACTTTACTATTCAACTCTCTGACAGCACTCGCGGCCGCAGTAATTCTCTCATAAGTGGTATTTAAAACTAAAAAACCTTTTTCTTCAAGTTCCTTACGTTGTTCCAATCTGCTGATAAAATAAAACCTTTGTTGACTATTCAATCCTACGATATACATGGATATAACCTCCGATTGAAATATATTGTCAATACATACAGTATCGTCTGCATGTCCTTAATTCATACTATGAATCAGGATTCGCATTTATAACTAACTTTTTATTTCACAACTACGAACCTATGTTCGATATTATTATATCATAGAACATTCAATAAAACAAATGTTCGATTTGTAAAGAATTTAGGAGGTGCATTAAATGGTCTCTGCGTCGATTCCTTCTGATTGTTGGGCTTTCGAAGACCTTTGCGCCCGAAGAGTATGGATGATAGCCCTCATTTTTTTTGTACTGGCCTTAATAAGAATCCCTTTTTTAGTCTGTGAAAGAACCAATTGAATTAAGACTTCGGTTGGAATAAACAGCAAGAAACCTTTATGAAACATATAAAAAAACGGAGGACTGTATAATCTTTCCCCCGTTTTACTTGTTCTTTTGACCCAAAAGTTAACCAAAAATTTTAAGAAAATCTAAATCCGGGTAGCAATATTAAAATTGTGAGCCATCCGGTAAGGATAAAGCCAAGTGCCGGTTAAAGAACAAATAATGAGAATCCGTAATCCGTTTAAATCCCAATTCTTTAAGGACATCACTAATTTTCTGATTTTTAGTATTCAATACAGGTTCATAGATCACAGCATCAACCTCCCGCCCCAAGGTTCGGATGAAATAAACAAGACCTTTAGCAAGGATTTCAGTTTCTTTCTCATAATTGGCGTCCTCTAGACCCACATCGTCAATAAATAGAATATTCCGGTAACTTATCTCTTCAATGATACTGGCTTTAAGCTCTTGATTCTCATCGATAACTACTTTATAAAGCTCGGATAAGGACTGACTATGGGAATCAAAAACCTCAAAGAGCGTACCAACCGGGTGGGCAACCCATAAATCAACTGCAATATAGCTTCCACTAATATGTCCAATCTTTACAGCATTCGGGAATTTATCTCCATTCACCATGATATCGGCCCGGTAATCATGGACATATTTTAGAGGTTCATCCCAATCAAAATGAGTCTCCATTAATATTTTTAATGAGACACTTGCTTCTGCCATTCAATAATCCCTCCAACAAAATGTTGCTTCTGTTTTTTTCTTCATTCTTCCCCGGCTTCCTATTCTCCTGCAGGTGGATTGGGTTTTTGTAAAAAAACTCATTAAATTGTAAAAAACCTTGCATATTCTATTCACTCATACTATATGCTAATACGTAACAACGTTCTTTAAGATAACTTGATTTATATCATTTTTAATCTTTTCTAAATAGCATATCCAATATATGCTGTGTTCATGATACTGTGAATGATTTTTTGTTTGGCCTCTATATCTGAGAATCTTTGGACATTATTGAAAGCAAGTCTGTAAGGATTATTGTTCTTTACTTATTTTGGGTGAAATTACCAAAAGTTTTCAAAGGAATTTAAATTGTTCTTGTTGAAACCAAGAATATATTTATATATCGACTATTTTTGGGGTTTATTAAAAAAATTACCATATAGGGAAATGAACAATGAAAAGACTTGAATTCATAACGATTGCTTTGATTCTCCTGCTTATTCCGAAACTTATTTTTGCCCAGTATACCAATAAACCATCTATTAATGCCAGATCGGCCATTTTAGTCGACTTAAATAGCGGGACAGTCCTTTACTCCAAAAGTTCACTAGCGATTATGGCCCCAGCCAGTACCACCAAAATTATGACAGCGATCCTGGTTTTGGAAAAATTAAATTTGAATACTATCGTCACTGTTCGTCCGGATGCTGCTTCTAAAGAAGGAACCTCAATGGAATTACGAAATTATGAAAGAAGGACCGTCCGGGAATTACTTTACGGGTTAATGTTGAAATCGGGTAACGATGCCGCCACTGCCTTGGCGGAAGCGGTATCCGGTACTGAAGCCAACTTTACACAATTGATGAATCAAAAAGCAAAACTTCTGGGGATGAAAAATACTTGTTTTAAAAATGCTAGCGGTCTTCCAGACATAGGACACTATACCACGGCTTATGACATGGCAATTTTGACCCGTTATGCTCTAAAAAATCCGAACTTTTCAGCTATTGTCGGGACAAAAGTAAAGGAGATTCCCGGGGCTAAACCGGGAGAAATCAGACAGTTAGAAAACCACAATAAACTCCTTTGGCGTTACCCCTATGCGATTGGCGTTAAAACTGGTTATACAGTAACCGCGGGCGGATGTTTGGTTTCGGCAGCCTCATATCAAGGAAAGACTTTAATTAATATTGTCTTGAAAACTCCAACTATTTATAACGACTCTATTAAGCTATTTAATTATGGTTTTAATCTCCGGAGTTGATTTGTAGAACATTTCGTAAATAAAAACATTCGATAGTGACTAAGAAACGCTCTACTAGTTCACATAGGATGACCAAAGTAGTTCATATTTCCGTAAAGTTTCATTTCCAGTTATAGAATAAAGAGCATGTAATAAATAAATGTCTACTGCAAAATAAAAGGGGTCCAAATTGGGTTTAGCCTGATAAATAATATAACCCAGGTCATACGAGGCAAATCCCCCAATATCATAATATTTTATTATTAAATCCAAGGTCTTAATACCTGCCGTAAAGGCCGCCAACGCCATTTTACAACTACCATCCGATGCGCCCGGATCCAGTTGCCACCAGTCATAACATCCCAAGAGCGTGAACATAAAACCGTTTAAGGTATATGAAGCCGGTTTTACCGGATACTGCTCAAAAATAACATAATGTTTCCAATTTGGATTTAGATCCCCCAGAGTGTCCATGACTCCGCCAGCTGCCACGGGAGTCAATAAAAAATTAAATGCCTTATTACCAGCCTCCCAATAACGGCTATTTTTAGTCAAAGCATAAGCCCTGGCTAACACACTTAAGGCTTGGCCCTGGGCCATCGCTGAGACCCACCCGGTTTTAAATTTTCTACCTGTAAGATAATAATACCATGCGAAGGAATAGCGAAATGAACCGTCTGATTCCTGTAAATCCAACAATTTATCGGCTACAACCTTAAAATCATCCAACGAAGCTTGCTTTCGTAGAAATTTACCGTATTGGAAGAGCGCATACTGAGCTACCGTCACCGGGTTATAATAAAAACCGCCATCATATCTGACTAAAGGAACCCCTACCAAATCTCTTTTTAACAATGTTTGATCAAAACCGGCGGTGTCTTCAAAATGTAAAAAGCTTCCTAACGGTTGATAGTCAATGAGATTTCGATGAAAATCAATCCCCTTGGCCCGGTAGGATTGGACCGCTTTCTTCGCCAAATCTTGGATATTTACCGGTGATGGATTATTAACAGAATGATTGCAAGAGAGCAAAACCATCGATAAAACCATAAGCAATGCCAAAAAAAGAACCTTGCCAATAAAACCACGGGATTTGGTCAAATGGGACAACTCCTTTATAAGTTAGCAGCAAATGATAAGTAAGGACCGATATACTAGCTTTATTGGCGAGGGGCTTAATAAATGTCAGCTAAATTGTGGAAAAAAATGGGGAATTGGGAATCATTTCCACCCGACCACCTTCAACACTTCTTCCATAGCATTCAGGTTATTTCCGTTATAACGAATGAGACGTCTCAACGGAAAGATTTTGATAATCACATCGGAATACGTTTCAAGGATAAAAGCCTTACAATGGTTTGAAATAACGAATTTGATCCAATCTTGGCTAAGCTTTTTTAGCCACTTTGACCGAACTCCTCTGAGCCCGGTTGTATATTTTGAGATAGTAGAAGATTTTGAGAAATAAAAGGATAATATTAGGCGTTGATTAGGTATTTAAGCAACCAAAGGAGATTTATAGGCATTTATAGAATTACTATTATAGGCCTAGACAAGAACATGCGTTCGTGATAGATTATTTATATTAATAATTCTAAAGGTGAATGTTATTGAAAAAGAACAAACTACTACAGCCTTTTTTAAAATGGGCCGGGGGAAAACGACAGCTTTTACCAGCAATCCGCAAATATATTCCCCAAAAATACGGTATATATTATGAGCCATTTATTGGTGCCGGAGCTGTTTTGTTTGATATTCAACCGGCAGTTGGGATTATTAATGATAGTAATACAGAATTAATCAACTGCTATGAAGTTATTAGAGATTCAATTGATGAACTGATTCAAAATCTTAGGCAGCATAAAAATGAAAAAGAGTATTATTATGCAATTCGAGATTTAGATCGGGATCCCAATTTTAAAAATCTTAATCCAGTACAAAGGGCTTCTCGAATTATTTACCTAAATAAAACATGTTTCAATGGGTTGTTTCGAGTTAATAGCGCTGGTCAGTTTAATGTTCCTTTTGGAAGTTATAATAATCCTAAAATCGTTGATGAAATTGTGTTAAGAGCGGTGCATAATTACATATCCACTAAGAATATTCACATTATGAATATAGATTTTGAACAATCGGTAAAAGATGCCAAGAAAGGGGATTTTGTCTATTTCGACCCCCCTTACGACCCTATTTCGGATACATCATCATTTACGGGATATGATTTAAACGGTTTTGGTAAGAGTGAACAGAAACGATTGCGGGATGTCTATAAAAATTTATCTGACAAGGGTTGCTTTGTCTTGTTAAGTAATTCCGCAACAGATTTTATTTTGGATTTATATAAGGATTTTTATGTAGTAAAAGTGGCCGCTAGCCGAAACATCAACTCTGTTGCCACTGGACGCGGAAAAATTGATGAGGTTCTGGTAATGAATTATGACTGTTCTAACAAAAAATGATAAGGCTTGGCAAGAATTATTCGATAAGTGTAGTATATTAGAAGGCATTGATCATTCCGGCAGGTTCGAGATTGAAGCCAACACTATAAATACAGTCCGGGAAGCCCGCTTAATGGCTAAGTTCGATCACTTCATTAACCTCCCCCAAATCTTCAAAGAGAACCAACTCACCATCCTTCCAGTATCACGCTCAAAATATGTCATTGGGAAATTCGAATCCTATTTGTCGGTTCGTTACGATGACATTGAGACTGGCATTATAACCCCCCCAAGTTTTATTGAGAGTATTAAGTACAATAATTTATATTCCGAAAGCCTTGCATTGCATTATGCTTACCTGGCCGGAATAATGGATGACATAGCTGGTGAACGAACATTCTTGACTGTATCTGGCAGAATGTCCAGTAGTAAATTTGATTTCAACGTTAGAAATGTTGAAACCAAGCAATTAGAGCCTATTAGAGTCGATAATTCCCAATGTGAAATCGATGGCGGCTATGAAAGTGAGAATAGTTATATTATTGTTGAAGCCAAGAACTATACCATTGAGGATTTTTTAATTCGTCAGCTTTATTACCCATATCGTTTATGGGAAGGGAAATTAAGAAAAACGATTATTCCAGTTTTTATGACTTATTCAAATGATTGCTTTTCGTTTTTTATATTTTGTTTTGACCGAAAAGATGATTACAACTCCATCCGTTTGATTAAGCAAAAAAAATATTCTATAGCTCCAGACAAAATCGAGTTGGGGGATATAATATCTGTATTTCATAATTCTAAAATCAAAGAAGAGCCGCCAATACCGTTTCCCCAGGCGAATAGATTTGAGCGTGTAATTGATTTATTGGGATTACTTTACGAAAATGATTTGACCAAAGATTTTATAACTCAAAACTATCAGTTCGATGTTCGACAGACAGATTATTATACTAATGCGGCAATTTATTTGGGGCTTGTAAGTCGCGCACGCGTGCAACATCGGGAACAAGGTGAAATATTTTATTCATTAACCGATCTGGGACGACGAATCATGAGTTTTGATTATAAAAATAAATACTTATCTCTTGTTAAATGCATTCTTGAACATGAAGTGTTTTATAGGGTCATGGAGCGATATTTTGAATTGAGCAATATTCCTGATAAACAAGAAATCTGTGATATTATGCAAAGTAGTTATATTTATGGAGTCAGTGCAGATAGCCATAACACGATAGGGCGAAGAGCACAGACGGTATTAAGTTGGGTGGACTGGATTTTGGGTTTACAAAACTAATAGGATTAATGAGTTTTTGTATGTATGTCGCAGTGATTGATCTTTTGTTTAAAATAACCATAAAAAAAGCACCTGAAGGTGCTCTCATTCTACCGAATGTTCAAAACTTAATCCCCGTCTTTGACAATCCTCTTGATTCATCAGTTGAATGTCAATATTATCGAATGCTAATTCCTGCACATGGACCACAAATCCTTTTTCTTTAATTCGATCAAGTAAAATGTCTACGCCCACCGGAAGTTGTTTACGAGATTCGGAATCATTTTCAACTTTTGAAGTCAGTTTACGAATGACGTCATGATATTTTATCATGAATTTTCCCCTCCCCTATCAATGGAAATATTCACCAAGAATTCAATAATTCCTCTAATTAATTTACAAATTTTTCACAAATTTATTCATTCGTTTTTTT
>JAEZKW010000252.1 GCA_023415375.1 Bacillota bacterium
TTCAATACCATCGGATCCTGCGGCATTACGAAAGATTCTACAGTCGTTATTGTTACATCCGTAGCAACACCTCCCTATCCTCTTGCTAACGCAACCAGGGTTGCCGATACACTGATTTACGCTGGGCTTAGAAATGTAGCCATCCTCGATGGAGGATATACAAAATGGGTGTCGGAAAATAGGGCGACCACCATGGAGGTTCCCAATGTAAACCCTGTGGCCTATCAAGGAAAAATCAACAAAGATATGTTTGTTTCCGTTGATTATGTTGAACGGCACCTTGGAAAATCGATTCTTATCGATGCCAGAGACGCAGATGTATACTTTGGAGTGACTGTTGAAGTTTATGCCAATAAAGCGGGGCATATCCCGACGGCCCGTTCTTTACCGACCCCCTGGATCTGGAATGCGGACGGGACCTATAAAGCGGCCTCGGTATTGAAAGAAATGGCCTCCGGAGTGATCGATGGGAAATCTTTGCCGGCGCCCCGGATATGTTATCATGATGGAACCTATGCTCAACTGGACGCACTCAAAGAAATGTTTTACGGAGTAGGTAAAAATCAAGATAAAGAAATTATCATTTATTGCGGCGTAGGCGGTTATGCTAGCTCCTGGTGGTTTGTTTTGACCCAGATCTTGGGTTATGAGAACGTGAAAATTTTTGACGGTGCGGCTCAGGAGTGGGTGAAGTACAACGATATGGTCAAATACACTTGGGCATTCTAAAAAAAAAATAAACATCCAGGTTTTATCCAATGTATCTTGAGAAAATGCAACGCTTCAATGGTAACAACAATGACCTGGCTTAAGCAGCTGGGTCATTCTTTTAGGGAGAATCCGGTTTGGGATCAAAGATAAAAATTAAAAATTAGACCAACCAACGAAAAATATTAAGTTATCAAAAAAAATGACGATTAATTATATATGTAGAATTTTTAAACATTTAATTGTTTATCAATGGTTGGTGTTTTAAAAGTTAATAATCTTTCAATAAAGATCTTTTAAGAAAATACAAGGAGGCAAAAATGTTTAAAACAGCGCAGGTGAAAAGGAATTCCGGGAAACAACTTCAATTCAGAAGGTACTTAATCATTTCTGCTTTGTTTATTGCAATCGGTCTGGTTTTTAGCGGCTGCGGCGGCCAGAAGGTCTACCGGGTCGGTGTTTTAGCGGGTCTGGATTATATAGCCGCCGTTGGCGATAATTTTAAGGCTAAAATGACTGAATTGGGTTATGAAGAAGGCAAAAATATTGTTTATGATGAACAAAAAATCAACTTTGACATGGCTGGTTATCGAAAAGCTCTTAAAAAATTTGTTGATGAGAAAGTGGATTTGATTTTTCTATATCCTACCGAGGCAGCCATGGAGGCTAAAAAAATAACCTCAGGGACTAAGATTCCTGTGGTTTTTGTATTTTCTAATATTGAGAATAACAATATCGTCAATAGTGTTCGTGAACCCGGTGGGAATATGACCGGCGTTCGCTACCCCGGTCCGGATATCGCAATCAAGCGTTTTGAGATCATGCGGGAATTATTGCCGGAAGCAAAGCGCTGGTGGGTACCTTATCAGAAAGGGGCTCCGATTAAATCACAGCTAGATGTATTATATCCTGCCGCCGAGGCAGCGGGAATCAAATTAATTGAATTTCCGGCGGCCAATGCGGCTGAAGTCGACGCCGGTTTACAAGAGTGCGCCAAATCGGCAGACATTGGATTTGACGCCATCTTCTTTTTAGCGGAACCGCTGGCTGTTACCCCTGATGCCTTTGCTGTAATGAGCAATTTTGCAGCGGAGAGGAAAATACCGATTGGCGGCGCGTTAATTACCAACGGTGATTATGGCACAATTTTCGGCGTAAATATCGATCCTCCTGCAACCGGAAAACAGGGAGCCGTGGTAGCCGACAAAATTCTTAAAGGAGGAAAAACCGCTACCACTCCAGTCATCTCTTCCGAGATTTTCTTGCAGATCAATTATAAACTTGCTCAAAAACTGGGGTTGAAGATAAGCGACAATTTGTTAAGCCAAGCCAATGAGATTATTCGTTAAAAGAAAAGGATAATTCGACAATTCTTTCAAAGAGGTGTGATCGCCTAGTAAATGATAAGCTTTATTTTAGATTACACCTCTTGAACATTATTTTTGTGAATGAGTCCCTTTGATGATACCGTTAAACCCCAGAAATGAGAAACAACCTCCGACTGGTTGGATTCTGATGGGACACCAATTTGCTCCGCTGGTTACTGTATGGTTTACTGGGGCGATGGTAATATTTTTCTCCTAAAAAGAACCAATGATGAAGAGTTTTTGGGTTTTTTATTGCAAAGAACATCATTTTCTATTGCAATGATTTATTCCAATTTATATAACGATGAAACCTTTATTATGTTGAATCCGGGCCAAGCGCTTTCAATAGCCTGCAATCTTTGATAAATTAATGATTTTAACTGTTTTCCAGAAATATTTCTTGAAAGAAAGAAGGGGAATTTATGCTGGATCGACTCAAATCTGCCGGTAAAGAAGGTTCTACCATCAAGCGCATCAACGAGACGAAGCATTATATCGGTAAACTGCTGAAACTCTGGGAAGAGAAAATAATGCGTTTACGAAGTTTAACATATACTTTATCCCTTGCTTTTTTAGGATTAAGCGCCATTGTGCTGTTAATTACCAGTGGTTTAAACATGTACAGCAATTTCCGGAATAACCAAGAAATCATTGCCGGGCAACAACAATTCATTGCCAAAGATGCTGCCAATACAGTTAAGAGCTTTATTCAGGAAAAATCCAGCATATTAGCTGCGGCAGCCCGTATCGGCGAGCTTGAAACGTCATCTGCCGAAAGACGGAATATCGTTTTAGGCCGGATCCTGGGTATGGAACCCGCCTTTCGCCATCTAGTGCTGTTGAATACCGAAGGAGACGATTTATTCAAACTCTCTCGTTCCTCCAATTTGGAATTATCGCAGTTAAACCCGGAAACCAAGAAAGAACTCATCGCCCGGGTCAAAACGGGGAATACGTATATCGGCGCAGTATCAATCGATCAAGTTACTTTTGAACCTTTAGTGTTAATGGCTGTTCCTATCCAAAACGTTTTGCGTGAGTTTCGAGGGACCATAGTCGCCGAAGTAAACCTCAAATTTATGTGGGATTTAGTCGGGTCCATGAAAATAGGCAAAAAAGGTTTGTCCTATGTAGTCGACCGGAAGGGTGGGCTCATCGCTTTGGGTGATGTGGACCGGGTCTTGAAGGGGGAAAATTTGAGGGGTTTGAAGAAGGTTGATGAATTCATCCATAGTGAAGACTTACTCGCGGGAAGCAAATCTGAGGTTGCTAAGGGTATTAACGGCAACCTGGTGATGACTGCTTTTGTGCCGCTGGGTCAGCCGGATTGGGCGGTTTTGGTTGAGTTACCGTTCTCAGAGGCTTATAAACCGGTTATTACGGCGATGATTGTATCCTTGTTCATTATGATTTTCAGTTTTTCCCTGGCCATATTTGTCGGTATTTATCTGGCGCGAAGGATTACCAAACCCATTATCGAACTGCGCGATGCCACCCGAAAAATCAGCAAAGGCGACTTGAACACCAGCATTCAAGTAAAGTCCAAAAATGAAATCGGCGAATTGGCGCTGAACTTTAATCAAATGGTTATGAGCTTAGGTACTTTGATTACCAATACCAAACATGCCATCCAGGTTATCCTGGAACAAAGCGTGAATTTAAAAGACGGCTCGGCCCAATCGGCTCAAACTTCAGAATCTGTCGCCATCGCTATGCAACAGATCAGCCAAGGAACCGCGGATCAAACCGTCGAATCCGAAAAAACCTCCAATCAGATGAATAATTTAGCGCAAGAAATCGATTCGGTTGTTGTCAAAGCCAATGAAGTAGAAGCAATCACCGGTTCCACCAAAGAATTGAGCTTAAAATCAAAAGGGGCTATTCAACTTTTGATCCAAAAGGCGCAGGAAACCGATGATATTACCGAAGTTATCAGTCAAAATATCAATGATCTGAATATAAGTATGGGAAAGATCCGGGAAGTCACCGAAGTGATTGCCGGGATCACTGAACAAACCAACTTATTAGCGTTAAATGCGTCCATTGAAGCAGCCAGAGCCGGAGATGCCGGAAGAGGTTTTGCCGTCGTTGCTGATGAAATTGGCAAACTTGCCAACCAGTCGCGGGATAGTGCCAAGACCATCAATGACATTATCAAGACGATTCAAGAACAGACGTTGATTTCGGCCCAGACTTCGGGGCAGGCTCATCAAATTGTCGCGGAACAAATGAATGCGGTTTTTTCAGTCCGTGACTCATTCGATGGAATCATCGCCGCAATGGATGGAGTTATTGAGCGAAGCATCGAGATGATTGATATCATCAAAAGGGTTAACAGTTATAAGGAAAGGACGATTAGTTCGATAATGACCATTAGTGCAGTTTCAGAACAAACTGCAGCTTCAAGCCAGGAAATATTGGCTTCCACCGAGGAACAAATGGCTATTGCCGATCAAGTGAAGGACTTAGCGGAAAAGTTGAATAATTTAGCGGAAGAATTGGTTACCATGACGGATTCATTTGTTATCAAAGAACAGAAATGACTCAAATACTTTCTACGTAACGGTTAAGTATGTTTACACAACGACTCAGTATGCCTGCGCGACGATTGCGTATGTTGACCCAGTGGCTGGGTAAAGTTTTACCTCTTGCTTTTGTATCTTTATGCCCTCCTGCCCCAATTTCAATCAGGTTAAGCTAACATAAAATGGAAAATGTATACGAAATGCTTCGTTATCAATCCGCGGGTTAATCGTGGCTGTCCCAAAAGTACTTCAAAATCAATGAGATATACAATATATCGCGTCAATGAATGAACAAACGTTTATATATTGTATATCTCTATCGATAATTTCTCTTTTTATAGCAATTATTGGCAACATAACCTGACGACATTGCCTCCTGCCCCTCCAATGGCGACTTAATGAGCCTATCTGCCCATCCTAAGCCATAATTACTGTAATGTCAATGTTTTCAGAAGGGGGTCTCGCGAAACGGAGGGGTGGTTTGTTGATCTTCCCCCGATTTGCCAGACACTCAGTTAAGACTTTATGTTTTGGCAGGATATCATCGCTTAATTATAGAAACAATGGTAATAAAAATTTTTATTTGGAACCGGGGTTTATATATGGGAAAAAGTTTAGTACTGGCAGAAAAGCCATCGGTAGGCCGGGAATTGGCAAAAGTCCTTGGGTGCAATCAAAAGGCTAATGGTTGTTTTATAGGCTCTCAGTATATTGTTTCCTGGGCGCTAGGCCATTTAGTCACTTTAGCCGATCCCGAAGTATATGATAAAAAATATGAAACTTGGAAAATGGAAGATTTACCGATGCTGCCGCCACGAATGGAGCTGGTGGTGATCCGGGAAACTGCCAAACAGTTCGGGATTGTTAAAAATTTAATGAAACTGCCGGAAATTGATGAACTGATCATCGCTACAGATGCTGGACGCGAAGGTGAATTAGTCGCGCGCTGGATTATTGAAAAAGTTGGCTTTCGAAAGCCTATTAAGCGTTTATGGATTTCTTCCCAAACCGAACGGGCCATCAAGGAAGGTTTTGCCCATTTACGACCGGGCAAAGACTATGAACGGCTTTATGCTGCAGCCGAATGTCGGGCAGAGGCGGATTGGCTGGTTGGACTCAATGTGACTCGGGCTCTTACCTGTAAATATAATGCCCAACTTTCAGCAGGGCGAGTTCAAACTCCAACACTAGCACTGGTAGTAGAACGGGAAGAAGAGATTAAACGATTTGTTCCTAAGGACTACTGGACGGTCAACCTAACAACCAGTGGTTTTACTTTACAGTGGCAGGATAAGGTGAGTGGCCAAACTCGAATATTTGAAAAACATCAAGCTGATGAGATAGTAAATAAAGTTGCCGGACAAAACGGCACAATTATTGACGTCAAAAAGGAAGCTAAAAAGGATTATCCGCCGCTCGCCTATGATCTTACTGAATTACAACGGGATGCGAATCGGAAATATGGCTTTTCGGCAAAAATGACCTCCTCCATCATGCAACAACTTTACGAAAATTATAAATTAGTATCTTACCCGCGAACCGATTCCCGGTATATTAGCGAAGATATAGTAATTACCTTACCGGAACGTTTAAAGAGTATTACGACCGGACCTTATGCTGAAATGGCGCGTAATATCCTAAAAAACAAAATCGTAGTTACCAAAAGATTGGTGGATAACTCGAAAGTCACCGACCATCACGCAATTATTCCCACTGAAGAACCGGTTTATTTATCGAAGCTTAGTTCAGACGAACAAAAAATTTATGATTTGATTGTGAAACGGTTTATTGCCGTGTTGTCGCCCCCTTTCGAGTATGAACAAACCATAGTTAAGCTAGAGGTCAAAGGAGAAATTTTCTCCGCTAAAGGGAAAATCGTTAAATCCAAAGGATGGCAGGTCATCTATGCCGGACTTGGCAATATCGATGACGAGGGGGATGATGAAGAAGCAACTCAATCTCTCCCGGCTGTCAATAAAGGAGACATCCTGAAAGCCGGCACCGTAAAATTGATGGCCGGTAAAACCAAGCCCCCTGCTAGGTATACAGAAGCCACCTTACTGTCAGCCATGGAACACCCCGGTAAAACCATTGACAATCGGGAGCTGCGGGAAGCTATGGAGAACACCAGCGGTCTCGGGACACCGGCTACTCGGGCGGAGATTATTGATAAATTATTTAATTCTTTCTATATGGAGCGGAATGGCAAAGAAATTTTTCCTACCTCCAAAGGGATTCAGCTGATTGGATTAGTTCCGGATGAGCTTAGATCGGCCGAACTCACAGCCAAGTGGGAACAGCAGTTGACTGAGATCAGTAAGGGAAAAGGCCTTCGGGAAAGATTTATTAGCGGTATCCGGAACTATGCTACCAAGCTTGTGACCAATGTGAACAGCAACACTCAGACTTATAAACATGATAATTTAACGAGAGTCAAATGCCCGGAGTGTGGCAAATTTCTGCTTCAGGTTAAAGGTAAACGGGGAGAGATGTATGTTTGCCAAGATCGGGAGTGTGGTTATCGTCAGGGAATTTCCCAAACTTCAAATGCCAGATGCCCAACCTGCCACAAAAAGATGGAGATGCGCGGCGAAGGGGAAGGCAAGATGTTCACTTGCAGTTGCGGTTACCGCGAAAAGTTATCCGCCTTTACCAAGCGCAGAGAAGGGGAAAAAGGCAGTATTAATAAACGGGAAGTGCAGAAATTTATTCAGCATCAAAAAGGAAATGAGTCGATTAATACTGCATTAGCAGATGCATTGGCGAAATTAAAAAAATAACTTGATAATAAACTCAAAACTTGGCAGCAACATTTGCCGACGCTCTCGCCAAGTTTAAAAAATAACGATATTGAAAGGGAGGTTATCCCAAATGGAATCATTGACCGAATTGTACAGGATTGGCTATGGTCCGTCAGCCAGTCATACCATGGGACCCCGGAAGGCTGCAGAAAATTTCCTGGCAGAGCAACCAAAAGCTCACCATTTCCGGGTAACCTTATATGGCAGTCTAGCGGCAACCGGAAAAGGGCATTTAACTGATCAGGCTATTACCGAAGCTTTAAAGCCATATCCGGTTGAGCTGATTTGGAAACCCGACATCGAGTTGCCCCTTCATCCCAATGGTATGGAATTCGAAGCTTTCAATGGAGAAAATGTTAGCCTAGGTACATGGAGAGTTTATAGTATAGGCGGTGGTGCATTAAAGGCCGAGGGAACCAGTTTGGTACAGCGGGATATTTATGATCTCACTACAATGGAGGAGATTTTAGCAAAAGTATCTCAAAAGTCTGAACCTTTGTGGTGTTATGTGATTGAAAAGGAAGGGGAAGGACTGTGGGATTATCTTAAAAATGTCTGGCGGGTAATGCGGGAAAGTGTAAGGCGGGGCTTTAACGGAGTCGGCATATTACCGGGGGAACTGTCTCTACCCCGTAAGAGTTTTTCTTTTTATCTCAAAGCCAAGCAAGACCGGGGACCCTTTCAGCGGACCAATCTGCTT
>JAEZKW010000268.1 GCA_023415375.1 Bacillota bacterium
CTCTATTCGGGGATTCGTTCACTATCCGCCCCCAATATCTTGAAACGTTGGTTGGAAACCTTTCACTCATCAAAGGATGTCATCTGGGATCATCGTGACCCAATCCCTTTTTTTCACCAACTTACGATTCCGGTCAGTCTTTGGTGGATCAGCCGGAAAAATAAACTATCATCCTTGGCAGAGGCTTCAACGCTCGATATAGAATGGAATGGTGAACCATGAAAGCACTCATAACCGGTGGAACCGGATTCCTTGGCCGTAATTTAGCAAACCGCCTGCAACAACTCGATTACGATGTTACAGTCCTTAGCCGGAATGAAACAATCGGGATGGATTTGGTTCAAAAAGGCTTTCGATTCATCCGGGCTGATTTACGGGACTCCGGTCAAATCAACCAGGCCGTTGCAGGTATGGATTATGTCTTTCACTGTGGGGCACTCTCAACTCCTTGGGGTCGTTTCCCGGATTTTTTCGCTATCAATGTCAACGGGACTGAAAATGTAATCAACGGTTGCCTGTTTCACGGAGTACGGCGAATGATTCATATCTCCTCACCCTCTATTTATTTTGAATATCGAAATAAACTCAATGTGACCGAATCCGATCCATTGCCCCATCGGATGGTGAATGATTATGCTAAAACTAAATATTTAGCGGAAGAACGTATTGATCATGCATTCTGCGCCGGGCTGCCGGTCATCACCCTCAGACCCCGGGCCCTCTTCGGTCCCGGAGATACCACCATCTTTCCCCGTTTAATCATTGCCAACCAAAAATCAGGAATCCCTATGATTGACAATGGTGGGGTACTGATGGACTTAACCTATGTCGAAAACGTTGTTGAGTCAATCGTTTTAGCGATTGATTCCCCTCCAGCCACCTTAGGTAAAAAATATAACATCAGTAACGGCACTCCGGTTCCCTTCAAGAACCTGCTTGAAAAGCTTTTTTCTAAACTGGGATTAACCTTACGGACAAGGAACATTTCTTTTTCCTCCGCCTATCTGGGAGCACTCTTTATGGAATCGCTCTATAAAACCTTTTTACCCAAGAAGGAACCTCCGTTTACTTGTTACTCTGTGGGTACGCTCTCCAAAACTATAACCCTGGATATCTCGGCGGCCCAAAGGGAACTGGGATATAATCCCAAGATCAGTATCGATGAAGGGTTAGAATTATTTGTAAATTGGTGGAAGGAAAACAATGATAAACATCACTCTTAACCTGCTTCAAGCTGGATCCTGCACTCAATATGAAAAGTTTGCCATCACGGGAGGAGCATTTCGAAAAATCGAATTTCCCGCCATTTTTGGACTGATTCATCACTTCCAATTTGGGTATATCTTGTTTGACACTGGTTATTCGGATCGCTTTTACCAGCTTACAAGCACCTTCCCAAACCTAGCTTATGCAAAAATAACTCCGGTAAGGATCGATCCGGACCAGAGCGCAGTGGCTCAACTCCATCAACTGGGAATTGCTGCTTCGGAAATTAAGCAGATTATTATTTCCCATTTTCATCCTGACCATATCGGTGGGCTACGGGACTTCCCACAAGCACAATTCATCTATAAACGCTCAGCCTATCAAAGCTTAATTCGAAAAAAAAGAATTGCTGCGCTCGCTAGTGGCTTCCTCCCCGGCCTCCTTCCGGAGAATTTTGAAACTCGTTCCCGGGATATCGAAAAATACCCTGTCATATCATTGCCGGAGCAATATGCCCCTTTTTGTTGCGCTTATGATATTCTTGGTGACGGCTCCTTGTTACTTGTCGATTTACCTGGCCATGCTCAGGGACAACTGGGTTTATTTCTTACAACCAAACGGGGACGGTATTTCTTAATATCTGACGCTTGTTGGCAGAAACGATCCCATCAAACATTCACTCCTCCAAATGGTTTAGCCCGGTTGGTAACTCATCATTGGGGTGATTACTTGAGTACACTAAAGAAAATCAACCGCTTGCATCAACACTACTCGGAAATAACGATCATCCCAAGTCATCAAAATATTGCTTCTCTTTAATTTTATAGGAAGGTAAGTGATTTGGCTCATGAAAATGATTGATAAACCTATTGTCCTTGCACATTATCTCCAAACAAAATACCGCCCTTCCTTCCATACTCGGTATGATCTGGAAGTTTGGCAAGAGCGCCATGTTCAACGTCACCTTCAAAAAATTCTATCTTTTTCCCCTTTTTATCGGCAGTATTATCAAGGGCTAAAGCTTGATGAATGGCGCAATTTCCCATCGATTGAAAAAAATATCATGATGAAAAATTTCGACTCTCTCAATACAGTGGGTATTCGAAGCGATGATGCCTTTAAGATTGCCTTTATGTCGGAGGAAAGCCGGGATTTCTCCCCCCAGATCAATGGAATTTCCGTTGGATTATCTTCGGGTACTTCGGGGAACCGGGGGCTGTTTTTGGTTAGTCGACAAGAACGATTGAAATGGGCCGGGACAATCTTGGCCAAAGTTTTACCGGATCCGTTATGGGCCGGACAGAAAGTTGCCTTTTTTTTCCGGGCCAATAATAACCTTTATCAGACTGTCAACTCCCGTTTAGTACAGTTCCGCTTCTATGATTTACTAGAACCGATGCCTCTTCAAATCCAGCGTCTTAATCAGTTTCAACCGTCCATCTTGGCAGCCCCGCCTTCAGTACTTCGAATTTTGGCCCTGGCGGTAAAAGCCAATGAGCTAAAAATTAAACCCACGAAGGTGATTTCTATGGCCGAAGTTTTGGAACCCTTTGATCAATCTTTTATCAGTGAGCAATTTAACCAGACCATCCATCAAATATACCAGTGTACTGAGGGTTTTCTGGGTGTCACCTGTTCTCACGGGACCATTCATCTCAATGAAGACTTAGTTGTCATTCAAAAGGAATATATTGATAACCAAAGCCGCAGATTTATTCCGGTGATTACCGACTTTCACCGCACAACGCAGCCTATAATCCGTTATCGCTTGAATGACATTTTAGTCGAATCGAGCACTCCTTGCCCTTGCGGTTCGGTCTTTACCGCTTTGGAAAAAATCGAAGGTCGCTGCGATGATATCTTTTTCTTTCATTCAAGCTCCGGCGCCAAGATTATACCCATCTTTCCCGATTTTTTACGGAGAGCTGTCTTACAAGCGTCAACTGAAATCACCGAGTATCGGGTTATTCAACGCCATCTCAATTTAATTGAGATTTTACTCAAAGTTCCTGATAAAATTCGTCCTATGGTTCAGCTTGAACTTAATAAAACTCTGAACCAATTAATTACCAATCTTGGATGTGTTTCTCCCCAAATTATCCATACTCCTTTGATGGAACAAAGGGATTTTCATAAAAAGCAACGCCGCATTGAAAGGAAATTTAATTTTGAAGATGACTAATCCAGTATAATATGAAAATTCAGCATTCATCAGTTGCACTGGAAAACTATTATGATATTTGCAATTCCAAGTTGTATGTACTAAACTTTCATTATCCAATTGGATATCCTCCTTTGCTTTTTATGTGGTTGGTGAACCCCATTTATTTTAACAAGGGAGGATTCCTTATTTCTATTCATAGGCATAACCTTATTGGAACCACCGGCTTAGCCGGTGGTTTTCAAACACACAAAAAAACGCCCTGAGGTTCAGAGCGTTAAAAGAGCGAAGCACTTTTAATCTTACCAATCCTTTTAATTAATCCTGATTCATCATACTCCCCTTTACCACAATATCACCTTTTTTGGAAAAAAGTGTGTCGATTTTGTGCCGATAACTCTAGATCGCTAGAAATCAACAAAAAATTTTTAAAATCGCAGCTACGATAGTAAAAGTATTGGTAATTTCCAATAAAAAAGCGCCCCCAAAATCCAGTGCGCTCTAAGTGGCAAGACTACCCATTACCATAATATCACGTTTTTTTGATAAAAGTGTATCGATTTTGTACCAATAAGTCTAGATCCCTACAAATCAAGAAAAAATTTTTTAAAACGCAGCTAAAATTAGAAAAATATTGATCGTATCGAAACGTGGCAACGAAATTTCTAGCTTAACACTTTGAATTTCCAAAAGCATGTGGCGATGTGGGGAAGGTGGGCATAAAAATATAAAGGAGATAATATTTTGCGTTGGAAACTATTTTTTATCACAGAGACCATTAAACCTGACCGACATGCCCCTTTTCGTGCCCTTTCGTGTATTTCGTGGTCGATAATCTTTTCTTACTATCGAATTCACTTCTAAATCTTTTGTTAATCATAAATTTACTCTCAGGTTGCGCAAAATTTTTCTTTCCAAGAAGAGTAGATTCTCAAAACCATTTTGTAAATCTACACTCCGGTTGCGTCGGTTTTCTCTCCGGTTGTGTAAATTCTCAAATCCATTTTGTAAATCTACACTCCGGTTGCGTCGGTTTTCTCTCCGGTTGTGCAAATTCTCAAATCCATTTTGTAAATCTACACTCCGGTTGCGTCGGTTTACACTCCGGTTGGGCAGATTCTCAAATCCATTTTGTAAATCTACACTCCCGTTGTGTCGGTTTACACTCCGGTTGTGCAAATTCTCTCTGCCGTTTTGTAAATTTACTCTCCGGTGCCCCGATAGGTCAGGGGATTATAATAACTGAAAAGGAGCAATTTCAATCTTATCAATATGAGGCGCATCAGCTTCACTCATAATCGCCGATAATACCCCCAAACAAGACTTTAATTTGTTTTTTATCTCTATCCAAGGTGGCAAGCCCCTGGAGACCTTCATGATTAACATCCGGTGGAATAACTTTAACTGTATTCCCGGTTAAATCACCATACCATTTAAATAACTACCATGCTCCGGTTGCTTGATTATTTTGGGTTACCAAATCATCCAAATTACCGGCAGCATGCCAATATGCCAGGCAACCATCGACTTTGCAATTTTCCAGCCTGGAGATCCATTGAATTAACCAGCAGGGGACCGATAGACCTTCATAGCGCAACCGATGATTTTCTTGGTGATGTCTTCATGCATTAAACACGACCCCGATTTACAAGATTTACAGGATTGGCATGATTAGCGAGAGTATGTAATATTACCTCTAAAAACACTGTCTGAACCCCGATTATCAGGATTTCAAGATTCTCAGGATTTGAGAGCCTTTACTTGGCGAACTTGAAAAATATTCCTGCAAATCAAGGTTTAATCTTGTTAATCCTTTAATCCTGTAAATCGAGGTTCAGACAATTAACCCGGTTTCATGTTAATTCGTATAATTTTATTTATTTTATTAATTTTTCTATCATTCTCCACCCAAAAATAAAGACCTGCCAAAAACAGGTAATTAATTATTAATAAAAAGTTGTCTCAAAAATAATTTCTCTTTTGAGACAACTCTAAAGGTCAAAATAATCAATACATTGGAATTAGGACTTTTTCTGCCCATAATAAGCATTTTTTCCATGTTTCCGCAGGAAATGCTTATCCAATAGATATTGAGTGACCGGCTTAACTTGGGGATTCAGTTGTTTGGCGGCAAGGGCCATTTTAGCAACTTCTTCCAGGACCACACTGTTATGAACGGCTTCTGCTGCATCTTTCCCCCATGTAAAAGGAGCGTGATTGGCTACTAAGACACCTGGAATGTATTCGTAATTTAAATCCTGAAAACGTTCCATAATGACTTTGCCGGTATTGAGTTCATATTCCCCTTCGATTTCAGCTTGAGTAAGGGCTCTAGCGCAAGGAATTTCACCATAAAAATAATCGGCATGAGTGGTTCCATAACAAGGAATTCCCATGTTGGCCTGAGCCCACGCTGTTGCCATTGGAGAATGAGTGTGAACCACTCCGCCGATCTTCGGAAATTGATTATAAAGATACATATGGGTCGGCATATCGGAGGATGGTTTTAAACTTCCTTCTATTACTTTACCTTGTAAATCAAGGACTACCATCATCTCGGCCTTTAATTCTTCATAGGGAACTCCGCTGGGTTTAATGACGAACAAGCCCTGTTCCCGGTCAATTCCGCTGACATTGCCCCAAGTATAAACGACTAATTTCCGTTCATTTAATTCTAAATTGGCCCTTAAAACTTCTTCCTTTAATTTCTCAAGCACCGTTTACACTCCTTTTAT
>JAEZKW010000023.1 GCA_023415375.1 Bacillota bacterium
CATTTGACGTAACATATTGTTTTAATCAATCGGGGCGTAGCGCAGTTTGGTAGCGCACCTGCCTTGGGCGCAGGGGGTCGTAGGTTCAAATCCTGTCGCCCCGACCATTTGAAAAATTTGAAAAGACGGTCTTTTTGACCGTCTTTTTCTCGCCATTAATCTCTCAATACGCGCTTGATCCAACCCAACCCCAAACGATCTTTTCCTGCAAGTATCGTTGATGATTTTTTGCCGGTTAACTTCATGAAATCATGATAAATTGACTTCGTGGTAATTCCAAAGAAGGGGGTATCCCTCCTTTATCATTCCGCAAACTCATCACTGATTTTATTAACCAATCCCATAATTCAAAACCATAGCGCAAACCATTTTTCCCTCAAACCATGCTGATCCTCCCCTGAAATGCAAAGGGATGTCAATCAAGATATGACTGAAGCACTTCATCTTAAACCTGGACCTTTTCTTCGGGTCGGTAACCCATTTTGCTTAACAGGGCCGCCGCCGCTGGATTATCGCTTTGAATATATTCGCGCCAGTTGCGCTTTTTAAGTTCCAGCGCATAAAACTTGAATCGCAACACTTCCAGAAAAGGGAAGCCGATCTGAAACTGGTCCGCATCATCATGGGGTATTTCGTTACTAAAGACCGCTATCGGAAGTATTTTGCGGCGGAATTTCTGATATAAGCGGGTGAAATAAATGAACATCCGTTCCGCAAACTCCGGTTGAAACTGGGCTTGGTTCTCAATATGCACTAGGATCAAGCTTTCCTCGCCCTTGAGCCTGACCTCGGCCAGCAGATCGACCCGGTGTTTCTCTCCGGCGGTGACGTCGGTAAAGAGCTCCTGCTGCAGAAAACGGAGTCCGCTCAGGTCGATTTCCCGGCGCAATTCCGGAAAGAAGAGGGTGATAAATCCATCAAAAAATGTTTGCAGCAGTTCCTTAAAGAGTCTATCATGATCAATGGCCTGATTTTGAATGAGAACCACCCCGATGACAGTTGCTTATTTTAGCGAAAAAATAACTTGTATTTATTATATCATGCTGAAGAGTCGTGAATAGATGTGTGGATTCCAAAGATCGTCTTTGTCTATCTCTTTCATTTATCTCCAATTGTATCAACAGTGGACACCCGTAAACGGCCTGTGAACATATCTCGGGGATTAAGTGTTCTGAAAGCTAGCCGGTCCGTATCCTTCGCCAACACCGCCATTGACAACTAGAGCTGGGAAAGCCCCCCAAGCCCTATAAAGAAAAAAATGGTACTTACGATGTCTAAAGTCAATGAAATGAATGAGTTTTTCGGGGAAGTGATCAGTAGTTACTCAAGGAAGCAAGCCTTGGAAGACAGGGTATTAGTTGATTTGAACCAGTTTATTCCGGTTCCGGAATCCGGGTATAAATATCCAGTGGCTTGTACAATTGCCGTATGGGGAATCATAAAAATTTTAGCTATGTTCTTAATAAGGGTTGATCTTATAGTTAGTTTTAGCATGACATTAGGGCTAACCTCTTCTAACCCCTTCTCAAAGAGTATGCGGGAACACCTTTTGCCCTTGAACACGACGCATGCTGCACTTGCTTTTGAATACCTGGAAACAACCATTTCTAAAAACATAGCCAAAATTTTTAGTGTGGAACAATTAGTAACATATGCAAAATATATTCCTAAAGAATATTTATTTGTAATGGGCATTTGTAGCTTTTCAATAGGTTTCCCCGTAGTTCAAGACTTTATTTTGCGAAAGATATTTAAAGGTTTCATTGATGGAATGAATGTTAATGTTTAATTCAGTTTTGATTGGATAAGTTATTGAGCAGATATAATCATCAATAATGAATGATATGGCTTTATATTGAGCAAAGTTTTTATAGAAACTAAGTAGATAATTGTGTCGTATTTCAATTTTATCTATTTCATATATTTTGAATGGAGTCATCAGACCTGTTTTTAATACTTTAGATAATGCTTCCTTAACTGTCCACAGGATTGTCAACATTTTTTCATAGGGAAAATGCAGTTCTTTTATCAGTTTTATTTCCGATTCTGTTGTTTCTCTTTCTATCGCTTCATTTTGCTCTATATTAATCCTTTCAATATCAATACCCATAGGATGCACTTCCGGGAAAGCGATGGCAGCACCAAAATTATCACAGTGGCTAATACTTACTTGAATATTTTGTTTATCCTCATATGTTGTAATAGGTTGATTAAAAATCCCTGCTTGAATTAAAGTCTTGGTTAAATTGTCATCCCTGATCAATGTGGCGATGGCCTTTTTTGCGGCAAAACGACCAAATAGATAACTCTTAATTCTCTTTTCAAACTTAAGTGTTTCATAATATTTCCGTTCTTGTGGATGTAAAAAACCAGCCAACTCTTTATAGTTAGCAAACGTTGTAAATTCACAAAGACAAAGACATGCTTTGAAGGATTCTTCCGGTCTGATTAAAGTTAATTCCTCAGCATAGATATTTCGATTAATCACTGATTAAGTCCCCTCTTTACCATAATTCTAAAATACATTGTAATTTTTCAGTAAAAGCGTTATTAATTTGATTTTCAAAATGATAAAAATTTCGCTATTACCCATGATTTTCCTTTTGGGTGGCGTAACAAATCGGAATATGACAGCCAATAAATTAATGAAGGATGAAAATATTTAAACTTTTTCAGTGGCCCTCTTTTTCTTTGGTTTTTAATGAGGAATTGTTATAAGTATAAGGGGAAATTTAATGGGATAATAACAATTTAATCTTGCGGCTCTATTATTAATTATTATAATAGATATAACACTTGGCGAAAAATAGTTGTTGTTAACCATTGCAAATTAGACATTATTATTATATACTTTAAAAAACTATTAAAAATATTTAATAATCACCAAAAACTCTCAAGAATCATATCATAGAATAACATAACTATAAATGAGCAAAATTCCCTAAAAATGGTTAAGCAATACCTAATTCCTGATTGATTTCAGAATTTCAATAACTTGCTGGACCATGTTTATTTTGCTTTGTAACATAAAATAATCAATATACGTTTTTTGAAAATTCTTGTTAATAAAGCAAAATGATGCGCAGTGAATTTAATATTTAAAATCAAACAAGCTTAATATGGTATTTCGGCCCAGTTGAGGGTTGTTTGAGGTTAGAGGTATTGCCATGGCGAGCTGTCAATCAACCAGAAAAAATATGTTATACCTATCTGTTAGACGGTGAAACAAAAGAAATAGACTTGAATTATGGGGAGTTGCATATTTCGGCCCGCCGGATTGCTTCCAAGCTTATTAGGAGCGGTAGTAGCGGACAGTCTGTGTTGTTATTTTTTTCACCCGGATTGGATTTAATAAAAGCCTTTTTCGGGTGTTTATATGCAGGAGCAATTGCTATTCCTAATCCGTTGCCGTATTTCAGAACCTGTTTCCGACAAACAGTTGATTCTATTCGATCCATAACCGGACAGTAGTGAGAAAAGATATGTAACAGAAAAATATAGGAAAAGTCATGGAGAAGTTAAAGATATTTTGCATACCTTATGCAGGCGGTTCAGCAGTGATGTATTATAAATGGAAAAATTATTTTCCTAATGATATAGAACTATATCCTGTTGAATTGGCTGGAAGAGGTAAAAGATTTGGAGAACCTTATTACGATACGTTGTTAGATGCAGTGGAAGATGTATATAAACAGATAAAGAATTACTTGGATGAAACACCGTATTTTTTATTTGGGCATAGTATGGGAAGTTTAATTGCCTATGAATTATATTACAAATTAAAAGAACAAAATAAACAATTGCCTTGCCATATTTTTTTCTCCGCTATCAAACCGCCGCATATTCGTAAAAATGAGGCAAAAAAGTATACTTTACCAGATGAAGAGTTTAAAGAAGAGATTATAAAACTCGGTGGGACCAAAGAAGAATTGTTTAATAATCAAGCCTTGGTAAAAATATTTTTACCTTTATTAAAAGCGGATTATCGGATCGTAGAAATGTATCAATATCAAAGCAGGGAAGAGAAAATTGAGTGTAATTTAACAATGTTGGGTGGAAAAGAAGATGCTAAAGCAACGGCTGAAGATTTAATGCAATGGGGGAGTTATACGAAGAAGACTAGTAGGTTTTATGAGTTTGAGGGTGGACATTTTTTTATACAGAATCAAATTGAGGAAATTACAAGAATAATTAAAGAGACTAGTATCTAAATAATGTTTTTTCAACTGTTATTGTGTTAGTTATAAGGTTCCTTTTTTGTTATACATAAGAATTTTAATGAAATTATCTAATAAGGGGGTGTAGTTCCTAGAAATAAAATAAAAGCGACAGTTGAAAACCTGGAAATTGCCAGTATAAATAGATTACTTTAAAAAGGGAGAGCAAGTATGAGGAAAAAAGGAATTTCAAGTGTTTTAAAAATAACAGGTCTTATAGTCGTCATATTAATTATTTTAATTGGGGCTTTTTTGACCTGGTTTGTAAGAAAACCATGGCCTCAAACAAAAGGTAAACTGGAAGTTAAAGGTCTCCGGGATACAGTTACAGTTATCAGAGACAAATGGGGTATTCCAAATATTTACGCTAAAAATGATTATGACCTATTTTTTGCACAAGGTTATGTAACAGCACAAGATCGGCTATTTCAATTGGAGATGCACCGCCGGATCGGTAATGGCACTTTGAGTGAAATTGCCGGGAAAGGTGGATTGGGTACAGATAAAATGTCAAGAATGTTGGGTTTGCGAAGGATTGCGGAAAAGTCATACCCGCTACTAGATAACGACACTAAGGCTATACTTCAGGCTTATAGTAATGGCATCAATGCTTATATCAAAACTCATAAAAATAAATTACCTCTAGAATTTACATTGTTAAATTGTAAACCGGCGCCATGGACTCCGCTAGATTCCATGAGTTTTGTCAATTTTATGTCTAGTATCAATGGTTTGAATATGAATTATGAGCTTTATAATGCAGAAGTTACCGCAAAACTAGGCGAAAAAATGGCTAAGGATGAGTTGCCGCCCTGGGACTCGGATAATCCTGAGATTATTACAAAAGATCTTGAAAAATATTCCTGGCGAAAATATTTGACGCCGCTATCAACTCAAAATAATACAAGCAAACAGCTTGAAGATAATTATCGCTCCGGTAAAAACGACTGGTTAAAATATTATAACATTACCAGTACCTTTGATTCCGATGATTTACTTTCGAAAATGCAACAATTTGGCTGGGCTAGCGGGACGTGGGCTATCAGCGGGAAATATACAGCGACAGGAAAGCCTATATTAGCTTGCGATGTACATATGGGTCTGTTTATTCCATCATTTTGGTATGAGATTGGCCTACATGGAGGCCGGTTTAACATGAGTGGATTTTCGCTCCCCGGCACCCCATTTATTTTACTTGGCCGTAATCAAAACATCACTTGGGGATTTGTTAACTTAAATGCCGATGTTCAAGATTTTTATGTTGAGACCTTAGATAATAGCACAAATCCGACTAAATATCTATATCAAGGAAAGTGGTATGATCTTGAGAAGAAACAAGAGGTAATAAAAGTAAAAGGGAAAGCTCCAGTTGTATTAAATCTTTTGATTACCCGTCACGGACCGATTGTGAATGATTGGCTGAAAGTTGATAAAGATGACCGGAAAAATTTGGAAAAGATAAAGACTTTTGCCGGACAATGGACTCCTCTCCAATGGGGGTCCAAATGGGAAAACCCCCAACCAATTGCGTTGCGTTGGGCCGTTCAGGATGGCTGTTATGTATTGAAAGCAACTTCACTTTTAAATCAAGCTAAAAACTGGAGTGAATTCAGAAATGCATTGAGTTACTGGGATGGTTTGGGTGAAAGCTTTATCTATGCAGATAATCAGGGTAATATAGGATATCAAGCTGCGGCCAAAATACCAGTGCGAGCGCCGGAACATCTCGGAACTTTGCCGGTATCAGGAAGCGATGGAAAATATGAATGGAAAGGTTATATTCCATTTAATGATTTGCCGTATCTTTATAATCCTCCGACTGGTTGGGTGGCGGCCATTAATAATAAAACTACTACTGATGCCTATCCTTATAAATTTACATATGACTGGTTCCATCCCGGATACAGGGCTAGAAGTTTGGTAACAAATTTAAAATCACTTATATCAAAGGGTAAACCGATCACGATTGAGGATATGCGTCTGTTGCAAAGTGATACTTTTTCCTACGCTGCCAAACAATTGAATGTTTATTTAGCAGCGTTCAAGCCGGAAAACCCATTCGAAGCAAAAGTCTTAAGCTACGTAAAAAAATGGGATGGCCGCTATGATAAAAACAGTGTAGGCGCCGCAATATTTTCAACTTGGTATAACTACATGGATACCAATACCTTTAGTGATGAACAGCTAAAGTATAAGTTATGGGGTTTTCAATTTCCATTGAAGCATATCGAATCGTTGATTACGATCATGAAAGCCCCAACCAACAAATGGTTTGATAATGTTTTTACACCGGACAAGGTCGAGACTAGGGATGATATAGTTAAGATTAGTTTTAAAGATGCCCTTGAATTTCTTAAAAAAAGTTATGGTAATGATCCTGTTAAATGGAATTTGAGCCGGGTACAGAGAGTGTATCTTACCCACGCGTTATTTGGAGGAACGCCGATAGTTGGTTCCATCTTTAAAAGCAGTGAGATCCTGCCTTTCGCCGGGAGTCCTACTTCCATTGCATTTGCCTATTGCAATACCTTCCCGCCTAAAAAATTCAACGTTACATTTGCATCTACCCAGCGGGATATTGTATCCTTTGGCGATCCAGACACTATGTTGTCGGTTATTCAATCAGGATCAAGCATGCATCTGTTTAATCCGCACCGGGAAGATCAAATGAAATTATGGGCGGATTTGAAGTACCATCCGATGCCTTTTACAAAGGGAGATGCAAATAAAATAGGGGTTGATACACTTACGCTTCTTCCTTCCGGTAGTCGATGAATTAACGGGTTTAAACAAGTCTGATATCAGATTCATCCATTTTAAGAGGGAGAAATAGTCATGAATGTGCAACCAGTGAACATCAAAAGCCCGGATGAGGTTTTCCATGCATTTGATACTTTAATTGATATATTACAATGGAGAGCAGTTAATGAATCTGCTAAAATGGCCTACCAATTTTTAGATAGCGACGACAGTTGGCAAATGGTTACATATCAAGAGCTGGACAAAAAAGCCAAAGAAATTGGTGGTTTCTTACAAAGTATTGGTACTAAAGGTGACAGGGTCTTACTTTTTTTTAATCCGGGACTTGATTATATTGCCTCTTTTTATGGATGCCTGTATGCCGGAATGATTGCGGTCCCGTCATATCCTCCTAAAATAAACCGGGAAGTTTTGCGGGTAGATACAATCTTAAAAGATGCCGGTGCTTCAATCGTTTTAACAACTGATTTTCTTCTTTCCAAGCTTGATCGGTTTCTTGAAAAGAAGCCAGAGTTAAAACATTTACATTGGGTAAATATTCATGATATCAGTTCCAGTTACAGTGATAAATGGAATCATTCCGGTTTAAAACGGGAAGATGTTTGTTATTTGCAGTATACCTCCGGTTCGACCGCTGATCCGAAAGGGGTCATGGTCAGCCATGGCAATTTAATGCATAACTTGGATGTTATCCGCCGTAATTTTGGAAACACTCCTGAAACTAAACTGGTTATCTGGTTGCCCCCCTATCATGATATGGGATTGATAGGGGGTATTATGCAACCAATCTTTGTTGGATTTCCGGTTTATCTGATGTCCCCATTTACTTTTCTGGAAAAGCCTTCGATTTGGTTGAAAACTATTTCCCGTTATGGTGCAACCTGCAGTGGGGGGCCCAATTTTGCTTATGAACTATGCTTGCAAAGAATTTCTCAGCAAGAACGGGCTTCTTTTGATTTAAGTTGTTGGAATTTGGCTTTTAATGGTGCGGAACCGATTCGTCATAAAACAATCGAAAATTTTTCCCGGGAGTTTGCCAGTTGTGGTTTCCGAAAAGAAGCATTTTATCCTTGTTATGGCTTGGCTGAAGCAACTCTTTTTGTGACAGGGGGAAAAAAGACAGATATTCCCAAAGCATTATCCATAAATGAGGCGCAGTTAAATATCAATAAAATTGTGTCTGACGGTACTTCAAACGGAAAGTTTTTAATTGCTTCCGGCAAGCTTAACGAAGATATGAACGTTGCAATAGTGGAGCCGGAAAACTGCACTTTATGCCAGGAAAACCAGGTCGGCGAAATATGGATCAAAGGTGAAAGTGTTACCAAGGGCTATTGGGACAAAGACGTGGAGACGAAACGAACTTTTCAAGCCCATATTAAAGATAATGAAGAAGGACCGTTTTTACGCACCGGTGATCTTGGCTTTATTAACGACGGTGAACTTTTTGTAACCGGCAGAATTAAAGATCTGATCATCATAAGAGGAAAGAATCACTATCCCCATGATATTGAATTAACTGTCGAAAAGAGTCATGAGGCGCTTCAACCAGGGAGTGGAGCGGCATTTTCCATTGAAAAAGATAATGCCGAACATTTGGTCATTGTCCAAGAAGTAAAACGTTCCTTCCGTAATCCGAATGTGGAAGAGATAGGGCAAGCAGTTCGAATGGCTGTTTCCCAAGCTCATGAAATACAAATTTATTCCCTGGCGTTAATCCCGATGATGAGCCTGCCCAAGACGACTAGTGGTAAGATTCAAAGACAACTTTCCAAGAAGAAATACCTTAGCAATGAATTTAGCATAATTGGTGAAAGCCGAATTGATGGTGATTCTGCTATTTCGGCGCAACAAGTAAATGTGGCGGAGAATATCTCGACCACAGAAAGATCTGAAGCTGATGATTTAATTTTAA
This sequence comes from Bacillota bacterium, assembly GCA_023415375.1. Taxonomy (GTDB): domain Bacteria; phylum Bacillota; class UBA4882; order UBA8346; family UBA8346; genus UBA8346. Next base: position 8,893 of record JAEZKW010000023.1, read on the forward strand.
CCACTTTAAGTGTATTAACACACCCCGAAGATCGTCAGAAAGTAATTTTATCACATTTGAAGAAAAAAGTTGCTGCACTGTTGAAGATTCGTGAATCGCAACTAGAAGATAACGAGTCTCTAAATAGTTTTGGACTAGATTCCTTAACTGCGGTTAACCTGGCATATAAAATCGAAACTGTGTTTAAAAAATCAATCCCGATGTCGCAGATTTTAGAAGGAATGAGCTTGACGAAACTGGCGTTAAAAATTGACGCCGGGACCGATGATGAGAATCAATCTGAGAACGATAATCAGGCAAATAGTTCAGTTGAAAGTTCTGTACAATCTCATAAACGTTTGCTTAGTTTTTTAGATGGAAAACCAGTTCCCCTGTCCAGAGGGCAACAATCACTTTGGTTTCTTAATCAAATGGATAAAGGGAGCGCCGCTTATAACCTATCTTTTGCTGCATGGATTAATCAGTCGTTAAATCCTACTATTTTTAAACAAGCACTGGAAACAATTGTGAAAGAAAATCCGGTACTTCAGGTTGTTTTCCGGGCTGATCAATCCGGATTAGTTCAGATTCGAAATACGGGAGAGAATTTCATTTTTGAAGCAAGAGAATTGCCCAATGTAACCGAGGATGAACTATATGAGGAGCTAAGCCAATTAGCGGCAATTCCTTTTGATCTTGAAAACGGGCCATTGTTAAAGGTATATCTTTTTAAGAAAAGCGAGACCGAGTTTTTACTTTTATTGGTTATCCATCATATAATTGTCGATTTTTGGTCTTTAAGTATTTTTATCAAAGAATTAAGCCGGATATATAATGCTTTATCACAAGATCATCAATTTTCAATTGTGGCTTCGGAACATAATTATTTTGATTATATTGAAAAACAGCAGGAGCTTTTAAAGACCAATCCTAATTTGGAAGAATATTGGAAGAACAGTTTAGGCGGCGAACTTCCCGTCTTAAATCTGCCAACAGACTATATACGTCCGGCAGTTCAAACATATAACGGCGACTTTTGTTTTATTAAATTAAATACTTCTGAATCTAATAGACTTAAGGCCATTTGTGCCAGCACCGGTTCTACGCCATACATGTTTTTTTTAACAGCCTATTATATTTTGCTCTCCCGTTATAGCGGCCAAGATGATGTTATCATCGGCTCTCCGACTGCAGGCAGGTTAAGTGCGGATTATTCGGACGTGATTGGTTACTTTATTAATTCGATTGCCATACGCTTACACTTTACCGATAACCCTTCTTTTATCGGACTACTTGCCAAAGTAAAGGAAATCGTGCTACAGGCCTTTGAACATCAGGATTATCCCTTTGATTTATTAGTGGAGAAATTACAAATTCAGCGTGATTTAAGCCGTTCACCGATCTTTCAAGCTATGTTTTCATATCAGAAGGCCTATGATACAGACTTGCCGATGCTGGCCTCGGTTGCTTTAAATATGGCTGCTACAAAAATTAATTTGGACGGGCTTTCCATGAATTTCATCCCCTTAAAAAATCAAACTACCCAGTTTGATCTTACTTTAACCGCTGCGGAACTTGAAGACGGGTTGGGTTTATCACTTCAATATAATAAAGATATTTTCAAGCAAGAAACAATTGCCCGCATGTTAGACAATTACCTGGTTTTGCTGGATGGGATTATGGAAGATCCAAAACAGACCCTTGCGGAATTACCGATTTTGTCTGCTAGTGAACTTGATTGTATGGTTAACCAATGGAATGCTACCGAAGCCGTGTATGAAAAAGTATGCCTGCATGATTTATTTGAAAAACAGGTTGAGAAAAGCGAAGAAACTCCTGCGGTTATTTTTAACGATGAAATATTAACATATTGTGAATTGAATCAAAAAGCGAATCAACTGGCACATTATTTGAGACGTAACAACCCGGTTAGTCCCGGAATAATCGCGCTTTTTTTGGATCGTTCGCTGGACCTGGCAGTGAGTTTGTTAGGAGTTCTTAAGGCTGGAGGATGTTATCTGCCTTTAGAGCCTACCTATCCTAAGGATAGGATAGCTTACATATTAGCGGATGCAGCCAAACAAGGTCATGCCCCTTTGGTTATTACCCAAAAAAGAATGCTCCCCAATCTGCCTGCGCATGAAGGTGAAGTGATTTGTATTGATGATGATTGGGCGGAAATTGCAAACCAAGCAAAGGAAAACCCTCATAATAAAGTTGATGCGGAAGATTTGGCGTATCTGATTTATACCTCAGGTACGACTGGCAATCCTAAAGGAGTAATGATTCCCCACCGGGCAGTTGTTAACTTTCTTCATTCCATGCGAAAACAACCGGGAATAACCAAGAATGATATTTTACTTTCGGTGACGACGATATCCTTTGATATTGCTGGTTTGGAGATTTTTCTACCGCTAATAACCGGAGCCAGGACTGTTTTAGTTAGTTTTGAAAAAACTGTTTCCGGAGACCTTCTGGCACAAGAGATTGAAAAAAACAAAGCCACGATTATGCAAGCTACACCATCCACGTGGCGCCTTCTTTTGGAAGCCGGCTGGCAGGGAAACCGCAATTTAAAAATTTTATGCGGTGGCGAAGCTTTTCCTCCGGATCTAGCCTCCCGGTTATTACCTATAGTTGGCGAAGTTTGGAATATGTATGGCCCAACCGAAACGACAATTTGGTCGACAATCTATAAAGTCGAAAATGAAGCCAATAATATATTGATTGGCCGTCCGATTGACAATACCCAGATCTATATTCTGGACAAAAATCTTAAACCAATGCCGCTCGGGGTAATTGGCGAGTTGTATATCGGCGGAGACGGTGTTGCCAATGGTTATTTTCATAGAACCGATCTTACCCGAGAAAAATTCTTGGCCAATCCTTTTAGACCGGAGGTTCAGGGAGCCCGTATATATAAAACCGGAGATTTAGCCTGTTATCTTCCGAATGGGTTGATTAAGATTCAAGGACGCACTGATTTTCAGATTAAACTTCATGGACACCGGATAGAGATTGGGGAAATTGAAGCAATATTAAGTAAACACCCAGCGATCCGTGAAACGGTTATTGTTTTGCGTGAGGATAAACCAACGGAAAAACGGTTGGTTGCATATTGTGTAAGCGAAAATGAAGCCCCAAGTGTAACTGAATTACGTAATTTCTTAAAAGAAAAACTTCCGGAATACATGATTCCTTCGTTCTATATGTTTCTCCCCGCATTTCCAAAGACACCGAACGGAAAAATAAACCGGCAAGCCTTACCGATACCGGAAAATATCCGGCCCGAGTTGGATAACGAGTACATGACACCAAGAAATGAATTGGAACAATTAATTGCGGGAATTTGGAGTGAACATCTTAATATCGAAAAGGTTGGCATACGTGATAGTTTTTTTGATCTAGGCGGTAATTCAGTTAAGATGGCCCAAGTATATCAACAGCTTAGTAAATCAATTACTAATAAAGAATTTTCAATTGTAGAGTTGTTTCAATATCCGACTATTCAATCTTTGTCTCAATACTTAAGTAAATGCAATTCAACATTGGAGTCCGAAACAGAGGAGAAGGAAAGATCTGCAGCCCGTAGACAGCGCCGGAAAGCATTGGCTGGTGAGAGGGAAACAAGACGTGGTATGCGTTTCTAGCATTCTTAAAATTATCACCGGGAAATATATGAAAAATCAGGCATTAATTAAATGGATTAATTGGAGGGGAATATGAGTACTACTGATAGCCAATCTGTATTGAACGATTCTGTTTCGGATTCCAATTCTACTATAAAGCCGGGAGTTCTTGAAGGCCCGATTTTAGGCACTACAGTAAAATTAGGCACCCCTATATTTATTTCATTTGTATTTACCCTTTTATATAATATTGTGGATACATTGTTTCTTTCCTATATTGATCGAAGTTCGACCGCGATTATCAGTGGCGTATCTTTGATTGGGCCGATTTATTCCTTTTTTTTGGCTTTAAGTACCGGATTGCGGGTGGGAATTAGTTCGTTAGTCGCCAGGAGTTGTGGTGAAAAAAATTATCAGAAATTAGAGGAAGCGTTCAATTCAGGCTTTTTAATTACAATTATTCTTACCGTGATTACATTGGGTGTGGGGTATTTATTTCATGAAAAAATTGTTTTGTTGATGGCGGGAAAAGAGCTTCAACCGGAGGCGCTCCGTGCTGCCAATGACTTTTTTTATTACATGCTTCCGGGTTTTGGGGTGTTGCTTTTAGGACAACCACTTATCGGAGTCCTTTGGGGTGAGGGACTGACCATGCCTTTTGGGATTACGCTTGTGATTTCCAATATCCTGAATATATTACTTGATATTTTATTTATCTGTATATTACATATGGGACCTGCCGGAGCTGCTCTTGCTACAACATTATCTTTGGTGTTTTCTGCGGTGTATTTGATTCCTTATTTTTTCTCAGGGAAATTGCCAGTTCCAGTGTATTTTAGAATTTCCCAGATCAAGAAAAACATTATCGCAGAGATATGTAATATAGGTTCTTCCCAAGTTTTTAGTTTAATTTCCATTTCTCTGGCATTTATGGTTCTCAATAATTTAGTTGGCTCGATCGGGCAAACAGAGATGAATTCTTGGGGAATCTGTGGCCGTTTGGATCAACTTGTATTTATGCCTTTATTTGCAATTTCCGGCGCTAATATTATTATGATCGGTCAAAACTTTGGCAATCGGAACTGGGATCGCATTAAAAAAATATACCAATCCAATATTTTTTATGCCCTAAGCTGCATGTTTGTTTTAGTAGTAATATATATTTGCGGCGCCCCTTTCTTTCTCCACTTTTTTTCCGGTGTAGAGGAAGTGATGCGCGGTAGCGTTTTACAGATTCGAATTGTAACCCTATCGTTTTTGGGTGTAGCTTGTGAAATAATCTCAACAAGTACTTTTCAAGGGCTAGGAAGGCCATTTGCCGCTTTTTGGCTGGCAGCCATCCGAATGTTTGTTTTCGCTATACCGCTTTCATATTGTGCGGTTTATAAGTTTTCATTAGGAATGACCGGCATTTTTAGCAGCTTGTTTGTTGCTCATATCTGTACCGGTATCATTGCGTTCCTTTGGGTTAATCATGAGTTTAAAAAATTAAAATTAGCGAATAGCGGAAGTCTTATTAGAGCTGATTCGGCTCTATAATTTTACTTTTAAACAAATAATTTTATGAAGCGAGGAAATGAAAATGAGTGATTCATTGAATAATGATCAATTCAATTTGGAGGAAGACATTGCCATTATCGGGATGTCGTGCCGTTTTCCAGGAGCCGATAAGTTGGAATCTTTTTGGCAGAACCTTAAGAATGGCGCCGAATCAGTTACTTCATTTTCTAATGAAGAGTTAAAAGCTGCCGGAGTTGATCCAGAGCTTATTGATAATCCAAATTACGTTAAAGCAAGCGGTATAATCGAGGGAATTGATTTATTTGACGCCCATTTTTTTGATTATAGTCCTAAAGAGGCTTCAATGATCGATCCCCAGCATCGACTATTTTTGGAACAAGCGTGGGAAGCACTTGAGGATGCGGGCTATGATCCTGAGAGGTATACCGGTCCCATAGGTGTTTATGCCGGTGTTGGGATGAATACTTACCTTTATCGGAATTTGATGTCTCATGAGCACCTGTTGCGTGAAGGCGGAGGATATTTTGCTATGATAGCCAGCGATAAAGACTTTTTGGCTACGCGTGTTTCATATAAGTGTAATTTAACCGGCCCAAGTATAACGGTGCAAACAGCATGTTCTACTTCACTGGTTGCAGTACACCTGGCTTGTCAAAGCATACGTAGCGGAGAATGTGATATAGCTTTGGCCGGAGGAGTTTCATTGCGTATTCCCCAAAAAGCCGGATATCTCTATCAAGAAGGGATTGTTTTGTCGCCGGACGGGCATTGCCGGGCTTTTGATGCAAAAGCGGGGGGTACGGTTATAGGAAACGGGGCAGGTGTTATTGTATTGAAAATGTTTACTGATGCATTGGCGGATGGAGATCAAATTTACGCTATTATTAAAGGTTCGGCTTTAAATAATGATGGTTCCTTAAAAGCAGGGTTTACCGCACCTAGTTTGGACAGGCAGGCAGCTGTTATTGCTGAAGCATTGGCCGTATCTCAGGTTGACCCGGATTCGATTAGTTATATTGAGACCCATGGAACTGGTACTCCCATTGGTGATCCGATTGAAATTAAGGCCCTTACCAAAACTTATAACAGTAATAGAGCCCGGCATTCATGCGCGATTGGATCCGTTAAAACCAATATTGGGCATTTGGATGCAGCAGCTGGAATTGCGGGAATAATCAAGACCGCATTATGTTTAAAACACAAACAGATTCCTCCAAGCCTTAATTATCAAGAATCTAATCCCCAGATTGATTTTGAACATAGTCCTTTTTTTGTTAATACAAAACTAGTTAATTGGGAAACCGGTGATAAACCCCTCAGGGCTGGAGTCAGTTCTTTCGGTATAGGCGGTACTAATGTTCATTCTATTTTAGAAGAAGCGCCGGAACTACAATCTTCAGGTAGCAACCGTGAGTGGCAGTTGGTAGTCCTTTCCGGCCGTAATAAAAAAGTTTTAGAAGATCAATCCTTCCAGTTGCAAAATTATCTTCAGTCTAATATCGATTTAAACTTGGCTGACATGGCTTTTACTTTGCAAGTGGGCCGCAAAGTTTTTCCGCAGCGTTTGTTTTTTGTATGCCGTGATAATGAAGAAGCCATTGAAATTTTAAATGGAACTTCAAAAGAAAACGCAGGCATTACCAATTACGATGAGGAAAAGGAGCGGCCGGTTGCTTTTATTTTTGTTGGAGCAAAAGGTTCTTTGGATATTAAAGGTATAGAATTATATAAGCATGAACCGTGTTTTCGCCAAATTGTCGACCGTTGTGCCGAATTGCTTCGGAATAAATTACAGGCGGATTTGAAACAGTTTTTGTATCCTGATTTGTTTACGGAGCAATCACGAATTCAAACCCCCACACCAGAAATGAATCAAGCAGCTTTATTTACTACAGAATATGCTTTGGCTAGCCTTTGGATGGAATGGGGAGTCAAGCCACAGGCTTTACTGGGAATTGACCGTTTGGGTGAATGGCTAGCGGCTTGTTTGGCGGGAGTAATTTCCCTGGAGAGTGCTTTAACTGCTATAATCGCAGGCAAAGTAGGCACCGTAAAAGGAGTTAAATTAAATGTTCCACAAATCCCGATTGTTTCCGGTTTGAAAAATGCATGGCTAAGTGAAAAAGAAGCAATAGATCCGGATTATTGGGATCGCCCATGGGATGATAATCTAACCGAACGATTATCAATCCTGTTAAAAGATAACCGGCTTTTAAAATTACAAATCGGACAATATCAAAATATTAAAATTGAGTGTAAGGATGCCCAAAAAGCAGATCAACCGTTAGTATTAACTTCTTTTGGTGACGAATTCATTTCATCAAAGAATGCAATCCCGGAGTTGGCAATGCTACTAAAGACTTTGGGAAAACTATGGTCGGCTGGGGTTAGTATTGATTGGAACGGATTTTATAAGTATGAAAAAAGGTTGCGAGTTTCACTACCTACTTATCCCTTTGAACGCGAGCGACATTGGATAGATCCGGTACTTCAAGCAGATATTGAACGAATTTCCTCAGTTTCAGAAACTGTCACCGGGCAAGCAACCTTAACTTACCATCAACGTCCGGAGCTTACAGTAAAATATGTTGCGCCACAAAATGAAACTGAAAGACAACTAGCGGCAATCTGGGAAGATTTAATAGGAATAAAACCAATTGGAATTTACGATGATTTCTTTGAATTAGGTGGACACTCTTTGCTTGCGACAGAAATTATTTTTAAGGTGCGGGACCAGTTAAAGATTGATATTCCGATGGATAATTTATTTGAGCAGCCTACTATCGCTAATCTTTCGTCATATATAGATAAATTTAATGTAGTCACTTCAAAAAAAGAGATTGAACCTTCAGGAGAAATCAGAGAGGAAGGTGAGTTATAAGTGGCAATAAATAAGCAATCCCAATTAAACAATCAAATTTTTCCAGCTAAACAAGGAGTAACCACCCAAGCTAAGATTGGTTTTATTGGTTTTGGTGAAGTAACCTATCATTTTGTAAAGGGATTTTATCAGGATAGAATAGATGGCATACAGATTTATTCCCGTTCATTATCGGAACCGGAAAAAACTGAATATCATCAAAAACGCGCTGAAACAATAGGAGCTAAATTAAAGTTTTCCCTTAAAGAGTTAATTAGTAGTTCTGATATTATTATTTCTTCGGTAAGAGGGGATGTTTCATTAGAAGTAGCGACACAAGCAGCTCAATTTTTAAAACCGGGACAGATATTTGCCGATCTTAACAATGCCATTCCTTCAGTTAAAATTAAATCAAGCAAGATTATTAATGAAAAAGGTGCCAAGTTTGTAGATATCGCACTTTTGGAATTGCCCATACAGGTAATGCATAAATCATTAATGTATGTATCTGGTGATGGCGCAAAGGATTTCATGCGAATGTTGGACCAATTCAATTTGAATATCAAGTATATCAGTGATCAACCCGGCAAAGCGGCTATGATCAAAGCACTAGTAAATGTATTTATGAAAGGACTTCAGGGAGTTTACCTTGAGTTTGCAGTTAGTGCGTTAAAAGCGGGGATTGATCTTGATTTGTTAGAACCGCTTTTAATTACACCGGTACAGAATCTGCCCCGGGAAAAGGATATGGCATTATGGATTATCAGAGGCGCATTGTTGGCAGAGAGAAAAACCAATGAAATGAAAGAAGTAATGGAAATGATGCATGATTTAGATGTTAATCCTATCATGCTAAAAGCTACGGTTGAAAGATTAAACTGGGTGAAACAATTTAAGTTAAACCGATATTTTGATGCAACACTTCCGGTAACAAAATATCAAAAAATAATTGAAAAAATAATGCAAATTAGTGAAGACGAGAATATAGCGGTTCAATAAATAAATCTCAAAGGAGTCCCCATGCTAACCGATTTTTTATTCAAACTAAACCAATTAGACATAAAACTATGGGTAGAAAATGACCGGTTAAGATATAATGCACCGGAAGGGGTATTAACTGAAGAAATAAAAGCTGAGATCGTGAAGCTAAAACCGGAGATTATCAAATTTCTGCAACAGTCTGTTAATGAACAAAGTCCGGTAGTCCGAATCCAAAGAGCGCCACGGAACCAAGCGATGCCATTATCTTGTGCCCAAAAATGGCTATGGATATATGATCAAGTAGAGACCAACAGTTATGCATTCAATATTTCAGCAGTAGTAAAGCTAAAAGGCAAGCTGGAAATAATAGCTTTAGAAACAAGCATCAATGAAATAATCAAGCGCCATGAAATACTAAGAACAATATTAAAATCTAAAGGCGCCGAAGTATCTCAACAAATATTACCCGAATTAAAAATTCTCTTACCAGTTGAAGAACTGCAAAATCTGTCAAAGCGGGAACAAGAGCAGAAAGTTTATGAATATTTTAACGGCCAAACACAGCTGCCACTTGACCTGGAAAAAGGTCCCCTTTTAAGAATTAATTTATTAAAACTAGATGAAGAAGTATATGCCTTAGTATTAACATTCCATCATAGTATCATTGACAACTGGTCATTAAGTGTGTTTATCACAGAATTAGCCGCGCTATATAAAGCTAGTATCAAACAAGAACCATCACCCTTGCCTGAACTAACAATCCAATACGCGGATTATGCCGTATGGCAGCAAAAATATTTAGAAAGTAATATTGCCCAAGCCAAATTCACATACTGGCGGGAACGGTTAAAAAATATAGAGCGGATACCCGGATTACCAACGGATTATACAAGACCAGCGGTGCAAACCCGGAAAAGTATCCGGATATTTGAAATATTACCCGAAACAATAATCCAAAAGCTGAAAAATATAGGTCAAAAAGAAGGATGCAGCCTATATGTTACAATGTTGGCTGCCTATAAGGCATTGCTTTATCAATATACCGGATTGGAAGATATAATCGTCGGCTCACCGGTAGCCGGTCGGACCCATAAAGAACTGGAAGGATTAATCGGCTTCTTCATCAATACAGTAGTATTATGGACCAAATTAAATCCAAAGACAACCTTCTGGGAAATGATGAAAGAAGTCCGGAAGACCACCTTGGAGGCGATTGCCAACCAGGAAGTACCATTCGAGTCCTTAGTAGAAGAATTACATCCCAAGCATGAACAGGGACAGACTCCATATTTTCAAGCATTTTTTAATATGTACAGTTCATCGTTCGAACTGGAATTGCCCGGCGTGAAAATCACACCGTATGCGGCGGATATGATCGGCGCCCAAAACTATAACTCCAAGTTTGACATGACCCTGCTAGCCATCGAACATCAAGCCGGGTTACAATTAGACCTATCATTAAATGCCGATGTATTCGCAGAAAGTACCGGGACCTGGTTATTTGAACAGTTAAAAAGATTACTCGAAACGATAGCGGAAACCCCGGATTTAACAATTTTCGAATTACCCAAATTAAGTCCGCAAACCCATCAAAGCATCGAACCGGCAAATGAATATACTCCGATAAAGCGAGAAGAAGTAGACCAATTATTGAATGTACGATTCGAAAAAATGGTAAAACAAGTCCCGGGAAATATTGCCGTAGAGAGTAGCAACCGGGCTCTTACATATGAAGAATTAAATAAGCAAGCCAACCGGCTAGGCCGGTTAATATTAAAAAACGAAGCAGAATGGATCGGGTTAACCAAAAAAGAAAGGACACGTTATGCCAGGCAACTAGTGCTGGACGGATGGGGAATTGAAGCCCAGGAAATCCTGAAAAAGACCACGGTTTTTGCGGCAGGGGCTGGAGGTTCCGGGTCGCCGGTAATCATTCAGCTTGCGTTATTGGGAATAGGCACCATCATAGTATGCGACTTTGACCAGATTGAGCTTACCAATCTAAACCGGCAAGTATTGCACGATGAATCACGGCTGGGAATGAATAAAGCGGAATCAGCGGCAATAACCATCAAACGGATTAACCCGCATGTCAATGTAATTGTACGGACCGAAAAGATTACTAAAGACAATGTTTTTGAATTAGTCGGTGACTCAACCGTTATTTTTGATAACGTCGATGATATCGAAGCCAAATTCGTCCTTTCGGAATGCGCAGTAGCCAAGGGGATACCGCATGTCATCTCATCGATGATCGAACGAAGTCCATATGCGGCAATTTTACATACTCCGCATACACCTTGTTTCCATTGCCTTTATGATCGCAATAAATTAGATTTAGTTCGTGAATTGAGGAAAGATCAAAGCGGTTGGAAGAAAGTGGCCAATCCCGTATCATCGCCGGCGCTATTTGTCGCCGCAGGATTCGCCTGCAACGAAGCATTAAAAATTATCCTGGGTTTAGAAAACATCGCCTACAATAAGTATTTCTTTTTTAATCAACAAGCATCGGATACATTTGCCCAAACCAAAGGGTATAAAATCGTCACATATCCCTTTAGTGAGTATTTCCGGAACCTCTGTAAGAAACAAGGGTTTGACTGGGAAGGGGGCTGGAATGGACGGTTTATCGAAGAAATCACCCTGGAAAGAGATCCCGAGTGTCCTATTTGCGGAAAAAAACAACCGGAGATATTACCGGAAAGAACTATTGAAAGAATTGCCGTAACTAAGGAACAATTTTCAATAAAGCCGGGGAATACTCAAGAAACTATAGCGCTATTACTAGAGCATGATGTGGAAATGATCATCGGAATACTAGGAGTATTAAAATCCGGGAACATTTTTGTAACCATGGATCCCACATATCCCGAGGATAGGTTGCTGTATATGCTAGAAGATACTGGAGCCCGGGCTATTATTACCGACAACTCCAACCTAGAAATGGCTACCAAACTTAGGGAGAAAACTAATAAACATATTCGAATCATCAATATCAACGAAAATCGTGAGAGCATATCCGACCAAAACTTGCCGGAACGGGTAAAGCCGGAAAGCTTGGCCTATATCATGTATACCTCCGGTTCAACCGGATATCCCAAAGGCGTGATGCAAAAGCACCGTAATGTCTTGCATTTTATCATGAATTACACTAATGGACTGCACATCGATGGTAGCGATCGGCTATCATTAATTCCGACATTCAGTTTCAGTGCGGCCATGATGGATACATTTGCGGCGCTGCTTAATGGAGCGACCTTATGCTTGTATAATATTCGTAAAGAAGGACCAGCGGGACTGGGAGAATGGCTGATTGAAAAGAAAATAACCATATATCATTCAGTTCCAACGGTCTTCCGGCATTTTTTAGCCGCGATCAGTAAAGATATGAGTTTTCCCAATTTGCGTCTGATCGATTTCGGAGGAGAACCGGTAACCAGTCAGGATGTTGAGTTGTATCGGAAACACTTTAATGAAGATTGCTTGCTGGTAAATGGATTGGGTGCAACTGAACTAAATGTAATCAGGCAATATCCAATCAACCACCGTACCATATTAAGCGGTAATTTGGTACCGGTAGGATATTCGGTAAGCGAAACCGAGATCCTGTTGATAGATGAAGCTGGAATCGAAGTAGGATACAACCGTCCGGGAGAAATAGTGATCAAAAGTGAATTTCTCTCACCCGGATATTGGGAAAACGAAGACCAAACTAGGTTGGTGTTCAAAGAAGAGCCCGGGAGTTCAAAACTACTTTATTACACCGGAGATCTGGGGAGAATGCGGACAGATGGCCGACTGGAACATCTAGGGCGCAAAGATTCCCAATTAAAGGTCCGGGGTATTCGAATCGAAGCGGCGGAGATCGAAACAGTGCTGTTAGAAATACCGGCAATCAAGGAAGCAGTGGTTACCGCTGAAGAAAATGATCACGGCGACAAACAATTGGTTGCATATTTGGTAGAACAGTTTCAACAGAAGATTGAAATCGATGAAGTATATGAACATATACGGGAACGGTTGCCGGAATATATGGTACCAGCTTCATTTGTTAAACTTTCCGGCCTGCCGCAGACCTTTACCGGGAAAGTCGACCGCCGGATGCTAAAATCCGCCGGTGGGGAAAGCCTGAATTTGAAGCAAGATTATGAAGTACCGAATAATCAAACTGAAAGATTAGTGGCTGATGTCTGGGAAAAAATTTTACATGTTGAAAAGATCGGTATTAACGATAATTTCTTCAGTATCGGTGGGGACTCACTAAAAGCATTAACAGTGCTTACCGAAATCCAAAAAGCATTTTTTGTTAATATATCCTTAAATGATATACCGGCTCATCCAACAATCAGGGAATTAGCTGCTTTCATCGGACTAAGGGCAAGTCAGTCCGAGCTAGAAACGACCAAATTGATGGAAATGCGGGAAGAATTGTTATCGGATAGCGTATCCAGGACTTATGAAGACAACTTAGCCGGAGAATATAAGGCGATAGACAATATCAATCCTCGGGAGGAAATTGTTGTTGGGGAAGTCCCGTTAATACCTGTCCAAAAAATCCATTTTGTACGGAATCCAAGGATATCCCAATATTGGAATACAGCTGCGATGTTGTATTGTAAAAAAGGTTTTAATGTTGAAATCATATCCAAGGTATTCACCAGGCTGGTGATATACCATGATGCTTTACGGATGGTTTATAAAATCGAAAAAGACAGGGTTATCCAATATAACCGGGGTATAGAAGGTAAGCTGTTCGATTTGGAGATTTTTGATCTTTATGACGTTGATAATCCGTCGGAGGTTATTAAGAGGGAGACTGCCAAGTTATGTGGGAGTGTGGACATAAATAACGGTCCCCTGGTGAAATTGGGATTATTCCGGACAGATCAAGGAGTTCATTTATTAATAAGTGTGAACCATTTAGTGAGCGACTGGTATTCATTGTACGTGTTTGTCCGGGATTTCGTCTCAGGTTATCATCAGGTATTAAATAATCAGCCCATTCGATTACCAACCAAAACTTTCTCATTTAAGGATTGGGCGAATTATCTATATGAATATGCCGAAAGCGAGGAACTGTTAAAGGAAATACCATACTGGAAAAGTGTTGAAGCAGTCGGGACTGTACCTTTTAAAAGAGAAAATTATAATAATGAGAACCTGCAATGTAATATCAGAAGTATTAAAGTCAACTTGACAAAAGAAGAAACCAACCAGTTACGAAGACAATCAGTCCAAAAATATCAGACGGGAATTCCTGAGCTTGTCTTGACTGCACTGGGGCTGGCTTTAAAAGAGTGGCTCGGTGAGGAAAGAATTATCGTCCATTGTTTATCCAATGGCCGGCATGGCATAAATGGCATTGATTTGACGAGAACCATGGGTTATTACAATGTGGGTTATCCATTTGTGCTGGATTTGACTGAAAGTGCGAACCTGTCAAAAACAATAAGTCTTATTAGGGATTCACTGCGAAATGTGCCTAACCAGGGAATAGGTTATGAGGTTTTAAATTATATTACTCCCCCTGAAAAAGTCGACGGTCTGAAATTTAATTTAAAAACAGAAATGATCTTTAATTTCTTTGGGGAGTTTGATAATAACTCGGATGAATTAATAAGTATCTCTCCAATACCAGTCGAAGGTCATTGGGGCCCGGATTTTGAAAGAGGTTTTTCGTTTTTCGTTGAAGGTATTATTACAAATGGAGAATTCGTGCTGTCGCTAAATTATGATAAAATCGCTTATCAAGATAAAACAGTCAGCAAAATTGCTAAAAATTTTAAAACTAATTTAAACCGAATATTAATAAGTTAAAAATATAGTATTTACGGATTAACAATAAAAATTGCATTAAAGCCTTTAATAGGGGGTATTATGAAGAATTTATTTAAATTTTTATTAGCTTTATTGATATTATTATCGCTCGAATGCAATTCTTTGGCAGCCCCTGATTATCAATCGCAAATTACAACCAACGGGCGGGTTTGTACTTTTCATAACGGTGAAGTGAACCGGACATACCGAATCCCGGTAGTAATACTAAAAGGCACTTATTACGAAATGGGATTGCAATACGGAGTCTTATTAAAGAAAGAAGTTACTTCAATTGGGACCAAATTTGACGTGTTAATAAACTCTGTAAAAAAAAGAATTCCCTGGTATCTAAAACCATTTACCCCTTTGCTTTTGAATTGGCATATTCATCAACTGGAACACCGGCTGCCTCAAAAATACCAAGAAGAGTTGCGGGGGATTGCCGAAGGTAGCGGAATGCCTTATAGTACTTTGGTTTTTTTCACTTTTGGCGGTGGTAGTCTGGAACCAGGATGTACATTATTGTTTGCTCATCAGAAAGACAGCCTTATTCACGGCCGGAATTTTGATTTTGACCTGATGTTTTTGGGAGACTATCCGGTAATCACCGAATACAATCCAAATGGGGAACAAAGTTACATAAATTTTGGAGTTGTTGCTTATCCGGGCTTCTTTAACGGAGTAAATAAAAACGGAATTTCAATTACACTTAACTCGGGTATGGGTTCCTATCAAAAAGACTGTAAAGGGCTGCCGATGGGTTTAAAGATCAGAGAAATGTTAGGTCAATCTACCAACTTGGCAGATGCCGAGCGGATCTTAAGGTATTATCATCAAACCGATGAGCCGGGATGGATTCTTGGCGTGGAAAGTGCCAAGGAAAAGAAGGCTGCTATCTTTGATGTTTTTAACAATACAATTAAAAAACAAGTGATGGGTAATGAGCAATATCTCTATGCTGTCAACCGGCTTTTTTCACCCATGCGATATGGTCCGAATCCTCAAGCGCGTAAACACCTGAAAATGAGTGTTTATGCCAATCAATCGAATGTAACTCGAAGTATGGTTGTAGAACAACGATTAGCGGGTAGTGGTGTTCATAGTATCTCAGATATGCTCGATTTGCTTGGCTCTACAGACTTCTGGGGTTACAGGATACCCAACGGGACCGGGAGTATTGCGGTCAATTATGAAAAGACGCTTAATACGATTATCATCGATCTCGCTCATGATACCGTTTACTACGCCGCTGAAGGCGGATTTAGCGCTTGGGGTAAAGTTTATCAGATTAATATAAAAGACATGAGCATCAAACTCTACCGGGATGAATTACCGCAGCGCAGTTCCAAACCTGTTAAGAATTTACTTGACTGGGTGAACAAATATCAGCTGCTCTCATTTCAGAGGGATTATCAAAAGATATTTAAGATCACCGATTTCAATACTGAACTAACCCCACGGCAACTATATTACCTTTATAATACTTATCAAAAAGAACCCCAGAGAAAATGGGGGATTGAAATTATGAAGGCAGCAGATCGGCTTCTTGCTAATTATCCTGACTTTGGAATGTTATACCAAATAAAAGGGGAGATATTGTCGCGAATAGGGGACAATTCAAAAGCAGCAGTTAATTTGGAAAAGGCGTTTAAGAGCCGAATTAATTATGATAGTGATAATTTAGATATCCTCTTAAGCCTCATTCAAATCAACAAACGCTTAGGAAACAAGCAAAATGAACAAATTTATATTGATCAATATTTTGTTTTATATAATAAATTGGCTAAATTTTCTGCTCCGGATCCCAAATATCAGGTTAAATACAAAGAGTACCTAAAGCCATTACATAATAATCTTAAAGAATAAGAGGTGTTGTATTTGCTAACCGATTTTTTATTCAAAGTAAACCAATTAGACATAAAATTATGGGTAGAAGAGGACCGCTTACGATATAACGCACCCGAGGGAGTATTAAGCGAAGAAATAAAAGCCGAGATCATCAAACGGAAGGCTGAAATCATTGCCTTTTTGCAAGGAGGTTCCAATACTGAAAGTATAGCAACGAAGATTCAAAAAACGCCGCGAAACCAAGAGATGCCATTATCTTGCGCGCAGAAATGGTTATGGATATATGATCAAGTAGAGACCAACAGTTATGCGTTTAATATTTCAGCAGTAGTAAGGCTAAAAGGTAAGCTGGAAATAACAGCTTTAGAGACAAGTATCAATGAAATAATCAAGCGCCATGAAATACTACGAACAGTATTGAAATCTAAAGGAGCCGAAGTATTTCAACAAATATTACCCGAATTGAATATTTTCTTACCCGTGGAAGAACTGCAAAATCTGTCAAAGCAGGAACAAGAGAAAAAAGTTTATGAATATTTTAACGGCCAAACGCAGTTGCCCCTTGACCTGGAAAAAGGTCCCCTTTTAAGAATTAATTTATTAAAACTAGACGAAGAAGAATATTCTTTAATACTAACATTCCATCACAGTATCATCGATAACTGGTCATTAAATGTGTTTATCACAGAATTAGCTTTGTTATACAAAGCCAGTATCAAACAAGAATCAGCACCCTTGCCTGAGCTAACAATTCAATACGCAGATTATGCCGTATGGCAACAAAAATATTTAGAAAGCAATATTGCTGAGTCCAAATTCGCATACTGGCGGGAACGGTTAAAAAATATAGAGCAGATCCCAGGATTACCAACAGACTATGCAAGACCAACAGTGCAATCACGGAAAAGTATCCGGATATTTGAAATATTACCCGAAGCAATAATTCAAAAGCTGAAAAATATAAGTCAAAAAGAAGGGTGCAGCCTATATGTCACATTATTGGCGGCATATAAAGCATTACTTTATCAATATAGCGGATTGGAAGATATAATCGTCGGCTCACCGGTAGCCGGCCGGACGCATAAAGAACTGGAAGGATTAATTGGCTTCTTCATCAATACGGTCGTATTATGGACCAAACTAAATCCAAACGCAACCTTCAAGAAAACGATGAAAGAAGTCCGGAAAACTACCTTGGAGGCAATTACAAACCAGGAAATACCATTCGAGTCCTTAGTAGAGGAATTACATCCCAAGCACGAACAGGGACAGACTCCATATTTTCAAGCATTTTTTAATATGTACAGTTCATCGTTCGAACTGGAACTGCCGGATGTGAAAATTACGCCATATTCGGCGGATATGATCGGCGCCCAAAACTATAACTCCAAGTTTGACATGACCTTGTTAGCCATCGAACATCAAGCCGGTTTACAATTAGATCTGTCATTAAATGCCGACATATTTGCAGAAAGTACCGGGATATGGTTATTTGAACAGCTAAAAAGATTACTCGAAACGATAGCGGAAACCCCGGATTTAACAATTTCCGAATTACCCAAACTAAGTCCGCAAACCCATCAAAGCCTCGAACCAGGAATAGCATATATTCCCATCAAACGGGAAGAAGTTGACCAATTATTGAATGTCCGGTTTGAAAGGATGGTAAAACAATTCCCGGAAAATATAGCTGTAGAGAGCAATAACAGGGTTTTTACATATGAAGAATTAAATAAGCAAGCCAACCGTCTAGGCCGTTTAATATTAGAAAACGAAGCAGAATGGATAGGGTTGACCAAAAAAGAAAGGACCCGTTATGCCAGGCAACTAATGCTGGATGGATGGGGAATCGAAGCCCAGGAGATCCTGAAAAAGACCACAGTTTTTGCGGCTGGGGCCGGGGGTTCGGGGTCACCAGTCATTATGCAGCTCGCATTATTGGGAGTAGGCACCATCATAGTTTGCGACTTTGACCAGATCGAGCTTACCAATCTAAACCGGCAAGTATTGCATGATGAATCGCGGCTGGGAATGAATAAAGCGGAATCGGCGGCAATAACCATCAAACGGATTAATCCTAATGTCAATGTAATTGTGCGGACAGAAAAGATTACTAAAGATAATGTTTTTGAATTAGTGGGTGATTCGGCGGTTATTTTTGATAATGTCGATGACATCGAAGCCAAATTCGTCCTTTCGGAATGCGCAGTAGCCAAGGGGATACCGCATGTCATATCATCAATGATCGAACGAAGTCCGTATGCGGCAATTTTACATACTCCGCATACGCCTTGTTTTCATTGCCTTTATGATCGCAATAAATTAGATTTAGTTCGTGAATTGCGGAGAGAGCAAAGCGGCTGGAAGAAAGTGGCCAATCCTGTGGCATCACCGGCGTTATTTATCGCCGCAGGTTTTGCCTGTAATGAAGCGTTAAAACTTATCCTGGGGTTTGAAAACATCGCCTACAATAAATATTTCTTTTTTAACCAACAAGCCTCAGATACATTCGCCCAAACCAAAGGGTATAAAATCGTCACTTACCCTTTTAGCGAATATTTCCGGAATCTCTGTAAGAAACAAGGATTTAACTGGGAAGGGGGCTGGAATGGAAAGTTTATTGAAGAAATTACCCTGGAAAGAGATTCCAAATGTCCTATTTGCGGGAAGAAACAACCGGAGATATTACCGGAAAGAACGATTGAAAAAATTGCCGTAACAAAGGAACCCTCTTCCATAAAGCCGGGTAATACTCAAGAAACTATAGCGCTATTTCTAGAGCATGATGTAGAAATGATCATTGGAATACTTGGTGTATTAAAATCCGGGAATATTTTTGTAACCATGGATCCGACATATCCTGAGGACAGGTTGTTGTATATGTTAGAAGATACTGGAGCCCGGGTTATTATTACCGACAACTCCAACTTGGAAATGGCTACCAAACTCAGGGATAAAATTAACAAACATATTCGAATCATCAATATCAACGACAACCATGACAATATATCCGACCAAAACTTGCCTGAACGGGTTAAGCCGGAAAGCCTGGCATATATTATGTATACCTCCGGTTCAACCGGATATCCCAAAGGCGTGATGCAAAAACACCGTAATGTTTTGCACTTTATCATGAATTATACTAATGGACTGCATATCGATAGTAGCGATCGGTTATCGTTAATTCCGACCTTCAGTTTCAGTGCAGCCATGATGGATACATTTGCAGCGCTGCTTAATGGGGCGACCTTGTGTCTGTATAATATTCGCAATGAAGGACCAGCGGGACTGGGAGAATGGCTGATTGAAAAGAAAATAACCATCTATCATTCAGTTCCGACTGTTTTCCGGCATTTTTTAGCCGCGATCAGTATGGATATGAATTTTCCCAAATTGCGTTTGATTGATTTCGGAGGTGAACCCGTAACCAGTCAGGAAGTTGAGTTGTATCGAAAACATTTTAATGAAGATTGCCTGCTGGTAAATGGATTGGGTGCTACCGAACTCAATGTAATTAGGCAGTATCCCATCAACCACCGTACTAAATTAAGCGGAAATCTGGTACCGGTAGGATATGAGGTGAGCGAAACCGAGATCCTGTTGATAGATGAAGCAGGAATGGAAGCAGGATATAACCGTCCGGGAGAGATTGTGATCAAAAGTGAGTTTCTTTCGCCTGGATATTGGGAAAATGAAGACCAAACCAATTTGGTGTTCAAAGAAGAGCCTGGGAGTTCAAAACGGCTTTACTATACCGGAGATCTGGGGAGACTGCGGACAGATGGCTGTTTGGAACATCTAGGACGAAAAGATTCCCAATTAAAGGTTAGGGGTATACGAATCGAAGCGGCGGAGATAGAAACAGTGCTGCTTGAGATATCGGCAATCAAAGAAGCAGTGGTTACCGCTGAAGAGAATGACCGTGGTGACAAACAATTGGTTGCATATCTGGTAGAGCAATCCAAACAGAAGATTGAAATCAATGAAATATATGAACATATACGGGAACGGTTACCCGAATATATGGTACCGGCTTCATTTGTTAAGCTTTCCAGTCTGCCGCAGACCTTTACCGGTAAAGTCGACCGCCGATTGCTAAAATCCGCCGGTGGGGAAAGCTTGAATTTGAAGAAAGATTATGTGGCACCACATAATCGGACGGAGCAAATATTGGTTGATATATGGCAGAATATTCTTCAATTAGAGAATATAGGTATCCATGATGACTTTTTCCAAATTGGCGGAGATTCACTAATTGGTTTAAGGGTAATTGATTTGGCACATCAATATGGTTTAACTTTTACTCCAACTCAATTGATTCAAAATGCGACAATTGCTAAATTGGCGAAAATATTCGAATTGAATCAAACTGCAAAAAAAGAAAATGTAACCGGGGAGAAACGAATTAGCACGGATGATAGAAAGCTTCTTCCTTTGACCGTTGATCAATTTTGGTATTTAGATATTTCCCCCAACCGGATCGCTGCAGCACGTTTTAATATGGCTACTCTCTTGGAGATTGACTTTCCATTAAATCCTGCCTTATGTAAACAGGTTATTACACATATAATTAACTGTCATGAAGCTTTGAAGGGTTGTTTCATTAAAGAGGAAAGCGAATGGAAACAATATTTTTTGAATCCAATGATTGATAAATTAGTATATTCTTATGATTTATCCATTTTATCGGAAAGCGAACAAAAAAGTAAGATTGAAGCGATTACTAATGAATTACAAGATTCATTGAATCTAACTCGGGGACCTTTAATCAAAATTGCTTATTTTTATTTAGGAAGCGGCTCTCCTGGCAGAGTTTTTGTTGTGATGCATCATCTTGTTGGAGATAACACTTCATTAATGATTTTATTAAATGATTTTCTAGTAGCATATCAGCAGTTGGTTCAAACGGAAAAGATTGAGTTAATACCTGAAATAACACCATTTTCTGATTATGTCGAAGCACTCAATTTGTTTGGCCGTTCCGAACAACTTCAAGCGGAATGTGACTATTGGCTGAATCTTCCTTGGGAACAAACTTCTTTACCGGTAGATTTCCCTGATACCATCGAAAACAATATCGAAGAATCCGGTTCCGAATATTCCGTGAAGTTATCACAACAAGAAACTCAAATATTGCTTCAGGATTTACCATCATATTACCAGACTTCCGCAGCCAATCTTCTGATGATCGCTTTGGTAGATACGGTCAGTCATTGGATGGATCAGGATTGGGTATATTTTGGAGCGGTTGATTCGGGGAGAACTTGTTTTCCTTTTACCCAAAACATGGACTTAAGTCGAACTGTAGGCTGGCTTGCATTTAGCCGGACTTTTGTTGTTCCGAGTTCGCGAAAGGTTAACAATATTTCACTTTTTGAAAAAGTCCGCTATATCGATGAACAGATAAAGAAGGTACCGAATCAAGGAATAGGATATACGGTCTTGGCGAGACTGGGAGATGAAAATAATCAAGCTATCGCAAAACTTCGTAAACAATATCATGAATGTAAATTATTCTTTAACTACATGGGGAGGATCGAAAATGAAGCCATGAATTCCCAAATTCGAGTGGCAAAAGAAAATCTCGGCAGTCGGGCAAATTCAAAAGAAAAGCGATTTTCTTTGCTCGATTGTATTTGCTATATCAAACAAGGGCAACTCAATTTGAACTGGGTATATAGTAGTAATGTATATAAAGAAACTACTATTAAAAACATTGCTGAAAATTATTTACTATTTTTGAAGAAGGTAATTGCTAACAAGAATTAAGTTTTGAAATGATTAGATTAAAAGAAATCTTGGGTTACAAAAATACATCGAGAGTAACTATAGTTGTCTACATAAAAACTATCACTACTGTCCGGTTATGGATCGAATAGAATCAATTGTTTGTCAGAAACAGATTCTGAAATAGTGTAGTATATAAAAGTTATTTCTTTAATTTGAATAATTCATACAAGCTAAGATTGTTTGGCAATACAAATTCTTGGAGGGGGGGTAAGGATTGGATAAACATTGTATTGGATGCGGGCTACCTGATTTAAAAATAACTTATGGTAGGAAACCATTAATTATTGATGAAAAAGGGCTTTGCACATTTTGCAATGATTATGAAGAAAATAAGAAATTATATGAAGTAAATTTTTGAACTAACGAGGAGAATTTTCTTGCAAATGAGATTTTGTGGGGTTTTTTTGATAATTTCGACTAGAAAATATTAGAAAATACAAGGGGCTGTAGGTTCAAATCCTGTCGCCCCGACCATTTGAAAAGTAGAGTCCGGTAAGCCTTAAAGCCTTAAAGCCTTATCAGGCTTTTTTGTATCTGTTGTTTTGAATTTTGGTGCCTTGGGTTTAGCATAATACCAGGCATTGCCTTAGAATACAGGAGGCCGAGAAACCGTGGAGTTAAGACATATCGCGCCTACAGCAAAAGAGTATGTTTCTTTACGACTTAAAACAGGGATGGGAATAAAAGATTTGTTGAAAGCCGAAATTGCTCTGAAGAATTCTTTATTTACGGTTTCTTTATGGGATGAAGATAAATTGATAGGGTTTGGAAGAATCGTCGGCGATAAAGGGATAACGTATATTATTTCTGACATCATGGTTGATCCGGACTATCAACGGAAGGGCCTAGGAAAAATGATTATGAAGGAAATCGATGCTTATTTAGAACAAAATACTGACAGGTATGCTTATGTTTGCTTAATTGCCAATAAACCTGCAGATAAGCTTTATTCCCAATTTGGATTCGAATATGTTGACCCCAATGGGTGTGGCATGAAAAGAAAACAAAAAATCACCAAAGCTTGATGGAGACTTCCCCATGTTATATGTTATCAATGATAATGTAAACCCTTATTTTAATTTGGCTCTTGAGGAATATTTACTGAAAGAATTCGATGAGGAATGTTTCATGCTCTGGCGCAATTCCCCTTGTATTGTGGTTGGAAAAAATCAAAATACTCTAGGGGAAATTAATCTGGATTACGTTCGGAAACATGACATTAAAGTTGTCAGGAGGCTTTCCGGGGGTGGAGCGGTCTTTCACGATCTTGGTAATCTGAATTTCACCTTCATCGTCAATGATTTAGATAACTGTTTTTGTGATTTTCGGAAATTTACCGCGCCTATTATAGCGGTTTTAGCTAAACTGGGCATGGGGGCCGAACTTTCCGGAAGAAATGATTTATGTATTTCCGGATTAAAATTTTCCGGGAACGCCCAGTATAAGTATAAGGATAGGCTATTGCACCATGGCACTATTCTTTTTTCAGCCGCAATTGCCGACATTACTGCCGCTTTGCAAGTCAATCCGTCTAAATTTGAGGGAAAAGGAATCAAGTCAGTCGCCAGTCGGATTACCAACATTCAAAGTCATCTGTCGGCACCTCTGACGATTGAAGAATTGGAAACCCAGATTAGTGAACAAGTGAAGATGGACCGGGAAAATTATGAATTATACAGATTAACTTCAATGGATATCGAAAGAGTTGATCAATTCGTAAAAGGAAAGTATGCCACGTGGGATTGGAATTACGGTACTTCACCGGAATATAACCTCCAAAATAAGGCCCGATTTAAGGGTGGATCGGTGGAAGTCCTATTGAACGTCAAAAATGGAATCATCCAAAATGTCCGCGTTTTTGGCGACTTTTTCGGTAAATATGATGTTTACCAAATTGAACAGGCTTTCATTGGAGTAAAGCATGAAGAAAAGGCAATCCGGGATACCCTGTCGCAATTTCGGTTTGAGGATTATTTGGCTGGTGTCACAGACTCTGAGTTTTTAGCACTGTTATTTTGAAGTAATTGCGTGCGAACGAAAAATATCCTGAAGTGATGAAAATAGGCCGCTGGGAATTATGAATATCACCAGTGGCATTTCTATTTTGGTATATGAATTTCATTGACAATTGATTGGTTTGTAAATACGTACAAATAATTAAAAATACTTAAAACCACTTGCGGTTTTGACGGCAATTACTTATAATAGTCTTGAGGTGAGTAAAATTTACCAGGAAGAAAGACTCTACCGGATTATGGAGTATTTAGAAAAAAGTGAGTCGATGACGGTCAATGATATCTGTGATATTTTTCAAGTTTCCAGAGACACCGCCCGCAGAGATATTGTTAAATTGACCGAGCAAGGAGCCGTGATCCGTACTCACGGCGGAATTGCCCTTACGAAATTTGTTCACAAATTAAATCAATACGCAGAACGGCAAAATAATGAGCTAGAGGTTAAACAAAGGTTGGGTGAATACGCCGCGACTTTTGTTACGGATAATGAACTTATTTTTTTGGATGTATCGACTACAGTGAAATGCATGATTCCACATCTGGGAGTAAAATCTTTAAAGGTTGTAACGCAATCACTGGATAACGCCTGGATGCTAATGGAGAATGAAAGCATTCAAACTTACCTTTTGGGTGGCCTCATTTGCCCCGAGACTCGGCATTTAATGAGTTATGATTCGTTGAAAAAGCTAGCCGATTATAGGTTTAACAAGGTTTTCCTCAGTGCTGTGGGGATTCATCGTGAAGGAATTTATTATTATCATCAAGATGATGTTTATTTTAAGCGTGAATTGGTTACACGGGCCGAACAGGTTATTTTGGTGGCTGACCATACGAAGTTTGAGAAATGTTCTTTTTTTAAGGTGCTGGATTTCCAGATGATCGATACCATGATTACCGATCAGTCCCTTCCTCAAGAATTGCGGGAAAGTATTGAGGATGCCGGAGTTGAATTGATAATTTACAACAAGTAGAGGAAAACCATGTATGAATGTGTGATTTTTGATGTGGACGGTACATTGATTGATACTGAAAAAGCTTCTGTATTATCCTTACAAAAGCTCCTTCAGGAAGAAACCGCTACCCTGTATCCTACAAACGATTTATCTTTTATTATGGGCTTAACGGGTGTGGAAGCATTGAAGAGATTAGGAGTCAGAAATGCTGAAGCCGCCAATGTGCGGTGGAATCAATATATAAAGGATTATTATCATTTGGTTGAAGTTTTTGACGATATCGAATTTCTTCTCAAAAAACTTTCAAGACTAAGAATTAAGACAGGAATTGTTACTTCCAAAACACATCAAGAATTAATTGATGATTTTGGCCCTTTTGGTCTTGAAGGGTATCTTCCGTTTGCGGTGTGCGCCGATGATACCATCAAGCATAAACCGGACCCTGAGCCACTCGTTAAAATAATGGATATCATACATGTACAGCCGGGGCAGACAATTTATATTGGCGACACAGAGAATGATTTACTGGCTGCCAGGAGGGCCGGCATTGATTTCGGGTTGGCAGTCTGGGGGGCAGAATACAGAGAATTTCCCGGTGCTAAGTATCGGTTCGTCAATCCTCGGGAAATTATTGATGTGGTTAGCGGTGAGTAATTTCGTTTTTCTTTAGTTTTTTCCACGGAATCCCTCTTTAATGCTATCGCTTCCTCGAGTAAATCTTGAACGAGAAAACTCAGATATTGAATGTAACCGCAAACTCTGGCCTTTCCATAATTGGCTGCATAGGAGAGTATAATCGGATCAAATCGAAAGTCATGGTTGCAACTCCGGATGAAAGCACGTCCTTTCACTACTGTGATACATTTGTTATCATCCGCGGTTTCGATATCTTGTTGGACCCATTCCGCCGGGTTATTGTGATCAATAAACCCGCCTAACAAATTACTGACGTCAGAATACTTTACTTATCCGGGCCTGGATGACTTTTATAAAGGTTGTCATATTCCTATTTTCATCGAAACTTTTCATTTAGCCAGTTCAATTATTATAAAGGTTTTTTCTTATAATTATCGAATTAAAAAAAGTTAGTTCGATAGTACCGATCTAGTATGGATATTAGGATTTAGGAGAATACCTTGAAATTGATTGTTTTTGTAATATTAAATATCGTTTCCGGTACCCTTTTCGTTCTTTTTTATAAACAAAGATCTAAAATTGCTTTCTATTATGCCGGATACATAACGGCATTTTCCTTAGGGTTAATCGCCATAACTTTAGATCCTCATCCTGAATTGTATTTAGAACCATTTGCTTTCCCGCATCTCTTAGCCAGGATTTGTTCAGTGGTATCCTACCGAATGAGTCCTTTTTTATTATTGAATGCAGCGATTTCTGTGGCAGGTATTTATGATAACGATGACAAGAAAAGAAAGCTCCTCACTTTCCTTACATTTATCCCGATATTAGTTGGCTTTGGTGTAGATGCAGCCAATCCAAGGCTGAGTTTTATCTTTCATTATCCGGATTATTTGCCTGACTTTTGGTGGTTAATTTCGTCATGGAGTGTATTTTATGTTTTAATAAGCAATATTTTACTTTGTTATACTTTGGCGGTTGAAAAAATATCCAAAATCAAAATACAAAAAATGATTATTACCTTTTTAACGTTACCGTCATTATTCATAACTTGGATGGCTTATGTTGAGCCGATTTTGGGTCAACACGATTTTACCAAATTCACTGGAATTTTTGGAGCGTTTATTTTTTTAACGATATTGATTGCCGTTGCCCGGACGGGTTTCATTGGCCTAAAATTAAGTTTTGAACACGATTTTATGGATCGATCCATTCGAGTGTTTTATTCAGGTGCTTCTTTAATCAATCATGCCATTGGCAATGAGTTGCAATTAATTAATATTGCTGCAGAAAACCTAAAAAAAACCAATTCTCCGGAGGCAATGAAAAATATTCGGATCATAGAAAATGCATCGCACCATTTGGAGGATTTAGGTAGAAGGTTTTCCGAAAAAACCAAGCCGATTGTTCTTTTTATAGAAGAGATAGATATCAATCAATTGGTAGAAGAAGTATTAAATTCAATGGAGAAAATATTCACTTTAAAAAAAATCGCTATCTCCAAAAATTATCAGGAAAAATCAATTATTGTAAGTTGTGACCGGGTCCATATTAAAGAAGTTCTAATTAATATTCTATATAATTCTATTGAGGCCATGCCTCAAGGTGGATTAATAAGTCTCTCGGTTTATATTAAAAAACAATTTGTTTATATAGATGTCAGCGATAGCGGAAGCGGTATTGCTAAATATGACAGGGACCATATATTGGAACCTTTTTATTCGACAAAAAAGGGTGATAGAAATCTTGGATTAGGACTGACTTATTGTTTTGCGGTTATGAAACAACATCATGGTTCTCTCGATATTACCAGCGAGGAAAATAAGGGGACAACCGTTGCATTGACATTACCGAAAA
>JAEZKW010000004.1 GCA_023415375.1 Bacillota bacterium
AAAAAAATTTGGCAGGTTGTGATTTTTGGTTTTAACCCCATTCATGGGGTTTGCTTTATAGCAGCCGTGTGTTTTAACACGCGGGTTGGCAATCATCGGATAACAAATAGCAATTATCGGCAACTTAACCTGCCGACATTGCCCCCTTGCTCCCCCTCTTTATCAGAATAGAGAGGGGGATGGCTCAAGTAAAACAATAAGAAAATTCGATTAGAGGGGGTGAGTTGAACTTAGGCAAAATACTTATTTCACCCTATATATTTTAGAAAATGTCTTTCCAGTTATATCCGGTTTTAACCGGATTGCCTTTCATCAGCCGTGGGATTTATCCCACGGATTGGCTAGAAAATTAGCCAAATGTTAGTTACCGGTTCGCTTTAATCTTTTGATCATACTCAACGACCTTATGGTACTCTTTCTCCCAAAAATCCATCGATCGCATACTGTCCAAGTACTCTTTGGAATAACCAAAAGGCAACCAGTCTTTTTCTTTTTGTTTAAATAACTGTTCTTTCCTGTCACTGCGGCGGAAATCATATATATGTTCAATACCGGTTCCATGGAAAATATCACTGACCCAACGATCCAAGACAAAATCGCTGGTTTCAAGATACCGTTTATCCAAATCCTCCAAAACTGAGAAATAGCGATCAAAACTATCGGTAGCAATGGTTACTACATTATCATCGGGGCCAAGGCGGAGGTATTTGGCCATTTTAATGGCGCCTAAAATGTTGCAAATACCGGAAACGCCGAACAATTCCCGCATACTTTCTGCGACCTTCGGAGAGACTCCCATCCGGACCAACACTTCCGGAGCATCATGAATAATTTTAAGAGCTTTCACACAATCATCATCATAGATTAATGTTACAAAATCGGTGGTCAATACATTATGAATCAAAGTGCACATTTTATCGCCGATTCCTTCAATCCGGTGCTGACCGCGGCCTCCATCGGCCAGAGTCGAGCACTCGTAAGGTTCAAGGGCTGCAATTTTACATTCCGGAAAAGCCTGTTTGATTGCATCGCCAGCGGCTATAGTTCCTGCTGAACCCGGCGCCGAACAAAAGGCGGCAATCCGGCCATTTCCGATTCCGTTGACTGCCTCAACAGCCGAGTTACCGGTAACATGACGGTGAAAACGGTAATTGGGGAAAAGTTCAAACTGGGCCAGGGGTTTGTTTTTGGGATTTTTCTTCAATTCATAAGTCCGCTTTAGGGTTAAGATGACATCGGATTCGGTTCCGGGTGTCAAATCTAATTCCGCACCGTATTTACGGATTCTTTCATAGCGTTCCTTACTCATATTATCCGGCATAATAACCACTGCTTTGTAACCCATCAAGTTGCAAATATAAGAAACCCCGATTCCAAAGTTTCCAGTGGACGGACCTAAGATGGTATGTTCCCCGGGAATAATTTCACCATCTACACACCCTTCGATCAAGGTGGCATAAGCGGGTCCTACTTTATGAGAACCGGATGGGAAGTCCTTCCCAAGCATAACAACAATATTGGCATCAACGCCGGTTAATTCTTTGGGCAATACGATCTTGCGGACCTGATTTTCCTCGTCTTTCCAGGTAATATTAAATAAATTAACGGGATCCAATTCGTTAGATTTCAAAGCCTGTAATGCTTTTCTCCTTAAAGCCCCATCCATCGTCTCCGGATGAAGCATCTCTTCATAGGTCGGTCCAAAGGGAATTTTACGCTCACTCATTTTTCTGCCTCCATTTCAGCTTTGGTTTCATTTAAAAAATTGATAATTACCTTTTCTGCAACCTTAAAATATTCATCTAAATCAAACTTGCCTTCATCAATTAAATACTGCATAGAAGCTCCCATCATCAAAGAAACCATCAGGTAAGGAATCATCCTTTGATACTCCGCCCCCCCTTTTACGCCTCCCCCGTTCTGGCATAATATTTTTTGAATATCTTTACGCCAGGTATCAAAAGTCTGTTGAAAGGTGGCCCTTACTTCGGGGTCTACAGTTCCCTGAACCCAATAATCAAACTGGACATAATCCAATTTTTTGTTGTGCTTGATAACATCTTTCTTTTCACTAAAGATAGCATGCAGATTTTCCCTAAATGAACGATTGCGAAAATCCACAACCTTCTGGCGGTTTTCAGAAAACCAGTGTTGAATGTCATTGAGTAGTGCAATCAATAAATCTTTCTTGGTGGGAAAATAATAATGCAGATTGGACTGAGTCATATTTGCTTCTTCAGCGATGAGATGCATTCGTGTCCCACTGATTTTTTCTCTGGCAATGACCTCTAGCGTTGCATCCAGGATTTTTTTACTGACATCCTTCGGCATGTTTCAAATACCTCAAAACTTATTTTTAATCGATTGGAATTCAGAAGCCAGAATCCACAATCCAGAAACTTCTTATCTTGACTCCTGAATTCTGACTTCTCGATACTGTTTAACCTCTTAACATTTTTCCTTGCTTTATCTTCCTGAAAAAGTATAGAACCTTTTGACATTGGCTTTGCTTAACGAATCCAATGTTTGAACCGGATCTTTCACCTTGCTGAGAAAAATCATGGCTGCAATAATATAAGGTTTGTAACCGGCTTGTTTGTATAAAGAAGCCCGGTAACGATCAAATACCGACGCTGCGACTTCACCCTGTTTACAACTGACTCCGCTGATGTCAGCCGGTAAACAATGCAAATATAAAGCCTTACCATCTTTGGTGTTTTTCATCATGGCTTCAGTACATTCCCAGTCTTGATGTTTGGAATTTTCTTTGAGCAATTCAGATTCCAAAGCCTTAATACCGGCGAAATCGTTTTCACCATAAAGGGCCGTTCGTTTTTCCATGGCTGAGAAAGATGCCCAGCTTTTCGGATAAACAATATCGGCATTTTGGAAGGCCTCCGCCATGGAGTGGGTTCTGGTAAATTTACCACCGCTTGCCACAGCGTTTTTCTTGGCAATTTCCTCAACCTCACCCATCAAATCATACCCTTCCGGGTAAGCTAAAGCCACTTCCATCCCCATTCGAGTCATTAGCCCAATTACGCCCTGGGGCACCGAAAGAGGCTTTCCGTAACTTGGTGAATAGGCCCAGCTCATAGCAATTTTCTTTCCTTTTAACTGCTCGACACCACCAAAATGCTGTATTAAATGTGCAAGATCAGCCATACATTGAGTGGGATGGTCAATATCACATTGCAAATTTACTAGAGTAGGTCTCTGCTCCAATACCCCTTCATCGAAACCTTCCTGAACCGCCGCAGACACACTCCGCATATAGGCATTACCTTTACCGATATACATATCATCGCGGATACCAATGACATCCGCCATAAATGATATCATGTTGGCTGTCTCACGGACTGTCTCACCGTGAGCAATTTGGGATTTGCCCTCATCAAGATCCTGAACTGTAAGTCCGAGCAAATTGCAGGCACTCGCGAAACTGAAACGGGTTCTGGTAGAATTATCCCGAAACACCGAAACCGCCAATCCACTATCGAAGATTCGCGCTGAAATGTTGTTTTCTCTCATTTGCCGTAAAATATCGGCCACAGTAAATACCGCTTGAAGTTCATCATCAGTTTTTTCCCAGGTCAATAAGAAATCGCGACCCACCATGTTGGAAAATTTCAGTTGTGATAATTTTTGAATTAAGTTTTCAGCAGTCATTATTTTCGCTCCTTTAATCTTTAATGTTCAAAATATTTAGTAATTTAGATTGATCAGTCAATCTAATTTTATTCGATGAATCCCACCTTTTAACCGTTTTTTAATCCTATTCATCCTGTTAATCCCGTTTAGGTCCTTTTATTTAGGCCTAAGTTCATAGCTTTCCTAACAGGATTTTATGGGATTTTTGTAAACTTTATGCTCCAACTATTTTTGAGTTATGTTACTCAAAAACAATCCGGCCCGGACTTATTGATTTCAAAATTGCCAGGGAGTCAACTCGAATCCCCTGTTCTCTCAATAATTGACCACCTTGTTGAAACCCTTTCTCAATGACAATGCCTACTCCTACCAATTGGGCATGCGCTTGTTCGATTATTTCCTTTAAACCAAAAACCGCTTTCCCATTGGCTAAAAAATCATCAATAATTAACACTTTATCACTTTGCTGTAAATAACGTTTGGCAACCCGGACCCGGTAATATTTATCCTTGGTATAGGAATAGACCTGTGTTTCATAAGTGTTTTCGTCAAGATTTTTGGATTCGGTTTTCTTGGCGAAAATAACCGGTACATGGAGATGAATACCCGCAAAACAAGCAATAGCGATCCCGGAAGCCTCAATAGTCAAAATCTTCGTAATATTGGTATTCTCGTATCTCCTGGCAAATTCTTTACCAATCTCATCTAAGAGCGTCACATCAATTTGGTGATTCAAAAAGCTATCTACTTTTAAGATATCTTCCCGATCAACCCTGCCTTCACTCAAAATTTTCTCTTTTAAAAGCTTCATGATGACCTACCCTTCATTAAAAGCTGCACCAGCGTATTATTAGCAAAACTAATAGTGTTTTCGCCCTGACTTATATTTTTGTTTTAAAACTACGGCACTTCACAAATTTCCCCCAGCCGGGTTCCCCGATAAACTGGCCATCCTTGAAAACCAATTTACCCCGTGAGAAGGTCATTACCGGATAGCCGGACATTTCAGTTCCTTCCCAAATGGTGTAATCAACATTTGAATGCATATTATTCTTTGAAACCACAAATTTACAGGTTGGATCGAAAATAACAATATCAGCATCACTGCCTATTGCAATACTGCCTTTTTCCGGCGCACAGCCGAATATCTTTGCCACATTGGTAGCACAAACCTCAACAGCTTTATTAAAAGAGATTCGGCCTTTATTGGCCTCGCTTAACATATAGGGATATAAATTTTCTATCCCCATACAGCCATTGGGAATCTTCGTAAAATCATCTTTGCCCCAGTCTTTTTCACGGGTGGGAAATGGGCAATGATCCGTTGCAACTGTATCAATATCGCCACGGCGAATTCCATCCCATAAAGCATTTTGACTTTCCTGACCCTTCATAGGAGGTGAACATACAAAGTATCTTCCGTCTTCCCGGCGGTAGACCTCATTTGTAAAATTCAAATACTGGGGGCAAGTTTCCGCATAAATCAAATAGCCTCCATCCCGGGCTTTGGTGACTTCATCCATTCCTTCCTTACAAGCCAGATGGACGATATATAAACGGGCATTAAATGTTTTCGCCAAATGAATGGCTCTCTTTACTGCCTCGGCTTCAACAAACTCGGGCCGGCTTTCATAATGATACCAGGCCGAATTTTTTCCTGCCGCCCGGAGACGCTCAGTGCGTCTTTCAATCAAAGCCTGATTCTCAGCGTGAACCGCAATTAAAGTTCCTGTTTCCTTTGACTTTTCCAAAGCATCGGCCAGGGCTCCATCATCGACCATTAAATGTTTATATGCCATATATAGCTTAAAACTTGATACACCAAAGATTGCTGATTTTTCAAATTCATCAAGAACTGCCGGGGTTAAATCGGTAATTTGAGTATGCAATGCGAAATCAATACAAGCTTGAGGTTTAAATATTTTCACCATATTGTCGGCGGCTTCCACCAGGCCTTGACCCTTGCCCTGTAATGCAAAGTCGAATACGGTAGTGACTCCGCCGCAAGCCGCTGCCCGGGTTCCTGTTTCATAGGTATCGGCGGATACGGTCGTACCGACCGGGAGTTGTAAGTGTACATGGGCATCAACGGCTCCCGGCAAAACATATTTTCCTAAAGCGTCCACAGTTTGAGCGCCTTCAAATTCCAAACCTTGTCCAATCATGACGATTTTACCACTGCGGATTGCCAAGTCCGCCAAATAAGTTTCGGATGCTGTAATAATCGTGCCGTTTTTAATAATCAAATCCATCATGAAAGCCCCCACCCAATGAACTTGCTATCATTTCATTCCCGAAGAATTCAACTTTTTTGTTACTTTCCATCCTTAAACCCTAGCCAAACTATTTTATTCCGGCTCTATCGTAAACCCGCCCGATGAGTTGATTTGCTTTCCTTATGACTTCATCTTCATTCATCGTAGTTAATTTGCCATTTTCGAAAACAATCCTGCCATCGACCATTGTCAAAGTTACATCAGAGCTATGGGCTTGGTAAACAAGTTGGGCGTATATATTAGAACCGGCTAAGGGTGTACAGTGGATCTTTCGTAAATCAACCATCACCAAATCCGCTTTCTTACCGGGTTCAAGTGATCCGATTTCGTCAATAAGACCCATGACACCTGCTCCGTTTAAAGTCGCCATTTCAAATACTTGCTGAGCGGGCATGGCTGTCGGACCATGAAGCGGTTTTTGAATCAATGCCGCCATACGCATCTCCACAAACGGGTCCAGATTATTATTGGAAGGTGCGCCGTCGGCACCGATACCGACCCCGATGCCCCGTTCAATCATTTCCGGTATCCTGGCGATTCCAGACGCCAATTTTAAATTACTCGAGGGACAATGTACTACCTTAATTTGTTTTTTTTGAATCATGTCCATTTCGCTCTCTTCGAGCCAGATGCAATGGGCTAATATCAAATCTCCACTCGCTAATCCCAAATGGTCAAAATACAATACATTTCTAAAATGGCGCTCGCTTTCTACTAACGCAATCTCTCCCTGATTTTCAGAAGCGTGGGTATGAATCTTTACTTGATATTTTTGAGCAAGCTTGCCGACTTCTTTAAGAAGGCCTTCGCTACAAGAAACGGCAAAGCGCGGAGTGAAGGCATACCTTAACCTTCCGTTAGAAAAACCATGCCATTTTTCAAGTAAATCAACACTCTCTTGAAGCGAGGCTTCGGTTTTCTCCAATAAACTACCGGGTACCCCTTCGCCCCAGTCCATCATGCATTTCCCGCTTATCGCCCGAATTCCGCTTCCAGCAATAGCCTCAAAAGCTGATTCCGTATGATGAACCGTCTCCATATCAATAATAGAAGTGGTCCCGCTACGAAAAAGCTCTCCAATACCGAGTAGCGCCGAATAATAAACCGACTCTGGATCATGAGCCCCTTCAAGCGGCCAAATCCTCTTCCGTAACCAATCCAGCAATTCCAAATCATCAGCCTGACCTCGGAACAGACTTTGGCAAAGGTGAATATGAGTCTGAATCAGCCCCGGAATTACGACTTGCCCCCCGGCATCAATGACTTTGTCAGCAGATTTCTCTTGTCTCTCCCCAATGGATATGATACGATCATTTTCTATATAAATACTTCCATTCACCAAATCCCGGTTAGGATTCATGGTGACAATATAAGCATTTTTAATCAGTACGGTAGACATCCCATCACCCCAAGAATGAATTAAAAAACGAAATTTTCCCCTTGATAGGAAGACTCCTTTATTGTAAGGGGATCAAGGTCTGAGTATTCACATCAACGAGACCATGGTCCGTTAACCGTACATTAGGTATAACCGGTAAAGCGAAAGTAACTAACAAAAGCAATACCGGAAAGTTTCCTATCATACCAAATTCCTTGATGGTTTGTTTCAGTTTTCCAGTTTGTACCGCCACTTCTTCAGCAGACTTTTCCGAAAGCAAACCGGCAATCGGAAGTTCCAACAATGCTTCCACATTACCATCTACAGTACAAACATATCCTCCGCCTGTTTTGCTCAGAACATCAACTGCCCCCAGCATATCGGGGATGTTCTTCCCAAGAACCATTAGATTGTGACAATCATGCGATACTGTACTGGCTATTGCACCATGGGTAAGTCCAAGACCTTTGACGAAACATACGGAATGATTGCCATTAACACCATGGCGTTCAAAAACAGCCAGTATTGCTAAGTCAGCTCTCCCGGATATATCAATAAACCCATCTTTAACCGGTAGTTCAATTTGTTCTAAATCAGTAATGATCGGCATCTGCGGATTAAATGAGATGATCGGTACCTTCACTTTCGACCCTGAAGAACGAATCTTAAAATCCTCCGCAGTGGGCTTCGATTTTAGAATTAAAGTATTCCGCTTTTCGACGGGGAATTCCTGCTTAGGAATATCAATCACTAACTTCTCATTGCGAGCCACCAGTTTACCCTTTACAAAAACCTCGTTTACTGAAAAATCTTCAATACTGTTTAACAAGATAATATTCGCTAAGTTCCCAGGTTTCAAAAGGCCGAGATCCGGTATATCGATTAGCCTTGCCGCGTTATAAGTAGCCATTTTGATGGCTTCAAGCGGAGGTATTCCTTCAGCAATCGCCCTTCTCACAACATGATCAAGATGGCCGTCATTCAATAAATCGTCAGGTTCCCGGTCATCGGTACAAAGGGTGGCATTCGGAGGATATTGACATTCCTTTAGAACTGGAGCAATCGCTTGGATATTCTGAGCAATTGAACTTTCCCGGCACTCCAGTGTCATTCCAGCCCGTAGTTTATAACGGGCCTCTTCACTAAAATTGGTTTCATGACAGGAGCTTACACCGGAAGCAAGGTAAGCCGACAGCTCCCTGCCGATTAAATTGGGTGCATGCCCTTGTAAGAACCGGGTGTATTTTTGGGCAGTTTCCAGAATACTCATCATTCTTTCACTTTGATGAATCACTCCTGGAAAATCCATTACTTCACCAAGGCCGATGACTCTTTCCATCGCCATAATCCGGGTAATCTCTTCTTGATTAAAAGCAGCCCCGGCTGTTTCCAAACCAATCACCGACGGTACGCAAGAAGGGGCAAGCACATAAACCATTAACGGTATGTCCCGGCTGGCATCGATAATATATTGAACGCCCTCGATCCCGAGGACATTTGCAATTTCATGAGGATCACAAGCAATGGTTGTAGTACCATGAACCAGAATAGCTTTGGCCATATTGGCAGGAGTCATCATACTGCTTTCAATATGCACATGGGTATCAATCAGTCCCGGAGCCGCATATCGCCCCTCTCCATCATATTGTTCTTTACCTTCAAGAGATTTTTCCCCCGGCTGATTGATATGACCAATCCGGCCATCAATAATTCCAATTTCAGAATCATAAATTTCCTTGGTGAGCAAATTGATGAACTTTATATTTTGAATCACCAGATCAAAGGGTATCTCTCCGGCGGCGGCTGCAATGACTCTGTTTTTATCCATGTGCCTAGTCCTACCTTTGCTTTTTTGTTGGAACGCCAAAACTCCTTATTAGAAGGCCATCTGACCCTGGGCCATAGACTGTTTTTTCTCCTAGTTTAATTCTATAAAGCTTATCAACTTCCTATTCAAAAAATGATTGTTTCTTTTCACCCGAACCGGATTTAACACAAAACGATTGAAATCACTGTCTTAACGAAATCATTAACTTAAGGTTAATGTCCACGACTGATAACAAGTAACGAATAACCAATATTTAATCATATCTCATCGTTCTTCCCTAGAATACGGGTTTCCTAAAGCATCCGGGGTCGCCACCCGCCTGTTTTTGGTTTCCCGGGTCATTACAATCAATACGAAAAAAGTAAATAGATAGGGTAGCATTTTCAAAAAATAGGAAGGAACATTAACGCCAAATGACTGCATTTGAAAGCCCATGGCATCGATAATACCAAAAAGGTAAGCGCCCATGAGAGCCCGGATTGGATTCCACATTGCAAAGATGACTAGGGAAACGGCAATCCAGCCCTTTCCAGCCGTCATGCTCTCAAGCCAAGAAGGAGCGTAAGCTAAAGAGAGATAAGCACCTGCGGCTCCTGCCATCATCCCACCCAACATTACAGCAATATAACGTACTTTAAAAACATTAATTCCCGCCGCATCAACTGCTCCAGGATTTTCCCCGACAGCCCTCAGGATAAGGCCGGTTTTCGTTTTGTATAAAACAAACCAGATAATGGCCACCAAAACAAAGCTCAGATAAACCAATAAATCATGGGAAAACAATATCGGTCCGAGCCAGGGAATTTTACTAAGTCCTGGTATTGGCACCGTTTGAAAGGTAGCCGGAGCCGGCAGCCCAATCAAAGGTTTCCCCAGATAGGCACTGAGCCCGGTACCAAAAATCGTTAAGGCAAGTCCGCTCACCACTTGATTGGCGCGTAGAGAAATCGTTAAAAATGCGTGAATGGCCGCTATGATTCCGCCGGCAATCATCGCACCAAGAATCCCAGCCCATTGATTATGAGTATAAACATCTACGGCAAATCCGGCTACCGCACCAATCAACATCATACCCTCTACACCCAGGTTCATCACCCCGGCTTTTTCGGATATTAATTCTCCCAAGGCAGCGAATAACAAGGGTGTGCCCGAGATGATTCCGGTGACCAAAACTGCCATTATAATCGAATGCTCCATGGAACAACAGTCCTTTCATTTCCATTTAAGCTTAAGAAGCTTCAACGTTTTTTTAAGCGATATTGACCCAGAATTTCGCCACCCAGCACAAAGAAAAGAATCGCCCCTTGTAACATGGAAACTGTGGCTGCCGGAAAACCCGATGTCTGAATGCTAAAGCCGCCCACGAGCAGGCCACCCAGTAAAAAAGAGACAACAATAATCGCCCAAGGATTTAGCCGTCCCAGCCAAGCGACAATAATTGCCGTAAATCCATAGCCCGGCGAAATACCTTGCTGCAGTCGCTGAGTGATTCCTGATACCTCAGTCATTCCAGCTATTCCAGCAATACCTCCGCTGATAAACATCACGAGTAAGATGTTTTTCACAAAGTTCATTCCAGCATAATCAGCTGCTTTGGGGCTCTCGCCACAAACCCTGATTTCATAACCCCATTTTGTGTACTTTAAGACGAAGTAAAAGATTACAGCGATCGCCAACCCGACAAACAGCCCCAAATGGATTCGGGTATGCCCCAGGGTAGGCAAAGTCGCGCTGGGAGAAAACGGCGTTGAATACGGAAAATTAAAGCCATGGGGATCCCGCCAGGGACCGAAAACCAAAAAATCCACCCAGAGTATAGCCACATAGTTAAGAAGCAATGTGCTAATTGTTTCATTTACTTTAAAATAAGCCCGGGGGAGGGCCGGGATCAAACCCCATATCCCTCCCATTACAAACCCTGCAATAAACATCGCCGGCAGTAAAAGATAAGCAGGCCAATTGGGAAAGGCCAAAGCAACTCCGGTAGCGGCAAAAGCGCCCATGTATAACTGTCCCTCAGCACCGATATTCCAAAGTTTCATCCGGAAAGCCAGGGATACAGCCAAACCGGTCAGCATCAGGGGTATTGCCTTCACGACAGTTTCTGATAATCCATAAGCCGAACCAAAAGCGCCTTGAAACATTAAAAGATATACCGTAAAAGGATTTTTACCGGTTAACCAGAAAAAAATTCCGGCAAAAACCAGGCCCAAAAGCAAGGATACGATTGGAACTCCAAACAATGCACCCTTGGATGTTTCATTCGTCTTTTCAAAATACCAATTCCTAAGAATGTTACGCATTGCATTCCATCATCCTTTTCCCAGCCATCATCATTCCTAAGGCTTCGATAGTTGTATTGGCGGGGTTTACAATCCCCATAATTTCACCGGCATGAAGCACCGCAATCCGATCCGAAAGTTCAAAGAGTTCTTCTAACTCCTCAGAGATAAGTAATATCGCCTTTCCGGAGCTCCTTTGTGCCAATAACAGCTTGCGAATGCTTTCCGTCGCTCCGATATCGAGCCCACGCATGGGGTAAACAGCTACAATTAAATTGGGATTGGATTCAATTTCCCTGGCGAGCAACAATTTTTGTAAATTGCCGCCCGACATCATTTTAATCGGATAACTGGGACTCGAAACCTTGATATCAAAACGATCGATTAATTCATTGGTTACATTGCGAATTTTAGACCAATTAATAAACCAGCCCTGCATTCGCCGATAACTTTTCAATACCATATTTTCAAATGCATTTAAGTTGGGAACTAGTCCGGTGGTCATCCGGTCTTCCGGGATGTAACTCACTCCGGCGTCGATCAATTTCTGACAGTGGGTTCCTGTACAATTGAGCTCGCCAATGAAGATTTGGCCGCTTTTGACCTGTCGGAGTCCAGCAATGACTTCAGCCAAATCCTTTTGACCGTTACCGGCCACTCCGGCGATACCCAGAATTTCTCCAGCTTTAATATTGAATGAAACCTCTTTGAGAGTTAAGCGCCCCCGATCCCCAATTGCCGATATATTTTGGATATCTAAAATTTGAGCACCCTCAAAAGGTTTTTCCTTCTCTATTTTACGTATAATATCACGTCCAACCATCATTTTGGCCAGTTCGGTTTCATTGGTCAAACTGGTCTTAACGGTACCGACATTTTTACCGTCCCGTAAAACCGTGATATTATCGGTATTTTCCATGACCTCATTCATTTTATGGGATATAACAATGACTGCCTTACCGTGATTTGCCATACTGCGTAGCGTTTTATAAAGTTCGATCGACTCTTGGGGTGTAAGCACTGCTGTCGGTTCATCCAAAATAAGAATTTCCGCACCCCGGAACAACATTTTAACAATTTCCACTCTTTGTTGCTCACCCACAGAAAGCTGCCATATCTTGGCATGGGGATCAATCGCTAAACCGTATTTTTGAGAGCATTCGAATATTTCAGCTTCAATTCTTTTAACATTATAGACCTGTTTTAGTCCGTGTAAGCCCAACATAATATTTTCAGCCGCCGTGAATGGCTGCACCAACTTAAAATGCTGATGGACCATACCAATACCATTCCGTACAGCATCCCGCGGCGATAAAAGCTCAACTTTTTTGCCGTTAATTTTGATTTCTCCGGCATCCGGACGATACAGTCCGGTTAAAACGCTCATTAAGGTACTTTTACCGGCGCCGTTCTCACCAAGTAATGCATGAACTTCTCCGGCATTTACTAAAAAAGACACTCCATCATTGGCGATAACCCCTGGAAACTTCTTGGTTATCTTAATCATTTCAACCATTGGAATGGTACCCATACTATCATCCCTTTATCATATTTGACCTTGGGCT
>JAEZKW010000060.1 GCA_023415375.1 Bacillota bacterium
AAAATAAATTTCTTCTGTGACCCGATCAAAAGGACGCCAGGACGGCAGCCACTTCCAAACTGTCTTTAAGAATTATCTTTATAATTCATTAAAATTATTGACTCATTTCGGTAAAAACCATTCTTAATGTAAAATTCTTCAGCCGGTAAGTCCTTTCCCGTTATTAAAACAAAATCTTTAATCCCTTGTTTATGAAGATCATCTTTTACATAACAGATTAACTTTGTTCCCACTCCTTTACCTTGTAATTCAGCATCTACATACATTTCATCAATTTGAAATTTTTTCCTTGCCAATACGAACGCGTATGTCCAAAGCAAACTCCAATAGTCCTACCATTTTCACTTGCAATAAAACCTTTAAATAGCGGGTTTTCAATAAATTCAGTTAAATATTTTTTTGCAGAGTCAAATGACTCCCATTTGTCATTCCAAGGTTCTCCTGAAAAAACTTTAAGAAACAAATTGGTACATACATTCATATCTTCTTTCAGAAATTCACGTATTTCGATCATTTTATTCCTCCCTATTTGTAATAACTGAAAACATTTTTGATAATGCCCAAATAGTAATAACGGACTTCCATTTCTAAGTAGGGGCTCCTGAAAAAATAGTATGATTGCATTAAAGTTCCAATATTATCCATTCAATCCAAAATACTTTGTTTGGATTAATGAAAAATTGTACCTTGAAAAATCGAGACAAAAGAACCCGGAGCCGTTGCTCCAAGTTCATTACCAAGAATTGAAGCATAATCACGGACTCGCTGGTCTCTTTTAGTCTTACCATAATTCGGTCTAGCCCGTAACAGCGTTTCCCTTCACCAAATTTGCCTTCAATGGCATTGCGGATTTTCTTATAAAATCGTTCCAATTGCCGTTGCTTTCTCTCGGGTTGTTTTGGTGGCCTACCCAGTTTGGGGCCGCTCAAATGAA
Organism: Bacillota bacterium; assembly: GCA_023415375.1. Taxonomy (GTDB): domain Bacteria; phylum Bacillota; class UBA4882; order UBA8346; family UBA8346; genus UBA8346. The sequence continues at coordinate 935 of JAEZKW010000060.1, forward strand.
TCCCATGTTGCTTGCAAATTTGAAAGTTATCACGATTGCGATAAATTTTATCGGCGGCAATAACCTTAGGATAAAAGTCGAACCGCAGATAGTATTTTTCAATACAGTCTTTTAGTTCAACGGATTCTAGTTTTTCACGAGCTTCATTAAGCAATGAACAATCTGTCGGATAACGAATATCTGCAGGAGCGCAAGTGGCATCGACAATTAAAATGCCTTTATTGTTTTTCCCGCTAGGGTCTGGTGGTGTCTTGTCTTGATCGGAATCGTTGGATTCTTCTTTTGGTTTTACACCGCAGATGATTTCATTGATCTCCTGTAATGTTTTGGCGTCGAAAGATTTACGAAAAAATGGACCATCATTGACGGATCAAACGGTGCTTCTTTCTGAAACGTCGGTAACCCGATGAAGTATTGCATATATGGATTTTCCTTGATCTGTTCAACCAGTTCTTCGTCGGAACAGCCGCACCGTTCTTTAAGGATTAACGCGCCTAATACCATCCTGATTGGTTTAGCGGGAGCTCCCATATTGGTCTTGGCAAATTTGGCAGCGTATTTCGTTTCGAATTGGTCCCATGGAAGGATTTTGCCAAGTTTTATCCAGCGGTTATCTGGGTCCAGCTCACCGCCAAAAGGTCAATGAAAGTTTTCTAATGTTAATTGGTTCTCAGTTTTTCGATACATTGGCAGCTCCAAATGCAAGGTTTTTATTGATTTATTTGCTTTTTCCGTGCATTTGTCCTGCTGATTTCTGGCAATTTATTCAGTATTAATAAGGGTTTAAGGATTTCTCAGTAACCCTTATTTAAATTCCTTTCTCCTTTTTAATCTCCTCGACTATACTAGCCCACCGGACGCGGGCGTACATGCTTTTTCGCGCATTGCCAATAACGTTCCGCTTCTCCGACGTCGTTGAGTCGATGTGACACTTCGACATGACGAAGCGATGTGGTGCTGGCTTCCTCTGTCAATCTGACTTGCCCCTTGCTCTTACTGCTTAATTTAAAGCCAGCAGCCTTTATGGAGAAGCCTTGTTATGTAAAGTCGCGCGCTCCGCGAATCCAGAGACGACAAGGATGTCGGCGCCTTAAAAATTCGCACTTTATAAATATTGTATGATACGTTTGCTATACTTAATGCACTATACTACCCGTACTTGATTTCATAAATTCTATGGGATGCTGTGTTTAATACGGTTTCTTCAATTGAAATGCAGGAATTATGATACTGGTACAATATCAAAATCAAATGGAAACTGTTCAACTTCTTTTAGTTGAAAGTTTACTTTATATCCTATTCCATCTTTATAGAAAAATCCTTCCTTAAGTTCAATTCTTAAATAACACATGTTTTCATCATTTTCATTATTATGTGCGAAATACCAAGGCTCGAAGACTTTAATTAATTTTTCTCTTATCACTCTATTTTCTAATATTAACGGATGACCGATATTATAAGCATTTCCACAGAAACGATATAATTTATTGCATAGTGAAACTTGACTATTATCTTTCAATTCTTGAACCTTTTGTGACTTTGAATATGTAACTACATAAAATGAACCACCCTCAAAAAAGGTATCAACAAATCGAACTGATGGTGTATTTCCTTTCACTGTAGCCATTGCAAATTGATAATCCTTTGCAAATAATTCATTCATAGTCTGTAAAGCCTTTTCATAAGTATCCATTTTTAACCTCCCTACAAATTCATGTTTTTTATTATTAATAAATATCCTTTACATGCAAAATATAAATTTGACTAATCATATCAAATTAAACTTGACTATACTATGTCATATTATGAAATTTAAATTTTCTAACTTCACAGTTTTAATCTTAATACTTGAGGCCAGAATTTGATGGACCATCCCCATGTCCACTGTATTGTTCCCGGCGGGGGATTATCGTTTGACGACGCGCGTGCGCAAACCCGCTGGGTGTTTTCCCGGAAGAAGTTCTTTATCCCGGTAAAGGTCCTGTCCCGTAAGTTTAGAGGTAAGTTCTC
>JAEZKW010000102.1 GCA_023415375.1 Bacillota bacterium
CCACTTTGGAATGTCAACATCCCCAGGCCCAGATCCTCAACTTCGATATTTCGTTGCCTGGTGGCGATTTTTCCGTAAACACCGGTAACTTGTCCCATCATCCATTGCAATAAATCGATATTATGAATGGATTGATTCATCAGCACTCCGCCATCCTGGGCCCAAGTGCCGTGCCAGGAATCTTGTTCAAAGTAATGCTGATCGCGATACCAACGAATCACTGCCGTTGCATGGGTCAATTTCCCAAACCGTCCATTTTCCATAGCCTGCCGTAATTTCTGAACTACCTGGTTGTAACGGTTTTGATGGCAAACACCCAAATAAACATGATTTTTAGCACAAGCCGCGATCAAGCGGTCTGCATCGTGTAATGATAAAGCCATCGGTTTTTCGACAATAACGTGTTTACCCGCCTGGGCCGCCGCAATTCCGATTTCGGCGTGGCAGCCGCTGGAAGTGGCAATTGAGATAATATCAATGTCCGGGCGCTCTAAAACCACCCGATAATCGGTATAAACTTCTCCACCGTATGTCCGGCTGTAATTTTCTGCTTTTTCCGGAACCAGGTCACAGACTGCTTCCAACTCCGCCTGTTCCAATTCCACAATATTACGGGCGTGATTGGGTGCAATCCGGCCACAGCCGATTAAGCCAAATCTGAAGGTGGACATATTTTCTCCCCTTTACTGAACTGATAATCAATTATGACCCATCTGTGTCTCCGTATCTCTGTGGCCTATAATGCTTTTAGCCACGGAGACACAGAGAAAAACCAATTTTAAATACGCGCTACTTTGGCATTACATTCTTTGATATGTCTTGTAGCGTTACGTGTGTCAAAGATTAATCGGCTATTATCACAAATCCACTGATAATCATACGCGGAATGATCGGTTGTAATCAGTACCAGATCGGCTGATTTTAATAACTCTTCTGTAAGCGGTGTAGATTCCAGATGCAAATTTTCGAAAGCATAAACCGGAATACAGGGATCATTCACCGTTACATTTGCCAGATGCTGTTTCAAAAGCTGATAGATTTTAATGGCGGGGGATTCCCGCGGATCATCAATATCTTTTTTATAAGCGATTCCAAGCATCAATACCTTGGAGTCCTTTAGCGGTTTACCGTACTCGTTCAAAAAGGCAGCAGCCCGCTCAATCACGAACTCGGGCATTTGATTATTGATTTCCCCGGCGATTTCAATCAACCGGGTGTGATAATCGTATTCCCTGGCTTTCCAGGTTAAGTAAAAAGGATCAATTGGGATGCAATGACCGCCTAGGCCAGGACCGGGATAAAACGGCATAAATCCGTAAGGCTTGGTTTTGGCAGCATCAATGACTTCCCAAACATCGATTCCCATCTTGTTACAAAGAATGGCCATTTCATTGGCAAGCGCAATATTGATATTCCTGAAAGTATTTTCAAGAATCTTCTCCATTTCAGCCACTTTGGGGCTAGATACCTGATAAATATCATTGTTTAAAACATTTCCGTACAAAGCGGCAGCAATTTCAGTACACCTCGGGGTAACGCCGCCGACAACTTTCGGAGTATTTTTGGTATGATATTCTTTATTACCCGGGTCAACCCGTTCCGGTGAAAATGCCAGAAAAAAGTCTTTACCGCAAGAAAGTCCGGTTGCTTCCAGCACCGGCATGACCACCTCTTCAGTGGTACCCGGATAGGTTGTACTTTCTAACACAATGAGCATATCACGATGGAGATGGGGGGCAATTTGCTGCGTAGAGCTTGATACGTAAGAAATATCCGGTTGTTGATACTTATCGAGTGGAGTCGGTACACAAATAGCAACTGCATCTACTTCTTCAATTTTCGTATAGTCAGTCGTTGCCGTTAACCGGCCGGCTTTCACCAATTCGGCCAATTCACGATCCACTACATCGCCAATATAGTTCTTACCCTGATTCACCAGTTGAGCCCGTTTGGCCTGGACGTCAAAACCGATCACCCTGTAACCGGCCTTCGCTTTTTCAACTGCTAACGGAAGTCCCACATAACCAAGGCCGATAACGCCAAGTACGGCGGTCTTGGTTAAAATTTTATCCAATAAAGCCTGTCCCGGTTTGATAGTTTCATTATTAATATCCGGCATAATTCTTCCTCCGCAATAAATTCGCAAAAAAGGCTGTCAAAAAAGTAATTTAAAATCAATAAGATATACAATTATATTGTATATCTTTAACCTTTAAACTTTAAACTTTCTTTTGGGGCAGCTCCACTAGCTCAATTATATATCATTCATTCAAATTTGCAAATCAAAGCAATAATTTTTCAAAAACTTTTTAAAACAAAAAAGCCGACATTTGATGAACCGAATAATAGAAACTGTGGAATAACATATCCGACCATTTTTGTAACAGAAAATAGATAACGACTCTCCCGACTATCGGCACGATTACCAATAACTAATAACCAATAACCAGTTTACACCAACCCTAAATTTTTCAAAACTTCTTGGAGTACTTTCTGTTCATCGGCAGTGGCCTCAACCAGCGGTAATCTTAATCCACCTGCCTTAAATCCCAATAAATTACAAGCCGCCTTCACCATAATCGGATTGGTCGTTATGAAGAGACTACGGATTAGCGGAGCTACCTCGCTATTAATTTTATTGGCCGTTAAAAGATCACCTCTGCAAAAAGCAATAATCATTTCTTGAAGTTTTCGCCCTACGATGTGACTAGCCACACTAATAACTCCTACACCTCCAAGACTCATCACCGGCAAAGTCATGGCATCATCGCCGCTATATATCATAAATTCTTTCGGTACTTTTTCATAGATCTCACTCACTTGACTGAGATTGCCTGAAGCTTCTTTCACCGCCACGATATTTTCGATTGCCGCTAGTCTCTCAATGGTCCCAGGTGAAATATTGACCCCGGTGCGACCAGGAATATTGTACAAGATCACCGGCAAAGAAGTCTCTTTGGCTATGGTCTTAAAATGTTGATACAATCCCTCCTGAGGCGGTTTGTTGTAGTAGGGTGCCACCAGCATCACACCATCAACGCCGGTTCGCTCAGCCTCTTTGGTTAATTCAATGCTGGCTGCGGTGTCATAACTTCCTGTTCCAGCAATAACGGTCCCTTTTCCACCAATTGCCTCAACAACCGCTTTAAACAGTCCTATTTTTTCCTGTTTGGTTAATGTTGGTGATTCACCGGTCGTACCAGCGACTACGACGCCGTCAGAACCAGAGTCAACCAATTTCACAGCCAATTCTTGTGCCGCTTGATAATTAACTTGTAAATTCTGATTGAATGGCGTTACCATAGCGGTTAAAACTTTACCAAACTTTACCATAGGAATCCCCCTTATTCCGCTAACTCAAATTCATCGTGTAACGCTTGAAGAGCGCCACACATATCTTCTTGTTTTACCAGGCAGGCAATATTGATATGGGAATCGGTCGAATGATAAATTGAAATATGTTCCTTCTGTAAACCCTTCACCATACGCGCCATAACTCCAGGGACACCCCGCATCCCTGAACCCACAATCGCGACTTTGGCATAACCCTTCTCAACGGATAACCCAAGTTTCAAAGGACTTAACACTTCTTTGGCCTTATCCGTGAGGTCACCTTTGATAATGAAGGCAATATTAAAAGGTGATACCTGGATCATATCCACACTAATTCCCGTACCTGCCAACACTTGGAAAACTTTTAAGACTGTTCCGTCTTTGTTTAAATCTGCTTGGGAAGTGATCTTAACCAGGGCCATTTCTGCAATTTGAGCCAGACCGGTTACCACTTTGTCCCTAATTTCAACGTCTCCGATGGATGTTCCATCACTAATCAGTGTGCCCAAATTGTTGGAAAAAGTTGAGCGAATTCGCAAAGGAATCCTGCCCTCCATGGCTATTTCCACCGCCCGCGGGTGTACTACTTTTGCACCTAGATGAGCCATTTCACAAACTTCATTATAAGTCATTACCGGTAGCGGCTTAGCCTGGGGCACCATCCGCGGATCAGCCGTCATAATTCCGTCTACATCAGTATAAATCTCGACCAACTCAGCGTGTAACGCCACTCCTAAAGCTGAACCGCTAGTATCGCTGCCACCACGGCCCAAAGTCGTAACTTCTCCATCCTGAGTAACTCCTTGAAAACCGGCAACGACCGCTACTTTCCCCTCTTCAAGACATTTCCGTAAATTATCGGGCTTAATCTCGATAATTCGGGCATTATTAAAGTGATGGTCCGTAATAATACCGGCTTGACCCCCAGTAAAAGCCGCCGCTTCGATACCGTGCGCTTTTAAAGTCTGTACCATGACTACGGTTGATATGTTTTCACCACAAGACATTAAAAGATCGAGTTCACGCGGTTTAATATATTTTAATACCCCGCGGGCTAGTCCGATGAGGGTATCCGTAGCATAAGGATCGCCGTTACGGCCCATAGCCGATACAACGACGACCACTCCCAATCCTTTTCCCAAAGCTTCCTTTACCTTCAATACAACATTTTCACGGCCTTCCTGGGTTGCTACTGAAGTTCCCCCAAATTTTTGCACAATGACCTTCATCGTCTAGCCTCTCTTTCAGATGTAAGTTATCCATTTCAATCAATTATTACATAGTTAATCATTTCATAATTTATTATTACATAATTTATTAATTCATAATGACTTCATTAATTCATCCTAATCTAAAAATGTTAAAAAGCCATGACCGGAGATAACGAATCCCCGGTACATTTTAAACATTGTTTCATGGATTCTTCGGATTAACTCTATTTTAAGGAACTTAACAAGGAACTTAACTAGTAGCTAACCATAACCGGCTGCAATTGCCGACCATCTAATGCCGCTAAAAGCGTCTCCGGAATAAATTGCATTTTCGCAATCAGGGAGTTTTGTTTGGATTCCGGGCTATCTTGCCCAAATGGCACAAAATAGGTATTCTTACGATTAATCAATGTTCCTATGTTTCTAGCATTGGCCCCTAATCCATCATTGGTTGAGATAGCGAGCACCACAGGCCGGTTATTTCGCAAATGAGCTTTTGCCGCTAGCAGCACACAAGTGTCTGTGACACCTAGGGCCATTTTGGCTAAAGTATTTCCGGTACAAGGTGCTACCAATATTAAATCCAATAATTTCTGCGGCCCAATGGCTTCAACCTGTGCCATTGTAGTTAACGGGGCTTTTCCGGCAATCGTTGTAACTTTTTCTTTCCAATCAGCGGCCTTTCCAAAACGAGTATCCGTTTCCTGAACCGCTGGCGAGAAAATCGGTGTAATGATTGCCCCTTCGTCTTTCAACAATTGCATATAAGGCAACACTTCGGCAATCGTACAATAAGATCCGGTTAGGGCAAATCCAATCCGAATACCATCAAACCTCATAAACTCCACCCCTTTCTTTAAAGTAATCTTTAATTAACTTGGGGATGGTAGAGGCTAAAATATCTCCGGCGGTTTTTGGAGCCACCAGACCGGGTAATCCCGGCGCTAAAATTGCCTTTATGTTGAGGCGTTCAGCAGCTTTAAAATCAGTCCCGCCAGGCGCTGAAGCTAAATCAATAATTACCGTTTCGGGTTTTAATTTCACTAAAATCTGTTCACTAATAACTGATGCGGGTACAGTGTTAATTATCAAATCTGCTCTCTGGACAATCTCAATCCAGTCGCCCAATAGGATGGTTTTACATCCCATTTCCTTGGCTCTAGCTAATGAATCTTTACGTCTTGCCGTAACAGTAACTCCGGCATTTAAAGCTTTAAAAATCCGGGCCACACTCATTCCAACCCGGCCAAAGCCGATAACAATCACCTGACTGCCATGAATTGTTATCGGTAATTCTTCCATAGCAAATTGCAAAGTTCCTTCTGCTGTCGGTATTGAATTTAAAATTGCAATTTCGTCATCATCAGCATATTGAATAACTTTTAAGTCGCGAGAATCAACGATTTCTTTCCAACGCTTCGTAATCGAGCCAGTAACAATGACGGTCTCTGGAGCCAAGGAGGTTAAATACTGAACAAAATCAATCCGGGGTTCTCCTTTATAACTCCATACGAAACCCTCATCATTCATCCCACCGATGGGGAGCAAAACTACATCAGCATCGGCGAGAGCTTCTACAAGGCTACTATGATATTCTATTGCCTGTGGAACCGCCGGCTGAGGATGACCAAAAATCTTCACTTTCTTAAAAAGACTGGTTAAGCTTTTAGCAACAGTAATTTGTCTGGCATCTCCACCGACGACTGTCACCTGTAATTCAGAAATAGGCTTCACCGAGGCTCCTCCTTTCCCAACTTAAAAACATGCTAATGTAGTATATTCTAAGTTGGGAAGTAAGGTGAGACTTTATTGGAAAAGATAGTGTTCTAATCCATAGGTGAGTCCAGAGCGCTCAGGGACCATTTTAACCGCTAAAACCACTCCCGGCATAAAAGACTCCCTGCTCATAGAGTCGTGACGGATCGTTAAGGTTTGTCCCTCACCGCCAAAAATGACCTCCTGATGGGCAATCAGTCCGGGTAAACGGACACTGTGAAGGTGAATGCCATTCATTTCCCCGCCACGAACCCCTTTGATTTTCTCTTCACCAATCGTAACTGAAGCTTGCTTATCCCGTCCGGCCAAAATCATCTCCGCAGTTTTAATGGAAGTCCCGGATGGAGCATCGAGTTTCTGATCATGGTGCAATTCGATAATTTCAACATGGGGAAAATACTTGGCTGCCTTAGCCGCAAACTGCATCATAAGTAATGCCCCGACTGCAAAATTTGGCGCCACCAAAGCATTAACTTTATACTGACTGCATAGACTCCCAATTTCTTGGAGATTCTCGGGTGTCAGTCCGGTCGTACCGACAACCATATGAACCCCTGCCGCAAGCGTTTTCCGAATATTGTCCATTACCGTGGCCGGAGCTGTAAAATCGACGACCACTTGAGGCTTGCACGAATTGATTCCAGCCGAAAGTTCATCTTGAACAGTGATATTGATTGGTTCAAAACCGGCTAAAGCACCAATATCTTTACCAATATTCATCTTATCAACTGCACCGACCAGTTGGAGTTCAGAGTCTTTGAGAACCGCCTTACAAACCTCGCGGCCCATTCGACCAGAAGCACCGGAAACCAATACTTTAATTTTACTCAAGTACGATTCACTCCTTAGAAAGCTAAATAATGATTCCTTTGATATGTAAAATCTCTTGTGTGCCGGATATAAAAAAAAGTTGGCAGTCGCCAACCTTGAATCCTTTAAGAATTCGTTTGGCGGCAAGATAGCTCTGTGGCTGTCTAAAAATGCTTTAAAGAAAATAGAATATACAAAGAACGAATCATCCATATAATGAAGATGCCCTTGAATGTATATCTTTACTCTAAATCCTTTTTTAGAAAGCCCCCAGTACTGGGATTATTCATCAACAGTACCAGCCGGAAATTATGGGCCCGTATTCCATAGATCATTATAAATAACAATACTTTGAAAATACGACATTCCCGACTTCGGCGAAATAACCTTTGGCTCCGTTTCCTCGGCAGGCCCGGCCTCCTTGGAGCTACTTTTTTATTTCGCGCCTCTACTCTACCACAAATATAAAAAAAAGAAGTCGTTAAACTTCTAACTAATTTTAACTATAAAATATGATAACTGTCAAGTTTATTTTATTTCTGGCCTTTGGCAGTATCAACTTGAACAGATGGGCGATAATGTTGAGATTATCTTACGATGAAGGCCCCAGCCCAGTTGTTCTGGAAACAAGAATTAATTCTTCACTGATTTTTTGAATATCGTTCCAGGGAATGGTGTGAATCTCTTTTTCCAGACCGGCCCAACCTTGTTTTATCATTATTAAGGCTTCGACTTGACCTGTCTGTGTATTCACCAATAGTTCACTTTTTTGAATGACACCTAAACGATCACCGGTTTTGACGTCAATCACTTCTTTGCCTACCAGCTCACTTAGACGCATCGCTTCCTCCAGCTTTTTAATACTAAAAAGTATGCTAAATGCATCTGAATAATTAATGTTTTTCAAATTCACCGGTTTTTTCTCCGCACTTGCTGCAATATATTGCGCCAGAGGGTAGTTCCGAGTCGCAAGTTGTACAAAAAGACTTACCGAGTGCCACCTTCGCCCGTAGATGTAGCTCTTTTAAATCTCCTTCTTTTTCATGAATTTGGCTGATAAGTAAAGCGATTAACTCACATTTATTCCGGATTTTCTCTTCATTAAAGCCATTTTGCAAATACATTTGATAAACCAATTCACCCAAAACCGAAAAAGCACATTCTCTTTGATTACGAAGGACGCTGAGTTGATTTTTAATCTTAGCGACCTCCATCATTTCTTTCGATTTAACCGATACGACCGTAACTCCTTTATCAATTCCTTGTTTTACCCTATCAAATAGATCAACCATTGACTGCCTCCTAGCTTGGTTTCATCAATATTATCTGCTCATTTAACAAGGGTATACAAAAAATGCACATTCTTATGTACGATCAGAAGGCCAAAGGGTCATCTCGTGAATGCCCTTTTCAAACCCAAGTCTTGTTAATATTTCAGTTATTCCCGATTCCATTATAGGTTGTCCATTCCAATGGGTGACGATGATTTTTTGATCCCGGTAGACCCTATATAAAATAACCAACAATACCTTGAGAGATTTTTCCAGACTATCTTCATCCCGCTCACACCCGCTTTTTTCAAAAGACTGCAGTCTCAATTTTTTACCGGCAGCTGCAAGTACCGGTTTCCCGGCATGAAAAACAACAAAATCAAGACTACCGGAGAGATTTAATAACTCTACTGAAGTCCAATCATTCATATACGCAAGGTAATTAGCGGGATCATTCCATTGTAAGGCATAAAACTCCGGCAAATCTCGATCCGGTGGTAAGCGTAGTTGCTCAATTGCTGAGGGCAAAGCAAATTGAATGCCGCTTAAATGATTACAGAAAAAACCTCTTCGTATTTTCCCAATCTGTTCCAACAAATCATAATAAGAATATTTTTCTCCCCAGGAAACGGATTCTCGCTGAACTATTTCCCGACAGATAATGCCATAGCGGTCTATCAAAGTCAAAGCCTGTGTACTTTGATTGATGGTTCCAGGGACTGGTAAAAGAGACCACCGCCCCATTTGGGCAAGGACTGATAACGATAGAACCCCTCTTGCACCGACCCGGTCGTGAGGACGGCTTTGTAGTAAATGACGGATCGGACCCAAAGTATCGTTGGTGATGATCCCCCCTGCTATTAATTCTTCCAGCGTTTGCCATGCATGAACCGTCGACATTTTTGTTTGCTGCAAAATCTGGGGTAATGATAAAGCGCCATGAGTCCGCAGCAATTGACGCATAGCTTCTGCATTGTCACTAAAGGTTCTAGTGGCTGGGTCTCCTGTGATTGGTTCCGTCTGAAAAGTTTCTTCCACAATACTCTGGTTTTCATTTTCAATTGCCTTTTCAAAACAGAGTTGCAACTGATGTTCATAACTCGCGCGCGCGCGCCGGGCCCGCCAAAAAAATTGTCCGCTGGCAATCAATTGATCCAAAAGTGCAGGACTAAAATTTTGAATCCTGCTGGGTAAAATGCTACTTTCCCACACACCCGCCGGCAGCCATAACCCCGATAATTGTTCCAAGGTGGTAATTAAACCATCAAGTCCATTCCTTATACTGCCAATTCCCTGCCATCTTGCTAAAAAGGCTCCATATTCCAATGGACCGCGTGCTTCAACTTCCTTGCGGGCCCGTGCCAGGCTGCGACGGTGGATTCCTTCTAAAATCCCTACATCGCACCATTCTTCACCACTGCCTCCTGGGATAAACTCACCTGATTCCACCGAATTTTCAGCTGCCATGACCGCTAATTCCGCTGCTACTTCCTGTTCGGAGTAACCGTAACGGTGTATGATGTCCGATATTTGAAAGGGACCATGAGTCCTGACATATCGTTGAATGATACGACTGCGGGCCTCGGCTTCGGTAGTGGATTCTTCGGTAAAAGAACCTAACTGGGCTTTTATTTTTCTGATGGTTTCCGCTGAACTTTCCGGCGAAATCCCCGGTAAACCTTGCAAGTAATAGGGAGCTTCCCAAAGAGCAACCATTAGCCCTATTGCTTGCCCTTCCGAAATACAAACTATTTTTCCAAGTCTGACCAACTCTTGGAGATGGTTTTCAACCTGCTGTGCCTGACTAGAAAACTGCTCCGGAATCTCGTCGAGGTAAATATCACCGACTTTTTCAAGCCAAGCTTCAACGGAATCAACATTGAAGTCGGTGCCGAAAAAGCTAAGCCCTCTAACTTTAGCGGTAACGTTTTTTAGAATCTCAGCATCAATGACATTCCGAAGTCCTTGTTTACCGAGTATAACTTTCAGTGTTTCCCGACCTAAGCCAAACATTTGTAATCGTTGTTCACCTTGAGGTGCTTCTCCTTCATACATGAAATTACCGATAAAATTAAATAAATGACCTCCCGCAAACGGCGAAGGCGTTTTATGTTGATAACGGTGCACTTTGATTTGACCCTGACACAGCCCTTGTAAAACTTCAGAAAGTCCTGATAAATCAAAATAGTCCTGTAAAATGGCACGGTACGTTTCAATCACCAAGGGGAAATCATTGTATTTGGCAACCATGTGCAACAAATTTCCCGCCTTGAGCCGGGATAACCAAAAGGGATTCCTTTTCCTCCCAAAACCAAAGCGCGGCATCATTAAAGATAGTTGAGCCGTCTGCCTGAAGGTAATCCCGAAAAGAGCCGAACCCGAAACAAGTTCGGCCAATTTCTGCTCTAAATTGAAACTACCAAGCGCATGCCAAGGTATTTCCGGGGGCTCCTCACTTCCTTGTAAATGAAACATGATGCCATCATCCGTTGGAATCGCCTCAACCTTTATCTGTAAATCTTTTTCCCAGAGGTCTTTGATAATGAGGCTAAGCGCCAGATGCAGCCTCATCCCGAAGGGAGAATGAAGCAATACTCGCCACTCGCCTATCTCATCGGGAAATTGTTCGACGACTAAACGCTTATCCGTATGTAGATGTTGAAGTGATTGCTTTTGAGCTTCTATATATTGGCAAAGATTCTTGGAAATTTCGGGAGAAAGACCGCAGTCTGATTCCAACCAACCCTCTAGATCGCCCACGATCAAATGATTTTCAATTTCGCCTAAAAAAGCTCCGATTTTCTTTCCAAGTTCATAAGAACGCCCTCCGGGATCGGCTTTCCAAAAGGGTACAATGGCTTCACCGCCTTTTTTGGAAGGACTGACGATCACCCGGTCCTGCCGAAGCTCTTCGATTTTCCACACCGAGGTTCCCAGCACAAACCGTTCATTTAAACGCCGTTCGTATACAAATTCCTCATCGAGCTCACCAAGGCGCAGATTCGAACCTTGCAGATATACTCCATAATAACCACGGTCCGGGATCGTCCCGCCGCTGGAAAACGCCAAGCGTTTCCCATAAGAATTAGGCTTGATGATTCCAAGTTTCCTGTCCCAAAACAACCGGGGGCGTAAATCCGCAAACTCTTTGGTTTCAAAATTTCCCGCCAGCATGGCTAAAACGTTCTCAAAGACTTGATCCGATAAAGTATTAAAATTGTAAGACCCTCGAATAACTTGAAAAGCCTCCTCGGCAGTCCATTCTCCCTCGGTTGTCATCGCAACAAGCTGTTGCGCAAGTACATCCAAACAATTAAAAATGGCCTTCACCGATTCAACCCGGCCGGCTTTCATTTCCCGGAATATGGCCGCAGTTTCCAAGAGGTCTGCTCTAGTCTTGGGAATCATCCTGCCCTTGCTGGGCATGCCAACGATATGGCCGGCCCGTCCTACTCTTTGCAACCCCCGGGCTACTTCTTTGGGGGATTCGATCTGAATGACCAAATCAATATGCCCGATATCGATACCTAATTCCAGTGACGAAGTCGCTACAATACAGGGAATTTCTCCTTGTTTGAGCATCTTCTCGGCCTCTAAACGCACCTCTTTGGAGACACTGCCATGATGTGTCCTGGCCAGCTGAACCCCGGCCAGTTCATTAATATTCGCAGTCATCCGTTCCGCCAGACGCCGGTTATTTACAAAAACCAAGGTGGTCCGGTGCTTACGGACCAGATCCAAAACCTGCCGATAGATAGGAGGCCAGATTGATTTTTCTGGGAGTTCACGCAGGTCACTCACTGGCAAAAGGATCTGTAAATCCAAAGTTTTTCTTTGACCGGTATCGACGATTTCAACCGGTCGGGTTTCCCAAAGCCCGCTATGGGGATTAAGTTCTTTACCTGCCAAAAATGCGGCAGCTTGATCGAGAGGTTGCATTGTCGCTGAGAGGCCGATACGTTGAAAAGTGCGGTCTGTTCCTAATAAATGCTGCAATCTTTCCAAAGATAATGCCAAATGGGC
>JAEZKW010000110.1 GCA_023415375.1 Bacillota bacterium
ATACTCCAAGGCAGGTCTCCTGACTCAGGTTCATCGTTTCTTAACGTCTTCCCGGGATTTCCCAGTGATCTAATCATCATTCTGCGAATGATGCTTTTTAAGAAACTCCCCAATTACAGTGGCGGGACCGTACAGGATTCTCACCTGTTTCCCTGTTAGGCTATAAAAATAGCACCTTGGGTTAAATCTGGTCATCATTATATACCAATCTGATCCATTTTACAAATCCTTTGAAATAAAGTCCCTAGTGATTTCAAAATATATACTCCCAAATAGAATTGATCTTCTTTATAAAATGATGGTTCAAACATTAAAATACTTCATGTATACTTAAGTCATAAAAAATTTCTTTACTTTGAACCTAAGAGCTTTTGGAGGAAAAAATCATCACTTAACGTTAAATCTACTTGAATGGAGGATATTTCATGGCCCACCAGGCAACCACCGTACTCATAACCGGCGCATCCCGAGGCATCGGCAAAGCGACAGCCGAACTTTTTGGAGTTAAGGGTTATAATGTTCTAATGAATTATAACCAATCCGAAGCCCACGCTAAGGAGCTTTGTAACTTACTTTTAAAAAAAGGAGCATCGGCTGCCCTTTTCCAGGCTAACGTGGCCAAAAAAACAGAAGTTGATTCAATGGTTCAGTTCTGTATCGATACTTTTGGAAGTATCGACATTTTGGTCAACAATGCCGGCGTTGCTGCTTCAAAGTTATTTATTGATATAACTGAGGCTGAATGGGATGAAATAATGAACGTTGATTTAAAAGGGGTATTTAACTGCTCACAGGCAGTATTAAAATTCATGATTCCGCAAAAAAAGGGAAAGATTATAAACATCGCTTCAATTTGGGGATTGGTCGGAGCCTCCTGTGAAGTTCATTATTCCGCAGCGAAAGCTGGTGTCATCGGGCTGACCAAAGCGCTAGCCAAAGAGCTTGGGCCTTCAAACATTCAAGTTAATTGTATCGCACCCGGGGTGATTCAAACCGATATGTTAGATTCTTTTCAGGAAGAAGATCTCGCAGAATTGAAGTCAGCCACTCCTTTGCAGCGTTTGGGGAAACCGCAGGACATCGCAGCCGCAACCCTTTTCTTAGCTTCGGATGCAGCTGATTTTATCACAGGCCAGGTGTTGAGCCCGAATGGTGGATTTGTGATCTAGAATCAAATCTTGACAGACTTGGGATCTAAGCTTCCCATGATTTGACTGAATGTTGGACCTATGATAATATTTTTTATTATAACAAATCATGAAAAAGGATATGATGGATGTTTAAGTTGACTTTTCCAGAACTGACTTATGATAAAATCAAAGAATTTCTTCTTATCAATTTAGGCTTAGCCCTGGTAGCAGCAGGAATTCACTTTTTTAAGATTCCCAACCATTTCGCCACCGGGGGCGTAAGCGGTATTGCTATTGTAACCCAGCATTTTTTGCCAAAGGTCAATGTCGGTCCGATCATGTTGATTATCAATATTTTATTTTTAATCGCAGGTTATGCCATGATTGGACGCAACTTCGGTTCCAAAACCGTATATTCCAGTCTGATGCTTTCCGGAATGGTCTGGTTGCTCGATAAAGTTTATCCGATGACCAAACCTTTTACCAATGATACGATGCTGGAATTAATTTTAGCCATCCTTCTTCCTGCAGTGGGCTCAGCGATTACCTTCAACCAAAATGCCTCCACCGGTGGAACCGATATCGTTGCCAAAGTACTTAACAAGCTTACCAACATCGATATTGGTAAAGCATTATTCATTGCTGATTTTATTATCACCATTTTAGCTGGTTTTGTTTATGGGATTGGTATTGGAATGTATTCTTTTTTAGGACTGATTCTTAAAGCATTTCTTATTGACTCGGTGATTGAGAGTTTAAATCTCCGTAAGCAACTGGTTATTATCAGTAATAAACCGGAGCTCATTCAAAGCTATATTTTAAATGTCCTGCACCGGGGAGCCACAGTTCATATTGCCCATGGCGCTTTCACCGATCATGAAGAACATGTGATTACCACGGTGGTAACCAGGGCGCAGGCCATTGCTCTGCGAAAATATATCCGTGAAGTCGATCCGGGATCATTTATTACCATCACCAATACTTCTGAAATTATCGGAAAAGGGTTTCGTAGTATTTAGACTTCGATCCGGCAAGTCGGCACAAGAGCGTACCATTGCCGGATCGGGTTTAGGTTAAAAACAACGTTTTTAATGAAATCCTAACATTAAACCCAAATGGTATACCCCGAAAGCGGTCAGCCAGGCAATAGAGATTGTAAATACCGGCTGCAGGATGGTATATTTCCAACCGCCGCTTTCCTGGCGAATGGTGGCGATGGCAGCCATGCAAGGAATATATAACGATACAAAGAATAAAAAGCTGAGCGCACCTAGAGGTGTGATAAATTTGGGAAGGGCATGGGTTAAGGTCGTAGCACCAACCCCATACAAAGTACCCAAAGTTCCGATAATAACTTCTTTAGCCACGACTCCAAAGATTAACGCCACCGCAAAGGTCCAATCACCAAATCCCAAAGGTTTGAAAAATGGGCTGATGAGATGACCGATTTTTCCGAGCAAACTGGCTTCCGATCCGTAAACCACCCCTGCAGGTAAGCTTGCCAAAGTCCAGATAACGAGGACCGAACCTATGATAATGGTTCCAGCCTTTTTAATGAATTCTTTCGTATGATACCAAGCATGTTTGACCACATTGGCAATGGTCGGCATTCGGTAGGGAGGTAATTCAATAATTAATGCTTGTTGCCCCTGACTTCGAATCAAGTGAGACAAAACGAAGCTGGCAGCAAAGGAAATCAAAATTCCAAAAAGGTAAAGCATCATTACGATTAAACTAGCCTTTTTGGGGAAGAACACGCCGGTAAATAGCAGATAAACCGGCAGACGGGCTCCACAAGACATAAAGGAATTTGTAAAAATGGCGATCATTCTTTCACGGCGGTCCTTAATGGTCCGAGTCGCCATGATAGCCGGAACATTACAACCAAACCCTAAAATCATTGGAATAAAGGTTCGCCCCGATACACCCAATTTTTGGAAGAACGGATCAACGAGAACCACAGTTCTTCCAAGATAACCACTGTCCTCCAGTAAAGCAATCAACAGAAAGAGAATAAAAATAAGCGGCGCAAAAGCAAGTACCGAACCTACACCGCCGATAACGCCCTCCGAGAGCAATGAATTAAGCAAACCGGGCAATTTCATCAGGGTGACCAGTTTGGCTAAATAGCCGAAGAAACCATGAATCACATTGACCAACGGTCCTGATAGTGTAAAAGTAGCTTCAAACATCAAAAATATAACCGCTAAAAAAATTGGAAAAGCAGTATATTTGTTTAATAATACGGCGTCTATTTTTTCCGTTCTTTGATTGGTCTTTTCCGTCGAATAAAAAGGCGCCAATTTCTCTTTAAAAAAGGCAACCGATTCATCATGATGAATTTGATAATCTTCCTTCAATAGTTCCGAAAGATAATCCGGAGCCCGGAACTCTCCTTCGGCTACGGTCAAAATCGTTCTCAATAACTCATCGGTATTTTCGCCTTTGTTGGCCTCAATTTGTACCACCGGAATTTGCAGCATCTTTTGAATTCCGGCAACATCGATGGTGATTCCCCGCCTCTTAGCTTCCTTATTAAAATTAAATGCCAGAACAATCTTCTTTCCCAAAGCCAGTAACTCCATCGTCATTAGCAGATTACGTTCCAAGGCATTTACATCAATGGTTTGGATTATAACATCCGGATCCGTGGACATTAAATAATCATGAGATACTTTTTCTTCCTCACTATATGGAGCAATGCTATAAGTCCCTGGTAAATCAACAATATTTATCGATCGACCGTTAAAGTAAAACTGTCCTTCCTTCTTTTCAACCGTTTTTCCGGGCCAGTTCCCTACATGCAGACTCATTCCCGTTAAAGCATTGAGTAAAGAGGTCTTTCCAGTATTAGGATTTCCGATTAACACCGCATGAATGGGTTTGTTTACATTATTCATTAGAGACCTCCACCTGAATCTGCCGTGAAATATCATTGCGTAAGGCAACTAAAGTGTTAAGGCAACGGAATATTTTAGGACTTCCGAGTGGAGATTTGCGAACGGCCTCAATCTCAACACCTTTAATTAAACCTAGAGACTCCAAGCGTTCTTTGGTAACATGGTCAGTTTGAATTGCTTTTATTGTTCCTTTCTTACCAATGGTGATTTGATCAAGACACTTTACCATCGTTAGCCCCTCCTTAAGATCATGCAGATTTTGATAATCATTATCAATTAATTTTTATAAAAAGTTACTTCATAAGGCAATTTTCGCAAATCCCGTATAGTTCCATACGATGTCTCAGCACTTTAAACTTATTTCGTTCTGCCAGTTTTTGTTGAAGTTCTTCTATCTCCGGGTCACAAACCTCAGTATATTTACCACATTGAATGCAAATGAGATGATCATGATGTTCATGATCAAAAAGATGCTCATAATGGGCTACTTTATCGCTAAACTTGACTTCATTGGCCAGTCCGGCCTCACACAAGATCTTAAGAGTACGGTAGACAGTCGCCACACCAATTTCCGGGTTATTCTTTTTAATAATGTCGTACAATTCTTCTGCTGTAACATGGGACTCAATTCCAAGAAAGGCATCTAATATGATTTTACGTTGCCCGGTAAGTTTAAGATCTTTATTTTTTAAATATTCAGTGAGGATATCTTCTTCTTTGCTGATATTCATCACTTCCTTTGATATTGATAACCATTATCAATTTCGATTTAAGTATAATTCTTCTCCTTTCAAAAGTCAAATCATTGGACTTGCTTTAATAAAAAGTTAACCAAACTCGGGTCAATCTATGCCAGAAAAGAAGATATGGGGCAATAAGGTAATTTCAGTAGTCAGGAGCCAGAATTCAGAATAGATAAAACCGGATGGATGATT
>JAEZKW010000126.1 GCA_023415375.1 Bacillota bacterium
TGGTGAAATACTTCCAAGAGCAGTGGTCGCCGGTATTAAAGCAAAAGGGAGAAAAAGCCTGGTTAAGGCCACCATGATACAAGTCTGTTCAACTGTGCCACCGGGGCAAAGACCCAGCGGTGTATCAGGATGTGGAATGAACGGGCCGATTCCAACCATTTCCGCTTCAAGCTCGCGGGCCAGCTCCAAATCAGCCAGCAAAGTCTCTGCGTTCTGATCGGGTAAACCCACCATAAAACCCGTCCCCACTTGATAATCTAAAGATTTTAGAATTCTTAATAAAAAAATTCGTTTGGCGAGCGTCTGCCCTGGATGAAGTCGATCATATAAAACAGAGTCTGCTGTTTCATGACGCATTAAATAACGTTCTGCTCCGGCATTACGCCACATTTCGTACTCTTTAGGCTCCCGCTCTCCAACACTCAAGGTAATGACTAAACCCAATTTTTTGATTTCCCGAATAATATCAGTCAAGATTTTGCCACTAAACGCCAAGTCCTCCCCGGATTGAAGCACCACTGTTTTATATCCAAGGTTTGCGCCTTGTTCTGCAGCAGCGATAATTTCTGCAGGCTCCATTCGATAACGGGTTACTTGGCGATTGTCACGGCGCAGACCGCAATACAAGCAATTATTCCGGCAATAATTGGAGAATTCAATTAATCCTCTAAGATGCACATCCGGTCCCATAGTCTCCGTGCGAAGCAAGTCGGCCTCTTCAAGGATTTGTTTTGCCTCCAGGCTGGAAGGGTCATTAATCACCCGGAGTAAAAGATCTTGTCCTAAATTGGGGATACGGGTGGGGATTGAATCGTTGGTCCAATTTTGGTGATTGAATGATTTTTCCATTTGCGCCGCTCCTTTAATGATGTGTTACTATAAAATTTTCCACTGTTTTACCCTTTTACGCGCGCATGGCGCGACTTTATTCTTCATACTTTTGCTTGGCCATGGTTGCCCTGGCGTTGACGCCGTGGATATTTCCTAACTTGCCGGTGAGAGTGTTAATCTCGTTCTCACTTCCTTCAACGATCAGCGAAAGAACACCCAGGTTTCTTTCATGATTCGGTATTCCCATCCTTCCGACGATAATCCCGCCAAATTCACTGATTAAGCTATTCACTCTTCCTTGAACTTCCTTAGGGTTTTCTAAAATGATGGCAATCACAGCAATACGTTTTTCAGAGTTCAAAAATACTTTCCTCCTCCAAATATTGGTATCGTATTTCACAGCAACCCGGTCTATTACCTTTTGTCAACTTATTATATCATTGACCAAGTTGACTATTCCGTTAACTCAGGTTTTTGTTTGCTGAGCCAATTTGGTCCAATCCTCATTCTTCGCCTTCTTGAAGGCGCACTTTCTCCCTCAAAGGGAGAAACGAACTGTAATTCTGTAAGTTTTTGATAATTACTGTTTTTCATCCTAACCATCCCCTCAACTCCGGAAAGGGTTCCAAAGCCCTGGGGAAAATACCTTGTAAATAAGCAATCAGCACTCCGTAGTTAACAATCGGAATGGATTGTGATTTTACCACAGATAGCCTATGCATCATTTCACGCCGGTTTAACATACAACCGCCACAATGAACCACTAATTGAAACTTACTTAAATCTTCCGGTAAATTTTGGCCACTGGCCCACTCGAAATTCAATTCCCCACCAATAGTTTGCCGCAGCCAACGTGGGATTTTTACGGTTCCTATATCATCAGATTGCCGGTGATGAGTACACCCTTCCGCTATTAAAACGTTGTCACCCGGTTTTAGGTTTTCCACTGTTTTAGCTCCCTGGACCAATTCGCTAAGGTTACCCTTTTGACGGGCAAAAAGAATCGAAAAAGAGGTAAGCGGTATCTCTTTTGGGGTATCGGCCGCCACTTTCAAAAACGCCTGGGAATCGGTAATCACAATAGCCGGCTTTTTTCCCAAGTTATCAAGAGTAGCTTTCAACTCATGCTCCTTGGTGACAACCGCCATTGCATCATGCTCTAAGATATCGCGGATCACCTGTTGCTGGGGTAAAATTAGCCGCCCCTTTGGCGCAGCTTTATCAATGGGTATCACCAACACTGCGAAATCGCCTGGCCTTACCAAATCTCCCACCAGGAAAGATTCTTCCTCATTCTTACCGGCAATCCGGATTAAGGCAGTCTTCAATTCGTTGAGACCTGTTTTTTTGCTGGCTGATACCTCCAGTAAATCCATTTGAAGCTCGGCTTGCCAGAGCTGTTTTTTTTCCGTAGAAAGTGGCCGCAAATCCGTTTTATTGACTGCAGCAACGGCAGGAATCTTTTTTTGGCGAATCATTTCGGCTATCCTGGTTTCAAATTCAGTTAGCCCAATTTGGGCATCAATGACCAGTAAAGCTAAATCGGTCCGGTCCAAAATATCGTAACTTCGTTTCACCCGAAGTTCGCCCAGAGAGCCGACATCATCCAAGCCGGCCGTATCAATGAATGTTACCGGTCCCAGCGGCAACATTTCCATGGCTTTAAAGACCGGATCTGTAGTAGTACCTGGATTTTCAGAAACCAAAGCAGCCGACTGATTGGTCAAAGCATTCATTAAGCTGGATTTACCGGCATTGCGCCTGCCAAAAATCCCGATCTGAATTCGCGAAGCACTAGGCGTTGAATTTAGGTCAGACATCGTGGTCCTCCAATTTTCAAAAAATAGAATTCAGGAGTCAGAATAATTACTTGTTCAAAAATTTTGGTCTGTCAGAGACAACTATTGATTAAGTTTTTATGCTTCGACCTCAATCCGCGGGTTAAAAACCCACGGCTGATTACAAAGCTTATCGGTTGAAACCGATATCAAAGACATTATTGATGCCATATCCTTAAGATGTAGGGCTTTTATACCAGTTTTAACCGGTAGGGTCTTTATTAGCCGTGGGTTTTAACCCGCGGCGAGCCAAATTTTTTTACCGTCTTCATTCATTCTTTATAACATCACTGACTTTAAACATTTTTTCTCCTGTCTCCTGGCTTCTGTATTCACTCTTCAAACTTTACCCTTTTTTCCCCGGAATCCCTGGTTTGGTTAATTGATAAGGATCTAAAATGGTGTTAAGCTCTTCCTGGGTAAAAAATCCTGAATGCAACGCTTCCTCACGGATGGTGTTTCCATTAAGCTTTGCTTGTTGCACTAAGAAGGTGGCTTTTTCATAACCAATATAGGGTGTTAAAGCCGTTGCATAAATCATGCTTTTTTCCAAAATAGCCTTACAATGTTCATCATTCATAGTAATCCCTTGAATGCAGCGTTCCTTAAAAACTACCACGGCTCGGTTTAGCAGTTCCAACGAATTAAATAAATTATCGGCAATCAAAGGCAACATTGCATTTAACTCGAGTTCTCCGGCCTGAGCTCCCATGGTGATGGCCTGATCATTAGCCATAACTTGGTAAGCAGCTTGACGGACTGCCTCAGGGATTACCGGATTGATTTTACCCGGCATAATCGAAGAACCGGCCTGCATCTCCGGTAGATTAATCTCCCCAAAACCAGCCTGGGGTCCTGAGGCCATTAATCGTAAATCGTTGGCGATTTTGGCCAAATTTACGGCCACAGTTTTCAGCATCCCAGAGACTTCCACAAAAATATCATTATTCTGGGTTAAATCCATGGGATACTCGGCCCGGGATAGTCCCAGGCCTGTTACATCCCGTAATTTTTCAATGACCGAAAAAATGTAACGTTTATCAGCATTCATACCGGTTCCGACTGCAGTACCACCTAGGCTCACTTGGCGCAGCCGTTCTTCAACTTTATAAATCCGCCAACGGTCTCTGGCGATGGCCTGAGCATAAGCTCCGAACTCCTGCCCCAACATGACCGGTAGCGCATCTTGAAGCTCGGTACGCCCCATTTTAATAACTCCTGAAAATTGTTCCTCCTTTTGCTGCAATACTATCTGTAACTGCGCCAGATTCTCACTGAGCGGTTTCAATAGTTTGATTGCAGCGATCCGAACCGCAGTCGGGAAAACATCATTGGTGGATTGGCTCAGATTGACATGATTCAGCGGATGAACGATACGGTAATCGCCTTTTGCACCATGAAGCCTTTCAATGGCTAGATTGGCGACAACTTCATTCACATTCATATTAGCGGAAGTACCGGCGCCCCCCTGCAATGCATCCACCAGAAATTGATCCCGGAACCCCCCGGCGATCACTTCATCACAAGCTGAGGTGATTGCCTGAACTATAGGCTCTCCTAATAACCCGGCTTCTAAATTGGCTAAAGCTGCCGCCTTTTTAACCATTGCCAAGGCAATAACCAGTTGGTGATGGATGGGCCGTCCGCTGATATTAAAATTCTCGGCAGCCCGTAAAGTATGAATACCATAATAAACATGCGCCGGGATTTCTCTCTCCCCTAATAAATCATGCTCCGTGCGCGTGTGCACGCCAACCCGGTAGCCCATTTGTTCTCTATCCCCGCTTTCCACCTGAATCTATTTCGCCTAAGCCGAGAGACTTTGATTTTCAAGTTTTGATTTTTTTAATTTTCAACTTTTCAATTTCAACTTTGCCCTTTATTAAATATACTGATCCCTTTTTCCGGCTTCAAGATTTTTTAAAGCTTGTATCACAAATTCTTTGGTCTTGGGGTCCTGGATTTGCGGTAGATATTTTTGGATTGCCACTTCCCCGGCCTGCCGGGTTTCCGGACTGGCGTAATCCAGTAAATATTCTTTCAGGGTACAAATGGCATTGGGCATACAAAAATTATGAACGAAGCTAGACTTGGCAATTCCCATAAAATGTTCACCCGTTCTACCCTTACGATAACAAGCAGTGCAAAGGGATGGAATATCACCCATTTGACAGGTCTCACGAATTACCTCATCCAGGTTTCGGACATCCCCCAATTGGAATTGTTCCTTATCCGGCATGGCATTGGCTTGCGACTGCTGATACCCCCCAACTCCAATCCGGCTACCGGCATCAATCTGTGAGATCCCTAACGGAATAACTTCTCTGCGAACCTCAGCACTTTCCCGGGCCGTTAAAATCATTCCGGTGTAAGGAACCGACAAACGCAATATGGCAATCAATTTCTTAAAATCACCATCGCTTACTGCATATTCAGGGTTTAAGGCATAGGGAGTGTCAAGGGCCGGCTGAATTCTTGGAAATGAGATAGTATGGGGACCGACTCCGTTATAGTTTTCTTCAAGATGGATGGTATGATAAAGCAGGCCCATGGCTTCAAAGCGCCAGTCATACAGTCCAAATAGCACACCCAGCCCAACATCATCGCATCCCGCATCCAAGGCCCGATCATGGCAATATAAGCGCCAGCGATAATGGCCTTTAATCGTCCCGGCCGGGTGTAATTTCCGGTAAGTCTCGTGATGGTAGGTTTCTTGGAAAACCTGAAATGTTCCAATACCGACTTGTTTTAACTTTTTTAACTCATCACGAGTAAGAGGAGCGCAATTAATATTGGCCCTACGAATTTCGCCATGTTCGCTCTTTACGCTGTATACCTGGCGAACAGTCTCACAAATGTAATCAATGTTAGTTTCGGGGGATTCGCCATAAACCAGGACGGTCCGTTTCTGGCCTTCGCTAATCATAATTTCAACTTCGCGCTTCAGTTCATCCATGGTAAGAGTCTTACGATGAATCGCCTGGTTAGAACTGCGATATCCGCAATAAACACAATTGTTGGCACATTTATCGCTAATATAAAGGGGGGCGAAAAATACAATCCGATCGCCATAAACTTCACGTTTCAATCGATTCGCTAAAGCATACATCTCAGCCAGGAGTTCCGGATCATTATTCTGCAACAAGATTGCCATTTCTTCCGGCTCCAAGCGGATAGATTCAGCCGCTTTATCTAAAA
>JAEZKW010000130.1 GCA_023415375.1 Bacillota bacterium
TGGCGGACCCCGCTTGGTAGAATCATCGAGAGTGTGATCGGACAATGGCAGATTGACAGCCATTTAGCCAACCAAATTGCTCAGAGCGCCGGGGAATTGGAATTAAGGGGTTTGCAACGTGGACTTGCATTATTGGATACCGTGGTTACAGCAAGTCCTTTGTTAGGATTGCTTGGTACAGTTGCTGGTATTATTAAATCTTTTACCGCTTTATCAATGGCTTCCGGTGGACAAGCCACTCAATTAAGCGCTGGTGTAGCTGAGGCACTGTATAATACTGCTTTTGGCTTAGGGATTGCAATTCCGGCATTGTTTTTTGTGAATATTTTTTATGGTATTGCTGAAAAGAGAGCCCGGGATCTTACTTGTTATACCGAGGAAATCCTTGCAATTTTGAATAAGGCTAGGTGATCCTGATGAATCTTCAAATAAAGCGAAGACGTTCCCGGATTGAATTGGTGCCGATGATCGATGTACTTTTCTTCATGTTGGTGTTTTTTATGCTTTTTTCCACTATCAACGGTTCTGAGGCTGGTGTGGCCGTTCAACTTCCGAAAGTTCTTCACATGGGAGAAGCGGCCAATAATTCCTTAGTGATTACGATCACTGCCGATTCCCAAGTTTATCTTGGTAAACAGCAGGTTGAAATGAGTAAATTAAAACAACTGGTGGGGCTGCAATTGCAAAAGGATCGGGAGACTCAAGTCATTGTCAGGCCCGATGCAGCTGTGACTTATGAGAAAATCGTGAAAGTGATGGATGTTTTGGCTGGCATCGGAGTAGAAAAACCTCTGCTGGGGGTGGACCGGCAGCAGATTCCTAATGCTTCAAAAATTAATATTAAATAACCCATTTTAAAAGTGGGGAGTGAAAAATGAAACTTAATGAACGTAACAATTATATCATAGCACTAATATTTTCACTGGGTTTTCATGCTCTTTTATTATTGTTGCTTGTGTCAGGGTACCTTGTTTCAAAACCTTCTCATTTGGAAACATTTCCGGTAGGGATGGTGGAAATAGCCAAAGGTTCTCCAGATGGCGGGCTCGGAATGATGGCTTCTCTGCCGGAAAAGCCGACGGGCGAGCACGTGAATACTCCTACTGTTCCGAATCCTTCCGTTCAAAGTAATCATGAAAAAGATAAAACTGTTGTGAAGCCGCAGGTATCGCCTAAAACACCTCCGGAGGATGCTGTTATAATCCCCAAGAAAGACCAAAATCAGCCAATTGCGGTTCCAAGTAAAAGCATAAACCCTGTGGGACCGGGAGGTAGCGGGAATCAGGAAACTGGCGGCTATGGCAAAGCGGGCTCCGGGAAACCCTTTGGCTTCCCTTCCGGGGAGGGGCTGATTACTCAGCTAGGACCTTTACCATCTTATCCCAAAAGTGCAATGAATGAAGGAATAGAGGGCAATGTATCATTACGGGTTTTGGTAAAAGCCGACGGTAGTTTGGAAGATATTCATGCAAACCCGTTACCTGCTGATTCCCGATTGGTAAATGCTGCAGTTTCGGTAATTAAACGAAGTTGGAAATTTAAAACAGTGGGCCAAAACTACTATATTGATTTAGTCTTCTCATTTCATATTGATTCCGGGGTTACGATGAATATTGGAAATGCTGATAACAGGCCTTGAAACACAGTTATTGGTTATTGTGACTTGTTTTCTGGAGTTTGCTATCGGTTATTGGTAAATGGACGCTGTTTGTTTATCGCTTTTTATATTTAATTTTTATATGATTTATTAGATTACAATTATCAAAAAAATTATTTGCAATAATTCCTTAAGGAGGCCCCAATGAGATTGAAGGTTACTTTAGGAATAACATTTCTTGGTTTATTCCTTATGTCGGTTATGGCGGTGGCGGCATCCGATGATTTATTATCGATCAAGAATAAATATATCAAGATTTATGTTAATAATACCAACGATGATACCGGACGTTTTGCGGTTGATGTAACCGGCGGCGACTCCAGCCGGACTGATGATGACGGCAAGGCATTGATATATGGGCACCCTAAACCTTGGACCTCCTTTACGACTCTGCGGATTAACGGGATGAATTATGTATTCGGAAAGACCTCCAAGAAACGTTCCGGTTATGGATTACCGGATGGACAGATTACTCAGGCCCCAAGAATAGATGGTAATTGCATAACGATGAAATGTACATACGGCGCCGTTGAGGTGGAACAATCGTTGGATATCGCCAGGAGTCCGAGTACCGGTGCATTGGATACGGCCCGGATTAAATATGTGATTGTAAATAAAGGGGATGCTCCTGTACTAGTCGGTTTACGGACCTTACTGGATACGATGTTGGGAGATAATGACGGAGCTCCCTTTCGGATCGGCGATAAAGCGGTAACGACAGACTCCCTTTTTAATAGCAATGATATGCCAGATTTTTGGCAAGCGTTCGATTCACTTACCAAACCGGCAGTGATTGCCCAAGGAACCTTAAAGGGAGGCGACATCACTACGCCGGATCGGCTTATTTTCACGAATTGGGGCAAGGCTGCCGATAATCCGTGGGATTTTCAAGTTGATCCCAACGCCGACTTTACAAGGCTTGGTGAAGATGAGCTCGACAGTGTAGTGGCCATGTATTGGGACCCCCGGACACTTAACCCGGGAGGACAACTCAGTATTACGATTTATTACGGTTTAGGCGGCATTACGTTCGCACCCGGTAAAACATTTTTGGGCATTTCGGCACCGGCTGAAGTCCAATATAGTATCAATCAACCCCGGAAATATACCATTATGATGTATCTTGAACACCGGGGTGAAGTGAAAGCCGAAAATGTTAAGATTAGTCTGAATTTGCCGAAGGGATTAGACTGTTTAGCAGGGAAACCAACAATCATCGTTCCAGAATTGATTCCCGGGGTAACCAAACAATTTTCCTGGGAGATTGAACCCAATGGAGACTATCAAGGCGTTACTAGTTTTCAAATTACTGTTAGCGGTAATCATTTGGAATCCAATGCGGTTACCCGGAAGATTAAAATCATCGGGCCACCAGTACTCAATGCAACAATAAATCTTCCTACGCTCAAAGTAGTTTCTAATAAATGGAATCCTTATCCGGCGATGGTGACTGCCAATATTAAGAATATCGGCGAATCGGCTGTCTATGATTTAAAAGCGACCCTGGTCAGTGAAGCCGGAGTAACTTTGGCAGCCGGAGAATGTAATGATAAATACCTGTTAAATTTGGACGGTAAGGCTGAAACCAATGCGACCTGGTGGCTTGTACCGACCGGGGAATCCAAAACAGGGACATTTAAAATTTTGGTTACCGGAACCAATATTAAGCCGGTTACTTTGAATGCTCAACTTGAAGTTCCAGTACTAACTGCAAAATTAAGTTTTGCAGGCCCCGATAATTGGACAATTGGACATGTTGTGGAATTAAGTTTATGTGCTTATAACTTGCACGATCCCGGAAAGTTTAACGCTAATGTTATATTTGACCCCAAACAGCTAAAATTAGTTTACATTTCGCGGGGGACCTTTTTAGTAGAAGATAATGAATTGGCCCAGTGGCAAAGTGGATTGATAGACAATGAAGCAGGTCGGGCAGCGGAAGTTGGCGGAACAAGAACCAAACCGTTGAGTAGTGATGAAGTCACGCTGTTCAGGCTTAACTTTATTGTTATTGGAACTGGGACCGGCAAGGTGGATCTGGAGAATCTTAAGTTCTTAAACACTGATGGCAATGAATTTCATTGTGAATTTATCCCATTCCAATATACGATTAAGGAGGAGCGAAAATGATGTTGAACCGATTCCATGTCTTGGTGATATCTCTTGTTTTAATTGGGCTTATTTTTACTTTAGCTTTACCGGTTATGGCTGCTGATAGCAATCCTAGCGATGTCCCGCCTTCCCACTGGGCTTATAAAGCGGTCAAGTCATTAATTGATAAAGGTTATCTCCAATTGTATCAGGACCAAACATTTCAAGGGGATAAGCCTGTTGATCGTTATACACTGGCTGTTGTGGTTTCAAAGATTTTAAATGAAATCGCCAACGGGCAGGTGGGTACTAATAAAGACGACATGGCCTTGATTAAGAGTTTGACCAATGAATTTCGGGATGAATTTGTGGGAGTGAATTCAAAAAATAATATTTACATGAAGAAGCTTGATAATTTGGATAAAGAACAGACGGTAATACAAGACGATATTACCCATCTCACTGATGAACAGTTGCAACTTCAAAAAGAGGCCCAGCAAATGCTGGCCGATATTCAAAGTTTAAAGGATGAAAATATCAAGATGAAAGCCGATATGGAGCGACTTCGCGCCCAGCTTGATACAACCAGAAAATATATGTGGGTGGCTATTATTTTAGGGTTACTGGGCATTGCTCGATAATAATTCATTATATTTTTATTAGCATAATCTTCTAAGGGCATTTTCTTGCACTCCTCTTTCACAAGGTGTATTATTAACCTATATCTTTGGAAAAGGAAGAGGTTAATGATTGAGATCGATGATGCTGGCGGTGGGTGTTTTATCGGGCCTGAAATCCTGGTAATTCACAGATTGGAAACCGGTAAGGTGTGGTATCTAGATATTCCACCTCATGTGGAAGAAAGAGTGAAATATGCATCCAAGATTTTAAAAGCAGCCTTCCAGGAACTAGCAGTGTCAAAAGATGAGCCGGTCAGACTTTGCCGAGGAGAGATTTTCGACCTGTTTCAGGAGTATCTTTCTTCGAAGGGATATCAAGTCGTACGGGAAAAAGTTTCGGAAGCAACCGACAAGCTAGCGGAAACTCGTTTTATGGACATATTATATTCCTATGGCTTTCCGCGAAACTTAGTGCTAAAGGATCGGAATTATCAGCAATTTTATCAATGGGTTAGCTGTTGGTATTATTATTGTCAAGAAGATCATCAATTGCATGGTATCAGAAAAGTGCGTTTGCAACCTTCTTTTTTTGGACGGAAAATTGCGCGGAAGTATCCCAATTTAGTAAGAATGTTGCTAGAAGATGAAGAAGCTATCGGTTGAGAAGATATCATAAAAAGTGCATTTCTAAAACAGTTAAGCATTTTTATTGAGTCATATCATTGATCGTTTTGACATAGGATCCCCCGAAAGGGGGTTTTTTACTTTGTCTCCAAATCATCATTATGGAGTTTATGAACTTCGTTTTTGGCTACAAATTTTAGGTGATCATGCACGGTTTATCAAGAATTCACTCAATCCTGATCAGACGAATTTGTCGATGGTAGCTGGTAATTTTATTGAGCTTTTTGATAGATTACTCGAAAAAACCCATGAATCTAAAGTTTCTAAAGAACCGATTATTAAATCTCATTTAGCGGAAATTTTGAAAATAACTTTGAGTTTCCGTGATTTTAAGAGGGAATTACTGGCAGATAGGTTAAAAAATAAATTAGTAACTTCACTTTCACCGATTTTTTATAACCATATGTTGAATGAGTTGGAAAATTTTCTAAAAGTACTAACAGATATTGAGTCGGAACATCAAAGAGAGGAAAATATTTTGGGTCAACATTTATTATGGAGTCTAGACGCTGCCGCACATGCAGCATCGATTGCCAGCGATCTTGATAAAGTGGAATATCGTTTGAGAGAAATCAGTAACCGATTTGAAATCACATTTGATCATTATTATATAAAGGCCGTTGAATTAGCGGGCTACTTTCGGAGTAATCCGCCATCAGCCGCGTCATTTTTAGAAGTATACAATCTGGACATGGCTGGTCAAATGAAAGAGTTTATGGCTTTCCTGGAAGAATTAAGGATAGGCTTGAGTCAGCAGCAGATTTCAGGGAGGTTATGGCCGCTAATTCCTGATCACATGTATCGTGAAGAATGCTATTATTTATTGAAAATTGCCGATAATCAACCAAATCTCTCAATTCCGGATTGTGATCCGGGAAGACCTAGAGTAGAGGGCTAATTGCCATATACCAGAGATTTATAATAAATAAAAAGGTGGTATTCTGATTATCAATAGATGGGGAATGTAAATAAAAAGGAGTCAGTTGTGTCAGACCATCACGGGCTAATAGCCTAATATCATGGTTACTGACATTTCTGACTCCACTATGCTTTCAAGAAATCGATATTATAAACCCTGCAGTTCCTGGATGAGCCTTTGTTGTTCCCGGACCAAGCTATCTAAACGCTTGATAATCTCAGCCTTGCGTTTATCATTGACACCCTGGATTGCATTTAGATCAATTGAAGAGTTTGAATTGGATACCGGATTCAATGCTATTTTGC
Source organism: Bacillota bacterium (assembly GCA_023415375.1). Classification (GTDB taxonomy): domain Bacteria; phylum Bacillota; class UBA4882; order UBA8346; family UBA8346; genus UBA8346. The sequence goes on from JAEZKW010000130.1 coordinate 6,277, forward strand.
CTAAGGCATCGGTCACCGTATCTCCAATTAACACTTGATTGTTGTATACCATCACGACTTTCTTCAATTCCGCCTGTTTGGCAAGTTCAGATTCCAGAAACAACGGCTTAACGTAAAGGATCGAATCTTCAATCGGCACAATCAATAAGTTGCCCCAAACGACCTTTGATTGTTGTTGATTCCAAAGGGTAATTAATTGAGAAATCGTTTGGTCTTGATTGATACGGCTGTCAATTTGAGCCGGGCCGTAAATGTTTTCGTCCTTTGGAAGGGTATATAGAATGAGTTTTCCATAATTGGCCCCGTCACAACGGGCTACCAACCAAGAAACCAGATTTTGCTTGGCTCTGGGACAAAAAGGCTGCATCATTACGAATTCTGCCTTCTTTTCTTGTGGCAGTTTCAAGGTTACATAGTATGGAGCTACGACCTCATCCTGGTTATGAACAGGAACATCCCAATAATCTTCTTTTTCATAAAAAGTCTTCACATTGGTCATGTGATATTGTAATAACATATCCCGTTGAATGGTCAAAAGAAATTCCGGATAACGGAAATGGCGGATTAAATCCGGGGAAAGCGAAGTCACCGGTTGAAATAAATGCGGAAATACCTTTTGCCATACTTTGATAATCGGGTCGACGTTATCAATTACATAAAAACCAACCTCACCGGTATAAGCATTCACCAACACTTTAACGGAATTACGTATATAATTAACACCTGACTCATGATACTTCGCATAGGGGTAGAAACTGCTTGAGGTATAGGCATCGATAATCCAATATAACTTACCTCCGGATACGACCAAATAAGGATCATCATCAAAGCTCAAAAAAGGTGCCAGTTTCTGAATGCGATCTTTAATGTTGCGGTGCAGCAAAATGCTGCTCTGAGGCGTTAATTGACTCGAAAGCAGAAAATTGGTTTCTTTGAAATTAATGGCCATTAAAAGTTTGTTGAACGGTGAGTCCAGCGAGACACCTTTCGGACCTTTGTAAAAGCTGGAATTATTCTGATCCCCTTCCGGAAAATCGAATTCCGGGGTTTTCGTATTGACAATTACATAGTTGTTGGTGGATTCACCGTAATAGATTCCGGGAACGGTTACCTTTAAAGAAGGAAAGCCCGGATCCGATACGGGCGGTAAATCCCGGGCAATAAAAATAGGTTGCCCCTGACTTGAAAACTGATTGACCTGATTTGCCGAAATACCGTAACCGTGAGTGTAGGTTAAATGTAAATTGATCCAGGTTTGGGCTTGGTCAGCTAATTTATCGGTATTGAGCTCACGGGCTGCAATCATAACTTGATGCTGGCCGGTGCGGGAAGGGTAACGATCAATATCAATATCGGTAAAATTATAATAGGGCCGAATCGCTTGTAATTGATTAAAAGAAGGCTTTAAGGGGTTATGGTCCCATAACCGCAAATCGCTCAGGGCCGGATCGCTGTTATTGATAAAAGCCTTGTTATCCTGGGGGGTAAAGGACTTAACTTCAATTTTATCCAAGTCATAGGCCTTGCGTGTGAAATCAATATGGTTCTTTAAATAAGCGCTTTCTAATTCATATTCATTCGGAGCCACCACAAAGGATTGTATCATTCCAGGGTAAAGCATGCCTAATAATATTGAACACACTATCCAGCCGATGAAACTTCCAATGAGAATTTTAGCGCCCCGGCGGCTGATATTTATGATCACCAGGACGATAATAGCAATTAAGAGAACTGTTAATACATTATAAGCAAGGATTCTAGCATGAACGGCCGTATAATTAATTCCGGTCATCCGGGCAGTCTCTCGGAAAAGAAGCCCGAATTTGCCAAGATGATAACCCCATATTTTGGCAAGCAAGAATAAAACCGTCAGGATTGTTAAATGGACCTTGGCGGGAAGCCACAATTCCCAAGAATTTCCTTGCCGCCAAAAAGCCTTGGCCATAAAATAAATGATTGCAATTCCAACCAATGAAAGGAAGGTAATGGTTTGAAGTAATGCATTCAGTTGTTGGTAAAAAGGAAAGGAGAACAAATAAAAACCTATGTCTTGGTTGAAGATTGGATCCTTGATTCCTACTGTGACTTGATTAAAAAATTGCTGAATCACAGACCAATCTAAGCTAAGGCCAAAAGACAGCAGTATAGCTAAAAGTGCCGATATAACGAGACCTGGAACCATAATGGTTGATTCCGAAACATTGGCCCAAAAACTGTCTACCGTTTTAATTCGGTTGAAGGCGCGGATTGCAATTAAAAAATTAGCAATAAAAAATCCGAATACCAAGAGACCCAGAATTAATTTAATTAAAGGACCTGTGATTAAAGTGACCCAGAAAACCGAAGTTGAGCCTATGGTTTTAAACCATAACCAGTCCAGGTATTTTCCGGAGAACGCAAATAATCCGAAAAATGCGATTATCACGATTCCAAGCAAGATTTGACGAAAACGCATATTTTAGTCACTCCTTTATCGAACTAAACTACGAAATCCAAGCATTTCGCCGAGAATGTCCCGGGGTTACTTAATTTTGTAGCTAAATTTAACATCACTTCGCCTTTTGTGGAAAAAAATCCTTCTTGAGGGGAGGCGTAAAATTAGTAGCAAATAACAAAAAACCATTTAAGAGATGAATGGGGGTATTTCAATTTTTAAAGTAAATATTGCAAATATGGAATTCTTTGAAGATATTGCCTGGGCATTAAATTTAAGCTGGATGATATTTTAATGGATTGTTAATTTTAAAAGATTGTGAATCCTGTTTTTGTTGTTTATAATAAATTTACAAAAGATCGGTTGAAAGGAAATGCTTTATGGCTTGCTAAACAAAGTGCTGGCTTAAAAATAAAACCCTTTAGCAGGGTAGAGGAGTTAACTAAAATGGCCACTTTTAATCAATTATTGGAATCCCGTTGGAGTAAGGGACATTTTATTTGTGTCGGATTGGATACTGATTATAGTAAATTGCCTGATTGTATTAAGACTTCATCCGTTGCAGAATCTATCTTTAATTTTAATAAAGAAATCATTGAGGCTACGGCTGAATATTGCTGCGCATTCAAGCCTAATAGTGCGTTTTATGAAGGCTATGGTTTAGAGGGACTAAAAGCATTAATTGATACGAATCGCTATTTACGGGAACATTACCCGGAAATCCCGATCATACTTGATGCTAAGAGGGCTGATATTGGGAATACGAATTTAGGATATGTAAAAGCTGCATTTGATATCTTTTCGGCTCATGCGATAACGGTTCACCCATATTTAGGACAAGAAGCCCTGAAACCCTTTTTGGAAGACAGAGAACGGGGTGTTATTGTTTTATGTCATACTTCCAATCCCGGAGCCGGAGAATTTCAAGAATTGCAAAGCGGCGGTCAAGAAATATACGAGATTGTAGCAAGCCGTGTGAGCTTGTCTTGGAATTATAATGGAAACTGTGGTCTAGTGGTTGGCGCAACTTACCCGGAACAATTGGCAGAAGTCCGGCGGATTGCTCCGGAATTGCCGTTATTAATTCCAGGGATCGGAGCCCAAGGTGGCGATTTGGCCCAAACCGTAAGTCTAGGTTTAAATTCGCAAGGTACCGGGATTATTATTAATTCGTCCCGGAATATTATCTATGCTTCCAGCAATTCTGATTTTGGTGAAGCCGCTAGAGGTGAAGCCCTAAAGCTTGCACAGGCTATTTTAGAGCTAACCAAGTAAACGGCTTTGCCAGTTTATTATTGGAATAAATCATGATTAAAAAAATATTGAAATATTATGGAATATAGGTCATAATTATTATTTAACTACGCTATATTTTTGAAAAGAGGTGTTGATTTTGACTGAAAAACACATCGAAGAAAAATTAAATATACTTTTGGAACATATCGATGATAAAGATTGTCAGACCCATTACTTTCGATTGATTTCGACCCTTTTGGAAAAGGGTTATTTTCCTGGGTTATCCGAAGTGCCGGTGGTAAAGTCTTCGATTAGCCATATTGATGGGGAACACGGGCTCCTGATGTATCGTGGTTATCCCGTGGAGGAGCTCGCTGAAAACTGCAGCTTTGAACAAGTGAGTTATCTGATTCTAAATGGCGATTTACCCATGGCTAGCGAAGAAGAAGAACTTCGCGAAAAATTACTCAGTCAAATTTATCTGACAGATGATGTTAAGCAAACCATTATTCATTTTAATCCTGATTTGCACCCTATGAATATGCTTAGTGCCGCTGTGCTTCTTTTAGAGGCTGTTGACAAAGAATCATCCAATGTGGAAAATCATCGGGAGAATTTAGAACGTTCCATTGGTTTAATTGCTAGATTTCCAACAATTATCGGCACCTTCTTGACAAAAAATCCCGATTTTAATTTGAACCGCAAGTTTCATTCTTTTGCGGAATATTGTTTATTCTGCTTTAATCCTAAACTTGCTGATGATCCTAAATTTGTCAAAATGTTTGAGGAATCATTAATATTACATATGGATCATACCATGAATAATAGTACCTTTTCCGCCAGAGCCGTTGGTTCCTCCCAAGCCGGTATTTATGCTTTGATCTCTTCTGCCGTTAATTCACTTTCCGGGCCTTTACACGGGGGGGCCAATGAACGCGTGGTTAAAACCCTTGAACAGATCGGTTCAGCTGCCGCTGTACCCCATCATGTTGAAAATTCTCTGGACCACCATCAAAAAATCATGGGTATCGGCCACCGGATTTACAAAACCTATGATCCGAGGGCGAAATATTTTAAAGACAAAATCCTGCCGCAAATTTTTGGCGATAAAGAAAAATTACAGGCAGAAGATCCATATTTATGGAATCTTTATGAAACTGCGATAACCATGGAGAAATTTGTCCGAGATAAATTGGGAAAGAAAAACCTTTATCCTAATGTTGATTTTTGGTCGGGACTTTTTTATAAAGCGACTCACGTACCAACGGAGTTTTTTACCACGATTTTTGCGATAGCGCGTGTGGTAGGTTGGACAGCTCATTGGATTGAGCAACAACAGTCGCTGGGTGGAAAGATTTATCGTCCCTATCAATTGTACGTTGGTTTTGACACTCGTCATATAGTAAAATAAAATTGGTATAGGCGAGATTTTGATTTTAGTCAAAAAAGGAGTGTAATAAAGTGCGTGTATTATCGGGGATTCAACCTTCAGGAAGCTTACACATTGGCAATTATTTTGGAATGATGAAGCGAATGATTGATTACCAGGAAAATCATGAGCTGTTTTGTTTTGTAGTTAATTTGCATGCCCTCACTTCAACTTTTGATGCCGAGCGGCTCCGCAAACAAACTTATGATGCTTTATGCGACTTTTTAGCTTTGGGCCTTGATCCGAATCGCTCGATATTTTGGGTGCAGTCGGATGTGCCCGAAGTTGTCGAATTAACTTGGTATTTAAGTAATATTACTGGAATGGGGTTACTCGAACGATGTCATTCCTATAAAGATAAGCTGGCTAAAGGAATCCCAGCCAGTCATGGACTTTTTTCATATCCAGTATTGATGGCAGCCGATATTTTACTATATGGAGCCAATATTGTTCCGGTCGGCAAGGATCAGAAACAGCATGTTGAAGTCGCCAGAGATGTGGCTATTCGTTTTAATAATACTTATGGCGAGACTTTTGTTATTCCCGAACCCGATATTGAGGACCAACTAGCGACGGTACCAGGACTGGATGGTCAGAAGATGTCCAAATCTTATGGTAACACGATTGAAATTTTCGCAGACGAGGCCACTTTGAAAAGCAAGATTATGTCGATTAAAACCGATTCCACCCCGGTTAATGAACCCAAACCTATTGAAGGGAATATTTTATTTGACCTCTACTCGCTATTTTTAGATGAACAGGGTAAGGCGGAGTTAAAAGAACGTTTTCTTACCCCGGGTTTAAAGTATGGAGACATAAAAAAGGAGATAGTAACGACGATTTGGAATTATTTTGCTCCCTATCGTGAAAAACGGGCCAGTATTCAAAGAGATTATGTCATAGATGTTTTGAAATCCGGTGCTGTGAAAGCTCGAAAAGTGGCAATGGAATATATGGACAAAGCCCGTCATAATGTTGGAGTTGACTATTTCAATTTATAAACAGGCATCCAATACCGGCTTGCCGCGTCTTGTTTGCGAGACGCGGCAACCGAAAGGATGAAAATAAGTTTCGCCCCTGTGTCTTCGGCACCTTGGTGCCGCTGTCTCTGTGGCCTATTGATTTAGCCACGGAGACACAGAGAAAGAATTGTATTGTTTCGTTTCGGTGTATTAGAATACATTGCTTTAGCATAAAGTCAACACTTAGAATTTAGAGTCAGAAACCAGAAGCCGAAAGGGAGATTAATGTGACACCTGATTTCGCCGAGCTTGGAATTGAAATTCCCGAAGTTTTATTGCCTGCCAAAAATGCGGATTTAAAAAAATGGGCCGTCGTGGCCTGTGATCAATATACGGCCCAACCGGATTATTGGGAACAAGTATCAAGCTTTGTTGGCGATGCTCCCTCAACATTAAAGCTAATTTACCCCGAAATTTTTCTGGGAAAAGAAGACGCTAAGACCAGAATTTATAATATTCATCGAAATATGCAGGAATATCTTGAAAATAATATTTTGACCTCTAAAGGTCCTGGTTTTATTTATGTTGAACGACAAACTTCCAAGACTAAGTCCAGAAAAGGCTTAATGGTTGCCCTTGATTTGGAATGTTATGATTATCGGAAGGGATCGCAGACTTTAGTCAGGGCGACTGAAGGCACAGTACTGGAAAGAATTCCTCCCCGGGTTAAGATTCGTGAGGAAGCTCCCATAGAGTTACCTCATATCATGGTATTGATCGACGATCCTGATCAAGAAGTCATCCAACCGTTGGCGGCCGGTATAAATGAAATGGAACAAGTGTATCAAACTGAGTTAATGATGGATGGCGGACGGGTAACCGGTTACCAGATCCAGAGTTCGCAAATGATGAATGGAATCTTTCAAGGTTTAAAAAAGTTGGCGGATAAGGAACGTTTTAAAACCAGGTATGGAACGGCTAATGATAATGTTTTATTATACGCAGTCGGCGATGGCAATCACTCTTTAGCAGCGGCCAAAGCTGTTTGGGAGCAAATTAAACAAAATAACCCCAGTGCTGCACACTCCAATCATCCGGCTAGGTTCGCAATGGTAGAGTTGGTTAACATTCATGATTCGGGCTTGTGTTTTGAACCCATCCATCGGGTAGTTTTCCATGTAAACACAGAAAATTTCCTAAACTCTATGAGTGAACATTATCGGAAATTGGGCAGCGGATTCGTTTACCAAAAATATTCCTGTCGGGAATTGCTTTCAAAGTCTCTGCCGGAATTACGTCATCGCTTCAGGGGTTCTCATATTACTGAGTTTGTAACAAAGGATGATTGTGGGATTATTGAAATAAAAAATCCGTTACAAAACTTGGAGGTTGGCTCTTTACAATCTTTTTTAGATGTTTATGCCGATTCTCACCGGGAGGTCCAAATTGATTACATTCATGGCGATGAAGTTGTAACGCAGCTTGGCTCCGAGCCGGGTAACATCGGGTTTTATTTGCCGGCGATGGAGAAGAGTGATTTATTCAAAACGGTTATCGCTGATGGGGCCTTGCCGCGAAAAACATTTTCCATGGGAGAGGCTGAAGAGAAACGATTTTATATGGAATGCCGTAAAATTATTTAATCACGCGGGTGCGCGCGTATTCATAGAGTTTTACTTATTTAACAAAAAGGGTTGTCTTAAAGATTAGCTAAAGACAGCTCTTTTTTGTTATTTTGATTGATATATAGGCAAAAATAACTAACGGGCCTACCCGGAAAGTAACAGATAATTTTTGAGACCAAATATCATTTTGCGACAAAGTTAAGAGATGAGTTTGGGTATAATCTACAAAGAAGTTGATTATTGCAAAGGGCCATGGACCTCTAGAACTGCAATAACAATGATATTTATAACCAAAGGATTGAATTGAGGAATTACAGTATTAATAAAACGTCTGATAAATAATTATTAAAATCGGAGGAGACGTTTACTGATTGCCCGATTATCCTAACTTCAGGCGTTTCAGAGCTAGAAACGGTATTAGGGGGGATGGCTATTGCGTCTTTTAAAAAAGTTAATCTCTGAATTTAAATTAAAAAAAACCGGCTATGAGATTTCTTTTAACCCCAATGGTACTTTCGGTTTAAAAAAACTAAAATGACACTTGCCAACTCAATTACAATCAGCTGAAAGCCGTAGTTGAGACAATCATTTGGAAGGGGGGAATTCAATTGAGCATAAGCCTGGAAAGGTTCGAAGAACAGATTCAAGAAATGATTGATTCACGAATTACCAATATTGGAAAAGCGATTCGTTTAATTATCCCTGAATACAATCAGATAATTTGCAAAAACCCTCCTCTGCAAAATTCATACGAAGGTTGGGCAATACTCCATCAGGCAATGGAACAACTTTGGAATGAAGTCAAAAAGGATAAAAATATTCATTCCACTGAACAAATGCGGAAAGAAGCAATTTTAATCAGCGCCACTGCTATGAGGTTTATGATTGATTTGTGTATGGAGGAAAAAACAAAAAACTGATAAGAATTGATTTATGGTATTATACTATTATTATGTAAAGGGAATAAAAACAGGTCGTACTTTGGCCTGCTTTTTATTTTTGAATCGACCGAAAACAGTTTTAGTAAATTTTGTTGCAGGGAAAATAATAATGGATGCCAAATATTTGGCAAGGGAATAGAAAAAAACCTGGCCCCTGGCTCCGCTTTAAGCGGTGTGTTTCAGGAAGATGATTCACGGAGAAGGGTATTTGGTCTATAACTTTGGCATATCCCCTTTGAGAGTTTTTTGTATCTCATATGATCGGGCATCGTTAGGAGATGGGCTCCCTTACGGATGAAGGTCAGGGTGAGGTACTAGAAAGAACCGTTGAGAAATGACCGAGATAAGGAGCAAATAAGATGAGTGAAAAGGCTCAGGCTGTTTTATTTGATATGGACGGCGTATTGGTCAATTCGGAGCCGGTGATTTTGGCGGCAGCAATAGCCGGTTTGGCTGAGCGCGGGGTTCAGGCAAAACCCGAAGATTTTATGCCTTTTATTGGAGCAGGAGAAGATCGTTTTATTGGCGGAGTGGCAGAAAAATACGGCCTTACTTATCGTAAAGAGATGAAAGAAAGGGTTTATCAAATCTATCAAGAAATTGCACCGGAAAAATTAAGAATTTATGAAGGAGCAGTTGAATTACTGATCCGGCTAAAACAAAACGGGATTCATTGCGTTTTGGCAAGCAGCGCCGATCGGATTAAAATTCAAACCAATCTGAAAGTGGCTCAAATCAAAGAAGATTTGTTTTCAATTATTGTTAGCGGGGAAGATGTCAACCAAAAAAAGCCGGCACCAGACATATACTTGAAAGCTGCCCAAAAAATAAATATTCCACCCGCCGATTGTGTAGTCGTTGAGGATGCCTTAAATGGAATCAAAGCCGCAAAAGCAGCCGGAATGAAATGTATCGCCGTGGCCACTTCTTTTGATCGTCGGACCCTGCAAAAGGAAAAGCCCGATTTTATATGCAACCAAATAACTGAAGTCGGAGAGATAATTGAGTCACTGAACAATGGAAGGTGACTGGGTTCCATCATTCTCGATTGAATTAATCATTGTTGGGCCGAAATTAATACAATAGCGGTTTAGGGTTCGATTAGGACTAAATTGTCATAGTCGGAAAGCCGCATTGAAAACCAGGCGGTATGGGTATCTTCATCCACTAGATTATGTTGAAGGATTTTTTTTAATTCGGAGCCATAGTCGTCTTGAATCGTATTGATCAAATCCGTGTAATCATTCATGGCTTTTTGTTCAAGTAAGATATTTGCTTTCAAGGTATTTTCGATCCCGGATGCAGAAAGTAAACTTCCGGCTACCTTACCAAGGATGGGCGAAAGGACATCACCCAATTTCGTTGGTACTCCACCAAGCAATCTAATTTGATTTGCAATTTTATCTACATGTTCTTGTTCAATATCAGCGGTTCGTTCAAATATGATACTTTCATAACTGCCAATAAAAGTCCCATATTGAGTCCTATACAAGTCAACTTGATTTAGTTCCAAGCTGTAAAACCAGTTGAGTTTGGCGATTAAATCTTCCCGATTCATGAATGCCTCCTGTTATTTTTTTACTGAATTTTGCCTCATCGATTGATGAGGAGAAAGCATGGTTTGAGCGGCTTCATCAAAGTTATTATGACCAGTTTGAAGGTTGAAGAAACATCTTGATGAGAGTCCGTAATGAATAAGTGGGTATGGTAGCTTATAGGAAAAGGCAGGAAAAGAAGAGAATCTTATCGAAAAATATTTGAAAGTATAATAAATAGTGAGAGTTGAATTCATTGGTCTAATTATGGCCTTCTTCCGTAAAAGGCTTTAATTTGGTATGAGCTGTTTCTAAGGTCATATACTTCTATGGAGGTTTACAGTATGCCTTATATTAAACAAAAAATGGGAGTCATGGCACTTCGACGTAAGGCAGCCGAGCGGGACCGGGGAACCCTAAAGCCGCTCATAACCTACAAAGTAGAGCGTTACGAGCGCTTCATCCCAACTTCAGTTGGGGATTCAAGGGCTTTGATCTATTATCCTTTACTATCAAAATCAGAACCTCTGCCTGTATTTGTTAATTTTCATGGGGGAGGATTTGTATTTGGAAGTGCAATGATGGATGATCCATGGTGTCCTGTCATTGCTAATCAAGCAGGCTGTGTCGTTGTTAACGTTGATTACCGGCTTGCGCCGGAACATAAATTTCCGATCGCTCTATACGAATGTTATGATGTGGTGCAATGGCTCTATCAAAATCCAGATATATTTCACATCGATCCCCAACGTATAGCAGTGGGCGGACATAGTGCGGGCGGAAACTTAGCCGCCGCAATCTGCCTTTTGGCAAAAAAGCGTCAACAATTTCCGATCGTATTCCAGGTTTTGGATTACCCACCGTTGGATTTAGTAACGGACCCGGAATTAAAACCAAAATTTGAGACTGGCATTTCTCCAAGAATATCGAAGATTTTTAATGAATGTTATCTTCATTCTCCGGAAGAAGCAAGCAATCCGCTGGTGTCCCCGATTTTAGCGGAGAACCTGCAGCATCTACCGGCGGCTCTTATTATTACTGCTGAATACGATTCACTGGCCGATGAAGCTGAAGTTTATGCCGACCATTTAAAAAAGGCGGGTGTCGAAGTTATTTATCAAAAGTTTCAGGGGGTTTCACACGGGTTCACCCATAGCGGGACTCAGGAAGCAGCTGAGAAAGCTTGGAATTTAATCAGTGAGGGCCTGATTAAAGCATTCAGGGTCTGAAAAAGGCATTCAGCCGTTGAGAAGAGCATTCTATTTAAAAAAACCTACTTAGAAAATAGTTATTGAGTTAAGGAGATAGTCAAAAAAATAAAAATTTCAACCACGAAGAGGAGCGTCGCTTGTGACGCTTTAAGAGAAAACTTCGTTTTCTCTCCATGAAGGTTCCGAAGAAAATCAAAAAATAAAATCTTTAGTTTTCGTGCTCCAAAAACGCAAGCGTTTTTTAAGGAATTGGATCCACAATTCCACTTCGTAGTGTCCTTCGTGGTGTAATCGTTCTTTAAAATCAATTATAATAACCATGGACAAATTTTCATCCTTTCGATTGCCTCGTCTAGCCCCGGCTAAACGTACAAAGCTGGGGTGGGGACTATCTAGAAAATACTTTTAACCCAGGATCCTTAGGCTTGTAAACAAGCCTAGCTTGTTTGCAAACCGCGTAGAACAGACACCCCGGTGTGGATGACTATTGAGGCAGACAGAAACAAAATTGTAAACAATCGTTAAAGGTATTCATGTATAATAAAACGTAGCCGAAACCATTATGAAGAATTATCGACAACTTGAATTGATTATTGCGCGCTTTACGCGGGAAAGCGGGATTCATTGATGACCAAACGATTATTGGTACTTTCAGCTTCAATTGGAGCAGGGCATGTTAAGGCAGGAGAAGGTTTATGTCAAGCTTATACTGAAGCCTTCGACGGTGAGGCCCGCCATGTGGATTTCTTACGCTATACATCCCCCATTTTTAGCCGCTGGGTGGAAGAGGCATATTATATTATGACCAAACACACGCCTTCGGTTTATAAACTATTATACCAAATGGCGGATAATCGCTTTTCACCTGCAAAAAAATCAGAGGTGCTCATTGGACTTAGAAAGTATCGGGATTTAATCCGGGAGTTTCGGCCCCATGCAATCATTTCTACCCATTTTTTCCCGGCTGCGATTGTGTCCTATATGTATCCCCATTTTACTGTTCCTAACGGGGTCGTATTAACGGATTATGTCTCCCACCATATTTGGGTCAATCCCAATACACAACTGTTTTTTGTCGCCCACGAGGGTATGGTTAATGAGTTAAAGCAATTAGGAGTTGGAGAAGAGAAAATCAGGGTAACCGGGATTCCCATTCGGCCAGTGTTCACCCAAGAATTCAACCGTCGGGAGTTACAGCGGAAACTGGGCCTGAATCCGAATCGATTAACGCTGCTCGTGATGAGTGGTGGCAATGCTATTGGGCCGCTCGCCGAAGTTATGAAAATATTGGAACAGTTTAAGGATAACTTTCAAATCTTTGTGGTCACAGGACATAACCAGAAATCTTACTCACAACTAACAGAATTATTTCAGGATTTGAATATTAACGGTCAGGTTTTAGGATATGTGGATAATATCCATGAATATATGGCTGCAGCCGATTTATTAATCTCCAAAGCCGGAGGATTAACCGTTACCGAAGCGATTACCATTGGTCTGCCGATGGCTATTATTCAACCAACCCCCGGACAAGAGGACGGCAATACGGCTTTTTTAACCAAGGCTGGTTCGGGAGTCTATCTTAAAAGCATCAAAGAATTGGAGAATTTTATCATCGAATTACTGGCCAATCCTTCCATGATTGAGCAGATGCGCCAAAATGCCTTGAAACTTTCAAAACATAATGCAACCCATTCAATTTTAACGGAAATTGATAAGTTGATTGACGAGAAGCGGAGATAGGGAGATTTTAAGTTATAAAATTGGTAAGAAATTTCCAAAGCTTAAAGGGGTTTTGTATATGATTAACATTTTGCAGTATATCAGCTTTAAATAAATAGGGACCGCTGGAATGGATAAAAGAAGATTTTTGTGTCTACAAGATGTTCCGATGTTTTCCGGAATAGAGGGCGCTGCTTTTCATTCGGTTTGTAATATCACCAATAAACGTTACCATAAAAAAGGTGAATTTCTTTTCAGGCAGGGCGATCCGGCTGATGCCATCTACCATATTAAGGAAGGTAGTTTTATACTGGTTTACATTACCGAAAATGGGGAAGAAGTAATTGTTCGGATTGTTGGGCCGGGTGAAATTATTGGTGAAACGGCACTTATGGACCATTTTTAAGAATCTCCATTTGATTTTTCGAGCTCCAAAAGATGGGCTTTGAGTTGCAGTCCTCCCCGGTATCCGGTTAAATGGCCGTTCGCTCCAATAACGCGATGACAAGGGACAAAAATAGGAATTGGATTGCGGTTATTGACAAGGCCAACGGCTCTTGACGCTTTAGGGCTGCCGATGTTTTGGGCAATTGCCTGATAACTCCGGGTCTGTCTGGCCGTAAGGAAATTCCCGCAATTGTTGCCAGACTTTCAAAAAAAATTCGCTACCGGCAGGAGAGAGGGGTAAGGTAAAAACTTTTTGTTTTCCCGAGAGATAGCTTTTTAGCTGATGGCCCGCATCTTTCAGCAGGCCTGTTTCGTAGAACCTGACATTATCAGAAGGGTTTTCCTCAGGAAGTAAGATTGGTTATGACGTTTTCATTTTCAACAATCCCGATTTTTCCGATGTCTGTTTGATAGAAAAAAATATTTTTCATGATTGGCCTCTTGTTTCTATTCCCCAAAAGATATATTGAAAGGGACCCACATTTCCTGGATGAACAATTTAAGTATATCAAAGATGATCCCCGTTTGTTTTTGAATATTTCACCAAGTAATTTTTTATAGGTGTTTTGATTTGGTATAAAATAATGAAATTCACAGGGCTTAAGTAGTTTACTATTAGGTTCCCGGCTCATTTTCTTTAAACCTCATAAAAATAACCACCAGTAAGAAAAACCAAAGCGCCGGGCTGATCATTGCAGCCTGCCCGCTGATATTTTGGGCGATAATTCCCATAAGTAAAGGGATCAGAGTGGCGCCTAAACCGCCGCATCCTATTAGCATGGCGTATACTGTCCCGGAATTTTCGGGATGATAGTTGCTGCCATAGGAAATAATCAACGGCCATATACTCGAATATGCGAAGCCCATCGCAGTTATTACCACAAAAACCGCGACTTCATGACGGACCAATCCCGCCAGTAATGTAACCAAAGTTGAAAATGCAGCCAGAACCAAAATAATGTTCCGGGTCTTAAAGACTAACGATAAACGTCCGCAAATAAGGCGGCCAATGGTCATAGCACACCAAAAAACAGCTACGGCTACGCTTGATTTGGTGGGGGTAAATTTAAGATTTTGTTTGCAAAAGGTTGATAACCAGCCCCAGCCACCAACTTCGGAGCCTGTATAGAGAATCATACAAAGGCAAATCAATAGAAACTTGGGATCGCTGATCAAATTAACGAAACTGGCTTTAGAAATCTTATCGGACTTAGCAAGCGGTGGAAGATGAGTAAAATAGAAAGCAATCGTAACGAGTAAAAATACCCCGGCTAAAATAAAATAGCACAGTTGCCAGTGAAAACCCATATTGACCAGTACTCCGGCGCTAATGGGTCCAATAATAGCGCCAATACCAAAAAATACTTGAGCCATATTCACGTAAAAAACCGATTTTTCTGAATTAACTTCGGCGATTACCGCATTCATAGTCCCTTGAATAATCCCCCCAAAGCCGCCAAGAAAAATAATAGCGATAAAGGCCAGCGAAAAATTTGGCGCTAGGGGAAAAAGTATCAGGGATAATGTAAATCCTATCAAAGATAAGGCTAATACTTTTTTCTTCCCCCATAAATCTGCGAGGATTCCTCCGATAAACAGAAAAATTGTAAATCCCAAATAATTGGCTGTGAAAATTGTTCCAGTCTGAGCTAGATTCAGAGAGAATGTTTTCGATATTTCAGTGAGTAGCGGGCTCATCACCGTTAATACCATGGCAAATAAAACGTTGATTCCGAATAACAGATAGGTTATAAACTTGTGATTTTGCAATGTACGTTCACCTCATGGACATTATTTAAACCCTCTTATTATACCATGCTGGAAGAAAATTGGCCTAAATGGGATTTTTTAAATTATCATTGACAATTGCCAACTTTGAATTATAATGATTCGTCTTTTAGGAACAACGATATTTTAACATCATTTTATGTATTGCAATGATATCTGCCTCTGGTATACTTATCATAGATAAGAAGCATCTTTTTTAGAAAGGATAACTGAAATGAATACTGTTAAGGTAGAGATATGCGCAGGAACTCATTGTACTATGATGGGAGCTTTAAATATTATTGAGTCGGTCGAAGATTTACGCCGGGATTATCAAAATATTTCATTGGAAATTATCAAGTGTATCAAGGATTGTTTAGGAGAAAAGGTGGCTCCTATCGTATTTATCAATGGTCAAAAAATTCAAAACGCTACCAATGAAGAAGTTTTGGCCAGGATTATGGATGGTATAAACGCATGAGAGGAATATATACTTCGATTACTCAAATCCGCCGTCAAGTTTTTACAGAGGTGGCTCGTTTTGCTTTTGGTAATCTTGAGTACCAGAAAATCGAAGAAATTCCTTACAAGATCCTGCCGGGGGAAGTACCTCAATACCGGGAAAGCATTTTTAAGGAACGGGCCATTGTCGGTGAACGGCTCAGACTTGCTATGGGGCTCCCTCTACGCAAAGTAGATGAACACTCGGCATTAACGGTAGGAGTTACTGATGTGGCTGTACCTCACAGTGTGCTGGAAGCACCTCTCGTCAATGTAATTCCTTTTGCCTGTGAGGCCTGCCCTACGACAGCTTTTTGGGTCACTGATAATTGCCGTAAGTGTTTAGCCCACCCTTGTGTTCATGTTTGTCCGGTTAAAGCGATTACCATCGGTGAGGAAAGGGCTCACATCGATAGTGAGAAGTGTATCCGGTGTGGCAAATGCCGCGATATTTGTCCCTATAGCGCGATTGTTAAATACGATCGCCCATGTGCCGCAGCTTGTGGTGTTGATGCCATTGAAAATGATTATTTGGGACGAGCTAAGATTAACCAAGATAAGTGCGTCGCCTGTGGGATGTGTATTGTAAGTTGTCCTTTCGGTGCAATTGCCGATAAATCGGAAATTTTTCAACTAATTTTAGCCCTTAAAAACGGTCAGAGAATATATGCGGCCATTGCTCCTTCGTTTGTCGGCCAATTCGGCCCGCTTGCCACACCGGAAATTGTGTTTCAGGGAATTAGGAGTCTCGGTTTCACCGATATCGTTGAAGTTGGTCTAGGAGCCGATGTGGCTTCGATCCACGAGGCCAAGGTTTTCCATGAAAAAGTTCCGGCGCAGCAACCTTATTTGGGAACTTCATGCTGCCCGTCGTGGGCGATGATGGTGGAAAAAAGATTTCCGGAACTCTTTCCTTATATATCATCCTCCCATACTCCAATGGTGGCTACGGCCAAATATATTAAAGAGAAGGACCCTGAAGCCAAAGTGGTATTTATAGGTCCCTGTATTTCGAAAAAGATTGAAGCATTAGAGGAAGATGTTAAGGACGTTATTGATTTTGTGATCACATTTGAGGAATTGATCGGTATGATGGTGGCGGCAGGAGTTAATCTAGCAGAGAATGAACAAAAAGAAAAGATTGACGATGCTTCAAGCTGCGGGCGAAGCTATGCTTATTCAAGTGGAGTGACCAATGCTATAGTGCAAAATATTCATCATTTATATCCAGAGCAAGAAATACAGGTCGATAGAGCCGATAGTCTAAAAAATTGTATTAAAATGATGAGTTTAGCCAAAGCTGGTCAAAGAAATGGTTATTTACTGGAGGGTATGGCATGCCCAGGCGGTTGCGTTGGGGGTCCTGGAACTCTGCTTCCTACTATCAAAGCGGAAAGCAAAGTAAAAGCCTTTTCTGAGCAATCTCCCTATAAAACGGCTCTCGATAATCCAAAGGCAAGTTCCTGATTTTTACGAATGGCGTAAAAGTTGCTTTTTTACCCTGTGGATAAATTATTACAAGATTAAATTTTAATCTGTAAAAATAAAGAAGCCATTTTTGGCGCTATAAATTAATAAGAAGTCGACATGTAGTGTAAATAACGGATTAATTCTCGAAAGTTCTATTGCTGATTCAAGGTGAAAAAAATAAAGAAAGTATATTATATGTACACAAGTTATCAATATGTCAACAAAAATTATCCACATTGTGGATAACTCATTGAATTAATATGTACACGAGTGCATGTGCGCTCAAAAGTATTTAAATCTAGAAGGTGGAAACATTGGTTAAACGAATTTTTTTATTTTTTATGTTGAGTGTTTTATGTTTTTTAAATGGGGCTCCGGTATGGGCTGCTAGTGAAAATGATTTTTGGATCGCATGTAGTCAAGGGGATTACGGCAAAGCAGAAATGATTGCGAAGGAATTGAGTGCCGAAAATTCGGCGTATTATGGATTAGAGGCCATTTGTTATCAAAACGCTTCGGACTATGAACAATTCCGCATTTATGATTACAAATTTCGAAAATTAGGCAGTTCCGATGAATTGAAAACGCTTCTTAACGGAGAGCAAAATGTTGCCCCTGATGATCCACAATTATTACTGCTTCAAAGCCTCACTTCCATGATTTATCCTGAAGTTCAATTAGGAGATCCCGGAACATTACTGCAAAAAGCCGCTGCTAAATTAGGGGATAACCCATATTTAAACAATTATCAAGCTTTGAATGAAATGAACAAACATAATTATTCAGCAATAGTTCAAAAATACTTGCAGAAAGCCATTGCTTTAAAAAAGGATTATCCGGAACCCTATATTAATTTAGCTGAGGTTTTAGCAAAAAATAAAGAGACAGATAAAGCAATCATGGTACTTCTCGATTGTTTCACCAATTGTCCGGAGGTCCCGGCTAAAGCTTACCTAAGTTTAATTAATTTAACCAGTGGTTCCGTTACAAGTACAATTAGGCCTTATGGTCAGCAGATGATGGTTTCGGTACCCAATATGAAGGATATTTACCGGTTGAAGGTAAAGACTTCTTTGAGTAAAACTCTTACACACTTAATGGCTTTTGCCGAACTTCTCGCAATGAAAGGAAATACATCACTAGCCCGTTATTTCATTGATGGCATAATGTCCACTGATAACAGTGTTCCAACTTATGTACGATTGCAAATTGCCAATTTTGAAGGTAATTTTGAACAAGTCATCCAGATTAGCAAGTCTTTGCTCGACAAAAATGACCTCAATTACCAAAGACTTTATGAAACCGGCAATGTTTTATTCTATGGCAAGGAATTTAAATTAGCGATAGCCTTTTATGAGGAAGCACTAAAAAAGATGAATCCCGATGATGACGAATTCTTGAGTAAAGTCTATACGAACCTTGGGATTTGTTTGTATTTCAATCAAGACTATCAAAATGCTTTGGGTTATTTAGAAAAAGTTTTGGCAACGAACCCTACTGATGTGAACTCACTTGTTTACTCGGGATTAGCATACAGGGATTTAGGAGATAAAGCTAAAGCTTTGGAAAATTTAACAAAAGTATTGGATTATATTCCCGACACTGATTGGCGGCAGGAAATAACCGATATAGTCAATCAGTTGAAGCCGGAAGACAAGGTTATTCAGAAATAGGGTTCAAATGAAAAAAGATGCGCTTTATTTAGGATTTCTTGCAAGTCTTCAGGAAGTGGTGCGGTAAATTGTATTCGAGTCTGGAAACGCGGGTGGATGAATGTTAGGCGAACAGCATGCAAGGCTGGGCGAAGGTTTTCGGAATCGCTTTTATCATAGACCACATCTCCATACAGGGGAATACCTAAATAAGCGAAATGTGCCCGGATTTGGTGGGACCTACCGGTAAGCAACTTGACCGCAATCAATGAGGTGCTGGGAGTCTGCTCGAGAACCCGGTAACGGGTAATGGCTGTTTTCCCTTCACTCGCAACTTCGAAGTGGAAACCTTGTCCGGCCAATTTCAAAGGAGCACTAATTTTCGCACTTTTCTGTTGAGGCACCCCTTGGCTAATAGCCAGGTATAGGCGATGAAAATGACCGGAATCGACCTGGAGGGACAGTTGTTGATGGGCCCAAGGATTTTTGGCAATCACGATGATGCCGGAGGTGAAGCGATCAAGTCGGTGGACTGGGTGAAACGAGGCTGATTGGTTGGTCATCTGCCAGTGATCAACCAAAGCATTAGCTAAAGTCCCGTTTTTATGGACTCCTACCGGATGGACTACCATGCCGGCAGCTTTATTGATAATAATCATATCATTATCTTCATAAATAATATCCAAGGGAAGTGCTTCGGGAATAATGTCCTGCGCGAGTGGAAGCAGCTTGATAGCTAATTCCTCACCACCCCGTAAACGTTCCGATACCCAGACCGGTTTTGAGTTAAGCGTGATTGCGACCGATTTTTTCAACGCCCGTATGTATCCTCGCGAGAGATGAAGTTCATGACGAAGAAAAGACTCCAAAGTCCGGCCGGCCCAAACTGGGGGGATAACATAGTGTAATTCATTAAGTTCCTGCATCAATTGTCTTCCATTTCATTTTTTGTTAATGAAGCAAATTATACAACAACTTGCCGGCTACAGCCAGGGACATGATGATGAAAATAGGTTTAACGAGTTTAGATCCTTTATGCAGAGCCATTCTACTTCCGAGCGCAGCGCCACCGATCATAGCAAGGAGGAATGGAAAGCCAATCCAATAATTTACCTGATGTTGAAGGACGAAGGTTATTAAGGCTGCAATATTGCTAGCGAAATTAAGGACTTTGGCATTACCGCCCGCATGGATAAAGTCCATTCCATAGATAGTAATGAAGCCAAACATCAGGAAAGAACCGGTACCAGGCCCAAAGAAACCATCATAAAAACCAAGGCCCAGTGCGAGTAAAACCCCTTCGATAATCCCCTTGGTATTTATGGTATAAGAGTTTTCGTTCTGGCCGATTTTTTTTGAAAATAGGCTATAGATTCCTACTCCAAGTACTAAAATTAAAACCATGATGGCCAGCACACGCTGGTCAATTTTTAATACTGTATGTGCCCCCCAAAAAGCGCCAACTAGAGTAAAAGGGATTAAATATTTTAATAATCGGAAGTCGACTTTATCAAAATGAGCGTATTGGATGGAACTGGTCAAAGATGCTCCGGTTGAGGCGAATTTGTTAGTTCCCAGGGCTAGATGGGGTGGTACCCCCGCGGCCAAAAGAGCCGGTAAACTGATGATACCGCCTCCGCCAGCAATGGAATCGACAAAGGCTGCAATAAAACCAGCGAAAATTAAAAATAAAGTTTGATATATCAAATTTTCACCTGCTGTTTTGGTTTGGTATGTACATTAATATATGAATATTAATATTCGAAGCAGGCTGGGGTTTTCCTGCAGTTAATAATAAATCAGGGTATCTATGGAAAAGTATTACGAACTTGTTGATATTTGCCGCAAGGTATTTTAATATGAATTTTGACCATATCTATTTAAAAGAAGGAGAAATCATGTTATATCCTCTCAAGTTTAAACCAGTTTTTAAAGATTATATTTGGGGCGGGCGCAATTTGGAGAAATTCGGGAAGCAACTTCCGCCAGGAAAAGTTGCCGAGAGTTGGGAGATCTCTTGTCATCCTAATGGTGAAAGTGTAGTGCTAAACGGTGAATTTGCAGGCTTAAGTTTACTCGGGTTGATTCAGAAATATGGCCGTGAACTTATTGGAACAGCTCTACCGGACAAGGATATGGTTAAATTTCCATTATTAATCAAACTAATTGATGCCAATGATAGACTTTCGGTCCAGGTCCATCCGGATGATGATTACGCTTTTCGTCATGAAAACGGTGAACTTGGAAAAAATGAGATGTGGCATATTCTTTCGTCCAAACCGGGTGCAAAATTAATATATGGTATACGCCCAGGAACCACTCGGGAGAGTTTTGAACAGGCTGTAGAAGAGAATCGGATTGAGGATTGTCTAAATTCAGTCGAAGTCGCACCGGGTGATACCTTTAATATCCCAGCGGGTCTTATTCACGCCATTGGAGAAGGCATTGTTCTGGCCGAAATCCAGCAAAACTCCGATACTACATACCGGGTCTTTGATTATAACCGGGTTGATAAGAATGGCCAGCCCAGGCCGCTTCATATTGAAAAAGCAAAAGAAGTTATTGATTTTAATGGCTCCATGTGTTCGGAAAAAGCAGAGGGATTGAAAGTAAAAATTGACGCTCACTCCATCAAAAAATATCTGATTGCAAATAAGTATTTTGCGGTTGAATTATTGGAAGTTAAAGGGTCGGTATTAGAAAACGCCGATGGCAATAAATTCTATATTTATGTATTGACAGAAGGCGAAGGAAGTCTAAAATATGATGGCGGTACGATTTCGGTAGTCCGCGGTGAATCATTACTGATTCCGGCTTCAATGGGTTTTTATAGCTTGGAAGGATCCTTTACGGCTTTAAAAACTTATGTTCCCGACTTAGAACAAGACATATTGATTCCTTTAAGAAAGGCCGGTTATAAGGAACAGGAAATACGTTTTAAGATTACGAATCCATAAGGAATGGTAATGGAACTGAGAGGAATTAAATTCCTCTCAGCTGTAAGTAATTTTTTCGAATCAACTGCTATAACCGGTATTATTGAAATTTAAATTGGGACTGTTGTTGGTTATATTGATTGGTCTGGTTGAGACTGGAGCCCTGAGTATTTAAACCAGCTTGGAAACCAGCCTTAACATCAGCGATGGTTTGTTCGGCTAAAGATTTTTCAGCGGCTTCAATCATCCTGCGTACCATATTTCCTCCGATAGCGCCGGTATCCCGGGTCATCATATAACCCCAATAACCTCCCTGGACTTTCGAGGTATCCACATTCAATTCATTGGCTATCTCATATTTGAATTTGTCCAGAGCGGCGGAAGCTTGTTTAACAAGGATATTATTTCTGCGTTGACCACTACCCATTTAATTCTCACCTCCTCGATCATTAGGGTTTCCCACGAAACATAAGCTATGTTGAATTTATTTTGGAAGTTTCGGAAAAAACCTGTTAAGAAGGATTTTGATTTTGGTTTTGATTTTGGGTTATTTTTTGCTGAAATTCCTTACGGATGGCTGCTAAACTCTTTTGGTAAATATAACTTTGAGCAGCCTCGGCCATTACTTGGAAAAGTTCTCCGGAAAATTTGGAGATTTCATATGGACTTAGTTGCCAAATAGAATTCAGGACCGGGGGGTTAAAATGCCACCTGGGATCGGTATTTTTAAGTTGATGATGCTGATAATGGCGAATCATAATATCACCTCATGGATTTCAGTTTGTCCCGGAGGCTTCCATTTTAGTCAAGATTCAGGAGCCAGGAGCCAGGAGCTAGAAATTTTTCCCTTGTTTTTTATTCTGAATTCTGGCTTCTAGATTCTAAAAATCATTCCAAAGTCTATAAGCAGTAAAAACATTGACTTTTGGAAAATTAACTTATATAATAATCGGAGGTGATTTTAGTGAAGGTAAATATTGGTCCGATCCATGAATTACCGGGTGGTGTGGTTGATTTTCGGGGTGAGCAAGAAATCCCTGATTTTAAACTGGCCCTTACTTTCACAGAACCTGTCAAAGTTGAGGGAACCATCACCAACACTGGTGAAGGTTTCTTAATGAAAGCGAATCTTAATTTTCGCTACCGAGTCAATTGTGATCGATGTTTAAAAGAATTTCAAAGGGAACAACAGACTGAGGTCATCGCAGAATTTCTTACGACTCCTGCAAATGATGGGGAAGATGATCTCGCTTTTCATTTTAATGGAGATATAATTGATTTAAAAGATTGTATTTCCGAGCAAGTACTGTTCACGTTACCGATGAATTTCATTTGTACGCCGGATTGTCTTGGATTATGTCCGATATGCGGTAAAGATCGCAATATTGATCCTTGTAATTGCGTTATTGAACAATTTAATCCACAATTTGAGAAATTACGTAATTTGTTATCCACAAAAGGAGGTGGACCTGATGGCAAATCCAAAAAATAGAACCTCTCGGACCCGTAAAAGACTACGACGCGCTAATTATAAAACTACTGCGCCGACCACTGGCGCTTGCCCGCAATGTCATGAACCTAAGTTACCCCATGTTGTTTGTGGAAACTGTGGTTTTTATAACGGTCGGGAAGTTATTGCGAAAGCCAATAATGCCTAAAAAGGCATTTGAGCGCGCGAGCGCTTGAGCAGGTAATGAATTATGGTAAGGTCATCTTTGACCTTATTTTTTTCCTTTTTAAGAATACATATTATTGGTTATTTTGTACCCCGGCAAACATGAAAGATTTGTCTTGCCGGGGTAGATACAATCTACTAAACCAACATCCAACCCGGCAGTCATTTTATATACATATACGCGGGTCTGTATGTCAAGTCTAGCCTTAATCGCTGTATAAACTCGGGTGGATGACTCTTAAAAAACATTTTTTACTGGATCCTAAATGGATAAAAGTAAGGAGCGTCGGTAATTTTGAAAATTGCTCTTGATGCCATGGGTGGAGATTTCGCTCCGCAAGAAATTGTATTAGGAGCCATTGAGGCCTGTCGTGAGTTTGGGGCGGAAGTTATTTTGGTGGGTGTTGAAAATGAAATTCTACCAATTTTAAATCAGCAACAAACTGCCGGGCTAAAATTAGAAATTTATCATGCCTCTGAAGTTATTGCTATGGACGAGCATCCTGCCAATGCCGTGAAACGTAAAAAAGATTCTTCACTGGTTGTTGCCAACCGCTTGGTCAAAGAGGGTAAAGCGGATGCTGTAATTTCAATGGGCAATACTGGAGCCGCAATGGCTGCTTCCTTATTTACGCTGGGAAGGATCGAAGGAATAAAAAGACCAGCTATCGCATCAGTAATGCCGACCAAAGCTGGTATCAGTATTATTTTGGACGCCGGGGCCAATGCAGACTGCGAGCCTGATAATTTGTTGGAATTTGCTTATATGGGTTCCGCTTACGCCGAACATATTTTAGGTATCGCCAGCCCCAAAATAGGCCTATTAAGTATTGGTGAAGAAGAGACGAAAGGTAACAAGTTAACTGTAGAAGCTCACCAACTTTTAAAAAATAGTGGTTTAAATTTTATTGGTAATATCGAGGGACGCGATGTTCATCGCGGAGCCTGTGATGTAATTGTTTGTGATGGTTTTGTAGGAAACGTTGTATTGAAGTTATCCGAAGGTTTAGCATCGGTTTTGCTGGGCTGGATTAAAGAAGCCATTGGCACTAATGGTTTTTCGATGATGGGTGGTCTTCTGCTTAAAGCTCCCCTCAAAAGAGTTCTGGCTCCGATGGATCCTGCCGAATATGGTGGGATGCCGTTATTAGGGCTTAATGGTATTAGTATGATTGGCCATGGAAGTTCAAAGGCAAAAGCAGTAAAAAACGCCATTAAAGCCGCAATGAAAGCAGTAAATCAAGATATTGTCGGAGCAATAGGTCAGACTATAGAAAAGGCAAATATTAGTCAAAGAATCTAAATTTATAAGTCCATATGAAATTAAGGCTCTAAATTCAGTGATATCCTATTTGTAATTTGGTGCTTATCTATATTTTATTTTAAATGAGTCAAGGGAGAATCATGAGAAAAATCGCTTTTATTTTTCCAGGACAAGGCTCTCAATATGTAGGGATGGGCAAAGAAGTTTATGAAAATTGCAAGGCGGCAAAAGAGGTTTTTGAAAAGGCCGACCAAATATTGGGACGCAGTATTTCTAATTTGTGCTTTGAAGGTCCGGATGATCTGCTGAAAGACACTCGAAACGCTCAACCGGCGATAGTAGCGACCAGTATAGCCTTATTTAAAGTTCTTGCCGAGGAGGGGATTTCGCCAGACTTTACAGCTGGTCACAGCTTAGGAGAATATAGCGCCTTAATGGCTTCAAAAGCAGTTTCTCTTGAAGAAGGATTACGCTTGGTGAATTCCCGTTCACGTTTAATGGCGGAGGCGGATCCGGACCATCAAGGAATGATGGCGGCAATTTTGGGAATTGATCGAAATACACTATCTATTCTACTCCAAGAAGCATCTGAGACCGGTCTGGTGGAAGCGGCTAATTATAACTGTCCGGGGCAAATCGTCGCTTCCGGTGATAAAAAGGGCATCGCCAAACTCCAAGAGTTGGTTATGGCTAAAGGTGGAAAAGTAATACCGCTGGCAGTAAGTGGAGCCTTTCATTCCAGTTTTATGCGAAAGGCTGCCGATGCATTTCGTCCTGAGCTTGAAAAAACAGTTTGGTTTGACCCGGATCCGCCCGTGATCGCTAATGTCTTTGCCAAAACAGTGTCGAAGGAACAATTGACGGATAGTTTATACCGCCAAATTTTTTCTTCAGTACTTTGGGAAGATAGTCTCAATTATTTAAGAGGCCAAGGGGTTGATACCTTTATAGAGGTCGGCCCAGGGAAAGTGTTATCGGGTCTTGTTAAAAAGACTTTAAAGGACGCTACATTTGTTAATTGTGAGGATATGAGTTCTATCAAAAAAGCTCTTGCAATTTTAAAGGAGGTCTAGTAATATGAAATTAGTGCATGAGGTCGCAATCGTAACTGGTGCTGCTAGAGGTATCGGCAGAGCCATCGCTTTGGCTTTAAGCGCTGAAGGAGCTTCGGTTCTTCTTTCAGATGTCAGCGAAGCAGTCCATGAAACTGCAGCCGAAATCCGTAATTTAGGGCGGCAGGCAGGTTCCATCGTTGGAAATGTTACCAAAGAATCCGATTGTGAGGCCATGATTAATGAGGCCATTAAACAATTCGGGAAACTCGATATTTTAGTCAACAACGCTGGCATCACCAAAGATAACTTGTTATTGCGCATGAGTGAAGCCGATTGGGATGCAGTTTTGGATATTAATCTCAAAGGCACTTTCTTATGTACCAAGGCGGCGATTAAGCCGATGATGAAACAACGTTCCGGCAAAATCATTAACATCGCTTCAGTCATTGGACAAATGGGTAATGCTGGGCAAGCCAATTATTCCGCTTCAAAAGGCGGGGTCATCGCTTTTACCAAGACCATGGCTAAAGAGCTGGGTTCACGCAATATCCGTGTGAATGCAATCGCTCCTGGTTTTATTGAGTCTAAAATGACCGAAGTCTTATCCGATGATGCCAAAGAAAAGTTGAATAAAGCAATTCCTTTGGGTTTTCTTGGCAAACCCGAATATGTAGCCAGTGCTGTTGTTTTTCTTGCTTCCCCTGATTCTTGTTATACCACCGGCCATGTTTTAAATGTCGATGGCGGGATGGTAATGTAAATTAAATAAGAGGTTATCGGGAAATAATCATTTTGACCAACCTTGCTTGGAAGGAGGTGAAATGGTTGGATATCTTTAGTAAAGTTAAGGACATAGTTGTTGAGCAATTAGGCGTTGATGAAGAAGAAGTTAATGAACAAGCTTCTTTTGTTGATGACTTAGGAGCTGACTCACTGGATATCGTTGAACTCGTAATGGCTTTAGAGGAGGAGTTCGACCTGGAAATACCGGATGAGGATGCTGAAAAGATCGCTACCGTCGGTGATGCAGTAAATTACATTAAAGAGAATGGTCAGTAAGTTATAAAAAGAGTCCCGATTCTCGGGACTCTTTTAAAAATACGTTGAGTTCCTAAAAAAGGTGAGAATATGAAAAATCGAGTCGTCATAACCGGTTTGGGTGTAGTTTCTCCCATAGGAACAGGCCTCTCAAAATTTTGGGAATCGCTTGCAAATGGGGTTTGCGGTATTGATTATGTAACCGCTTTCGATACCAGTAACTTTGAGGTAAAAATCGGCGCGGAAGTTAAGGATTTTGATCCAAGTCTTTACCTTGACCGAAAAGAAGTCAGGCGGATGGATCGAGTTACACAGTTTGCCGTCGCAGCTTCTAAAATGGCCCTGACGGATGCAAAATTAACCATTCATGCTGACAATGCCGAAGAGATTGGTGTCATAATCGGTTCCGGAATTGGCGGTATGAAGACCTTTGAGGAACAAGCCAGAATATTTGTAGAAAAAGGACCCGGACGGGTAAGCCCCTTCTTTATCCCGATGATGATACCGGATATGAATTCTGGATGCGTATCCATCACAACCGGCGCCAAAGGGCCAAATCATACAGTCGTCACGGCTTGCGCTTCGGCTGCCCACTCAATTGGAGATTCTTTCCGGATTATTCAAAATGGTGATGCCAAGGTAATGATTACCGGAGGAACCGAAGCAGCGATTACAGGCTTGTCATATGCTGGCTTTACTTCTTCGGGGGCTTTATCCAAAAATAATGATGACCCCAAGAGGGCCTCTCGTCCTTTTGATCTTAACCGGGATGGTTTTATAATGGGTGAAGGGTGTGGCGTTTTAATATTAGAGGAATTAGACTATGCGTTAAAACGTAATGCTTCAATTTATGCTGAATTAGTAGGTTTTGGAGAGACAGGCGATGCCTATCATATGACATCACCGGATCCTGAAGGGGATGGAGCATCACGGGCCATGGCTCGGGCTTTGAAAGATGCAGGTATTGGCCCTCACCAAATTTCCTACATAAATGCCCATGGGACATCGACTTCTGCCAATGATAAAGTTGAGACTTTAGCTGTCCGGAGAGTATTCGGTGATTTTGCTAAATCAGTGGCAATCAGTTCGACCAAATCAATGACCGGTCATCTTTTAGGAGCGGCGGGCGGAATTGAAGCTGTTGCTTCAATTTTAGCTATCCAGAATCGTTTGATTCCACCGACTATCAACTATCAAACCCCTGATCCTGAGTGTGATTTGGACTATGTTCCGAATAACGCAAGAAAAGCGGAGTTAGAATATGTAATGTCCAATTCATTAGGGTTTGGCGGTCACAATGCCTGCCTTATATTTAGGAAATATCATGGTTAAGAAACATCAGGGAAATGTAAAAGACAATTCCAAACTGAAAGAACAAATGGGGCCGTCGATGAAAGAGTTGACGGCCCGGCTTCATATAGAGCCAAAAAATGAGGCTCTGTTTATCGAAGCCTTTACTCATTCGTCTTATGCCAATGAACACCGTCTACCAAGCAATGAACGGTTGGAATTTTTAGGTGACAGTGTCTTAGGGCTAATCGTCTGCCAATATTTATATTTACATTACCGTTCGTATGATGAAGGGCAATTGGCGAAAGTTAAAGCGATTTTAGTCAGTGCTTCTTTTCTTGCTTCATTCACCCGGCAAATGGAACTGGATAAATATATTTTACTTGGAGCAGGTGAAATCCGCACAGGCGGTAATACCAAACCCAATATTTTGGCTGATCTCTTCGAAGCCTTTATTGGCGCTTTTTATCTGAGTTTTGGTCTAAAGGCAACTGAAGAAATGCTTACCCCCTTAATCGAAAACGCTTTACCGGAAATATTTGCTGATTCTGAAAAAATCGACGCGAAAACCTATTTACAAGAACTAGTACAGTCCCAAGGCTTAAAACCAGAATACCATCTTGTCGCTGAAGAAGGACCCCCCCATAATAAGACTTTTACCGTGGAAGTATTCGTGAATGGACGAGTCTACGGCGCCGGTACCGGCAAAAGCCTAAAAGAAGCCCAAAATAAAGCGGCATCGGCTGCTACTTTACAAATTAAACAATGATTTTGGTGTAGTT
Organism: Bacillota bacterium; assembly: GCA_023415375.1. Classification (GTDB taxonomy): domain Bacteria; phylum Bacillota; class UBA4882; order UBA8346; family UBA8346; genus UBA8346. The sequence goes on from JAEZKW010000130.1 coordinate 35,249, forward strand.
AAGGATTTTTTTTACCTATTATTGAATATGATAGGGAATGAAAGCGATATTTTTCGGTGGGGGGCTTTTCGAATGGATGTGTTAAAAGTTTCAGCAAATTCCAGTCCAAAATCGGTTGCCGGAGCTTTGGCCGCAGTTTTGCGGGAGAAAGGGAGCGCAGAAATCCAGGCGGTGGGGGCCGGTGCAGTCAATCAGGCAGTTAAGGCAATCGCGATTACTAGAGGATACGTCGCTCCAAATGGCATCAATTTGGTTTGCACTCCCGGGTTTTCTGAGATCAATATTGAGGGCCAAGTTCGAACTGCAATTAAGTTTATTGTAGAACCAAGATAGTCGTTCTTAACAACGAACCGCTAAAAAAAGCGGTTTTTTTGTTGGAGTTCCTAATTTTTTTTATTAAAAAGTAATATTGCATGAAATAGACAACCCGGCCATATACTTGATAAAAAGAGTATGGATGGGGGTAATGGAATGAATCAGGAGAATGATTTGTTTTTCATAGAAAGGATTCGTTCACATAATGACCCTGTTGCCAAAGATGAATTAGTTCGGAAATATTTGCCTATGGTTCGTCATATTGTCAAAAACCAGAGCGCTTATAATATTGATTATGAAGATTACTTTCAAGAAGGCGCGATAGGACTACTCAAAGCGATAGAAGAATATGATGCCCAAAATTACCACATTAAATTTAGTACTTTTGCCTATATCTGTATTTTACGGAGGATATATAATGTTGTTAAACAATCTTTTACGAAGAAGGCCTTATTTGCCAATCGAACCCTCTCTTTGAATGCTAATCTTAATGAAGATGATCCCCGGACAGTTTTGGATCTGGTTGCCGATAATACCAATGAACCTTTTACAAGGATTGAAAATGATTGGATTGTCGGCAAGATTGATACAGTATTAAAAGCTTACCTTTCGCCGGTCGAATATGGGGTTGTAAAATTAATCATCCAAGATTATAGTTACCAAGAAATCCAGAAAAAATTGAGTCTCCCGCCAAAGGTCATTGATAATGCCCGTACCAGAGCTAAAGTGAAATTGAAGAAATTATTGTTAGAATATGGTTCTTTCCTAAATCCCGAAATTCCTCTGAAATTCCGAAAGAGAAACGACCTGTCGATGCGGCTTGAAGTTAGTTAATCTTTACGTATGATCCAGAAAGCCGGTTATTATTGAAAAAATCTGCTCATCTCGAGCTTGATGCGTTTTAATTCGGCACTTTTTAGGTACTCCATTGCACCAAAAAGATGGTATCCTATTACCATCAAAAGAATTTGATTTGATCCTGATTATCATAGTTCCCGCACCTCCGGTGCGGGTTTTTTTGTTCCGACAGACTGTTGAAGAGCTTGACCTAACCCATTGAATCATCCCAAAAATTTTTTCCCGGCTCAAGAAATTTCCAGAAGGGTTCAGACAATTTTCTCCCGGGCCGAGGAAATTTACTTTAGAGTTCAGAAATGGTAGAAGGCTGATTCGATTTTAGAAACGGGAGATGGGATTTCATCTCCGGGAGATTCGATTTTGGAAATGGGAGATGGGATTTCATCTCCGGGAGATTCGATTTTGGAAACGGGAGATGGGATTTCATCTCCGGGAGATTCGATTTTGGAAATGGGAGATGAGGTTTCATCTCCGGAAGATTCGATTTTGGAAATGAGAGATGAGATTTCATCTCCGGAAGATTCGATTTTGGAAATGGGAGATGAGGTTTCATCTCCGGAAGATTCGATTTTGGAAACGGGAGATGCGATTTTCATCTTCAGAAGATCTTTTCTTTAATTTCTGTGACTCTGTGCCTCTGTGGCAATAAAGTAGGCCACAGAGACCATCCTCATTGTGATGACATAGACACAGGGAAAAGAAATATTATAAAATCTCGGAATTCGTTTGATTCATTTATATATTATTGTCTTTATATTTTTATCACCACATATCCCCACATCGCCACATACTTTTGGAAGTTTGAAGAGTGAAGCATGAAGTTAGAAAG